>JAEKKW010000145.1 GCA_019510195.1 Lysobacterales bacterium | reverse complement strand
GGCGTGCAGCTCGACGACCGTTCGCTCACGCCCGGCAACGCCCCGCGTCTGGGGGCGACCCGCTTCGATGCGTGGCTTGCGCAGCATGCGCGCACCTGAGCCGCTGGCGACCTATCCATCCATCCATTCGTTGATTCAAGGCCCGCCACACGGGCCGCAAAGACACCCATGACGCGCTTTCAGAAGACCTGCCTCTCCCTCGGCCTCGCACTCGGCATGCTCGCCGCAATGCCCACCCTGGCCGCACCCGAAGCCGCCGCGACCGTCCTCATGACGAAGGACCTGGCGGACATGCCCGGCAAGGAGGCGATCTCGTTCATCGTGGACTTTCCGCCGGGCTCCGTCGACCCGGTCCACCGCCACGACGCCCACGCCTTCATCTACGTGCTCGAAGGATCGATCGTGATGGAGGCGCGATGGCGGCTTTCATGGCCTTTCGCGGATCGATCTCGCCGGTGTTATCCGCATGCGCGACAACGAAATCGTCGCTCGTGTTCAGCATGGCGTGCGCCGCGGGTGCGTTGAAATGCGCTGCCAGGTTCTTCAGCACGCGCATCGCCGAAGCGGTGCTCTGGCGCAGGTCCATGAACTGGATGTGCAGCAGGCAGGCTTCCTTCAGTGCCGGATCGTCGAACCAGCGTTCGTGCGCATCGCCCTGCACCTCGCGGATTTCGTCGGGTGCCCAGAGGTAGTAGCCCACGTCTTCGCCTGCTTCGAGCACCGCCCGGCGGTATGGCTCGCGGCCCCACACCAGGAACGGCGGCCACGCGGCGCCGAAGTCTTCCTGCGTGTAGCAGATGAGCAGGCAATAGATGGCTTCGTCCGAGGGGACCTGCGCCAGCGCGCGCGTGATCGCTTCGACGAGCAGGCTCTCGACCCGGGCCTCGACAGTGGCCAGCGTCTCGCCCTTGCGTGGGCGGCGGTAGCTCAGCCGGGTCTGGCCGCTGGACGTGCCGTCGTCTTCGAGGTATTCGAGCGTGATGGTGTCGAGTTGTGCCGCTTCGTCGTAGCGGTACACGTTCTGGCAGAGCCAGGTCTTCTGACCCTCGGCCCAGTTGGATGTGACCGCGCGCTGCAGCTGGCCGTTCTCCCACACATAGTGCGTGTCGAAGCCCTGGTGGCCACGGCTGACGTGCTGCGAATCCAGCAGGCCGTCGGCGGAACGGTACCGGTATTGATGGACCGTGGCGAGCCAGGGCGAGCCTTCGTGCATCTCCAGGTCCATGCCGGTACGCCGGTCGACTTCGTGCAGCCAGGCCGTGACGCGGCCCCGGCTTTGGCGCTGCAACACCAGCCGGCCTTCGGCGTCGAAGCCGTGGTGCACGTGGCACTCGGGGTCGGCCTTGTCGTTGGGCAGCCACTTCGGCGCGGGGCCGCCGTACTGCTCGCGCAAGAATGGAGCGCTCTCGCCCATCGACTCGGTGGCCCAGC
>JAEKKW010000028.1 GCA_019510195.1 Lysobacterales bacterium | reverse complement strand
GCAGCGTGCCGGTCGATTTCCTCTCCGACCTCGACATCACCGGCGGCAATTCGGGATCGCCGGTGCTGGATGCGCACGGCAAGCTGGTCGGCCTCGCGTTCGACGGCAACTGGGAGTCGGTGGCCTCGAACTGGGTGTTCGATCCCGTGATGACGCGGATGATCTCGATGGACCAGCGCTACATGCGCTGGGTGATGACGGTGGTCGATCCGGCGCCGCAGTTGCTGCAGGAAATGGGCGTGCCGGCGAAGAAGTGACGCTTACGCCAGCGTGTAATCCAGCGCGTAGTGGTGCACGCCGGCGTCGATGCGGATCGTCATCCTGCCGCGGATGCCTTCGAGCGCGTCGCCGCCCGATCCGGGCACGACGTCGACCTCGAGCGAAACGCTTCCGCCATCCATGATCCCGCGGTGACAGGTCATGAAACTGCCGGCGCGGCCGTCGAGCGTGCCGGCAATGCGCTCGATCGCGACGTAGGCGGCAGATCCGGTCGCGGGATTGCCGCCCGAAATCATCTGCACCACGCTGGTGGCTTCAAGCGCGCCGTCGAATTGCTTGTCGAAGCGGAAGCTGCCGGTCTGCGCGCCATCGCCGAGATCGAGTCCCGGCTCGGCTTTCATCTGCAGGGTGAAGGTTCCGCTGGCGATCGGCATGGCGAGGTTCCGCAGGGGGAAGAAGGCGGACTATACCGGTGATTCTCTGTCGGCCTGCCGTCGTCGATAATGTGCGCATGAGTGATTCCCTGCAGGACTGGCTGGCGCGTTTGCAGCACCGGCATCCCACCGCCATCGAACTCGGTCTCGAACGCGTGCGTGCGGTCGCCGAGCGCATGCACTTGCCGAAACCGGCGGGTTGCGTGATCACCGTGGGCGGCACCAATGGCAAGGGTTCGACCGTCGCCTTCATCGAAGCGATCGCGCGCGCCGCGGGCCTGCGCGTTGGTGCCTACACCTCGCCGCATTTGCTGCGCTACAACGAACGGGTGCGCATCGATGGTGTCGATGCAGGCGACGCCGGCCTGGTCGCCGCATTCGAGGCGGTCGAGGCCGCGCGTGGTGATATTTCCCTGACGTATTTCGAAACCGGCACGCTGGCCGCGTTGTGGCTGTTCGCGCGGGAGAAGCTCGATCTCGCCATCCTCGAAGTCGGCCTGGGCGGGCGACTGGACGCGGTGAACATCATTGACCCCGACGTCGCCGTCATCACGACCGTCGATCTCGACCACATGGATTGGCTGGGCGAGGATCGCGAGGACATCGGCGTCGAGAAGGCCGGCATCGCGCGGGCGTGGAAGCCGCTGGTGCTGGGCGATGACGAACCACCGTCCAGCGTGTTGCGGCACGCCTACGCGATCGGCGCGTCGGCGCTGCGAATGGGCTGCGATTTCTTTGTCGATCGTGCCGTCGATGTCGATGACGCCAGCGTCGGCTGGCAGTGGCGTGAACCCGGTTTCATCCTCGACCTGCCGATGCCGGAACTTGCCGCGCCGGTGCAGTTGCGCAATGCCGCGACCGCTATCGCCGCGTTGCGGGCGTCGCCGCTGGAGATTCCCGGTGCGGCGTGGGCACGGGGGATTGCTTGTGCCCGGCTGCCCGGTCGGTTGCAGCGGCTGGATGGTGGCGAAATCGAATATCGGCTCGATGTCGGCCACAACCCGCAGGCCGCGCAGGCGCTGGCCGAATGGTTGCGCAATCAGCCGAAACAGGGGCGTGTCCACGCGGTGTATGCCGCGCTGGCCGACAAGGATGTGGAAGGCGTGACCGCCGCGCTGGCATCGCTGGTCGATCACTGGCACCTGGCCGGACTGGATGTCGAAGGCCGGGCACAGGACGCCGAGGCATTGGCGGCACGGGTGCGATTGCCCGGAGCCACGCTGAATGCCGATGTCGCCACGGCTTTGCGCCGCGTGCAAGCCATCGCTGCGCCGGGCGATCGGGTGTTGGTGTTCGGATCCTTCCACACCGTGGAAGCGGCCCTGCACGCACTGCATTCAGCGGGCTGCCGGGAAGTCGGCAGTCCGGCACCGGTATAATCGGCGAAAACTCGCTGCGAGACCGCGCGCCGAATGGATCGTCCCGTGAAACAGCGCCTCTGGGGCGCCGCCGTCCTGATTGCATTGGCGGTCATCTTCCTGCCCATGCTGGTCAAGGGGCCTGCGCCCGACAGTGGAGTGTCCGACGTGCCGCTGGATTCGCCGAAGGCACCCGACGCGACGGTCAAGACCCAGGAATTGCCGCTCGACGTGCCCGGTGCCGTGGGTGCCGGCGGAGCGACCGGCATGCCGGCGGTGCAGGCCAATGTCGACACTCGACCCAATGCAAACGCGGCGAATGCTGCTTCCGCTCAGCCCGCCAACCCGGCGACGATCGTCGACAAGCCGTCACCGGAGACCGCCGCCGGCGATTATGCCGTCAGCTTCGGCAGCTATGGCAGCGGCGGCGACGCCGATCGCGTGGTGCAGGCGCTGAATGGAATCAAGCTGCATGGCTACAGCGACAAGATTTCGCTGGCCGGACGCGATGCCTGGCGTGTACGCATCGGGCCGTACCCGACCCGCGAAGCCGCCGAGGTCGCGCGCGTGCAGGCTGGGCAGCTCAATGCACCGGTGAAGTCGCAGGTGATCGCGCTTGATGCCAACGCACCGCAAGCAGCGGCGACGCCAGCTGCACCGGCCTCGACGGTTGCCGCGACTCCGGCCATCGTTGCGCCGAACACCAAGCCCGACAAGACGACGACCGCAGCCACGAAGCCGGCCAAGCCCGCGCAAACGACCGAAACCAAGCCGGTCGTTGCCCAGCACAGGGATGCGCCGGAAACGCCGAAACCCGATCAACCCAAGCCCGAACCGAAGCCCGCCGACAAGCCGGCAGCTTCCGGCACCGGATTCGCGGTGCAGCTCGGCGCCTTCGCCAATGCCGCCGAGGCCACCGCGTTGCGCGACAAGGCGCGTGCTGCCGGGTTCTCGGCCACCACCGATACCGTCAGGACCGACAAGGGCGTGTTGACGCGCGTGCGTCTCGGCCCGGTGATGACGAAGGACGCGGCCAATGCGCTGAAGGCCAGCGCACAATCGAAACTGGGCGTGGGCGGCATCGTTCGTCCCAGCCCCTGAGGAAACAGCAAATGTGCGGAATCATGGGCATCGTCGGGACGCAGGACGTCGCGACGCAACTGTATGACGGCCTCACGGTGCTGCAGCATCGCGGACAGGACGCGGCCGGCATCGCCACCAGCAACGGCAATGTCCTGCGCGTCGAAAAGGGCAAGGGCCTGGCCAGCGATGTCTTCGATGCCGCGTCGATGTCGCAGCTGCGCGGACGCATGGGCATCGCCCATTGCCGCTATCCGACCGCCGGCAGCGAGGGCAGCGACGAAGCGCAACCGTTCTACGTCAATGCGCCCTACGGCATCGCGCTTGCGCACAATGGCAACCTGATCAATACCGAAGCCTTGCGGCGCGAAGTGATCGAGCAGGATCGCCGCGGCCTCAACACGACTTCAGACTCCGAAGTGCTGCTCAATGTGTTCGCGCACGAACTCGACGCCCAGGACGAGGTGTCGCCGGCATCGGTATTCCGCGCGATGGAAGGCGTGATGCAGCGGGTCAAGGGCGGTTATGCCGTGGTCTGCATGGTGATGGAGCTCGGCCTGGTTGCCTTCCGCGATCCCAATGCCATTCGCCCGCTGGTGATCGGCAAGCGCGAATCCGCGAATGGAACCGAATATGCGGTGGCGTCGGAATCGGTGGCGCTCGATCTCACCGGCTTCGAACGCGTGCGCGATGTCGCCCCGGGCGAGACGGTGGTGATCACCCAGGACGGCAAGCTCCATGCCCGCATCACGGCCAAGGACGTGCTGGCGCGCCCGTGCGTGTTCGAGTACGTGTATTTCGCGCGTCCCGATTCGATGATGGACAACATCTCGGTGCACAAGGCGCGCATGCGCATGGGCGTGTCGCTGGGCGAGAAGATCCTGCGCGAACGTCCCGACCATGGCATCGACGTGGTGATCCCGATTCCCGATACCAGCCGCGACGCCGCGCTGGAAATCGCCCACGTGCTCGGCGTGAAGTACCGCGAAGGCTTCATCAAGAACCGTTATGTCGGCCGCACCTTCATCATGCCGGGGCAGGGCGAGCGCCAGAAATCGGTGCGCCGCAAGCTCAATCCGATCCCGCTGGAATTCAAGGATCGCGTGGTGCTGCTGGTCGACGATTCGATCGTGCGCGGCACCACCTCGCAGCAGATCGTGCAGATGACGCGCGACGCCGGCGCCAGGAAGGTCTATCTCGCCTCCGCCGCGCCACCGGTGCGTTATCCCAACATCTACGGCATCGACATGCCGAATCCGGAAGAATTGATCGCGCACGGTCGCAGCGAGAAGGAAGTCGAGCAACTGATCGGCTGCGACTGGCTGGTCTATCAGGATCTCGCGGACCTCGAAGCGGCTGTCGCCGGCCCCAAGAACGCCGGCATGCAGTTCGATACCTCGTGCTTCAGCGGCGAATACGTCACTGGCGTCGCAGCGGGTTATTTCGAGGCCCTGCAGGCGCAGCGTTCGGATGAGGCCAAGGCCAAGCGCAGGGCCTGAGCCTCGCGCGATGGACGATCTCCACGCCACGGCGAAGGCGGTCCTCGACTGCGGCGACATCGCCGGCAAACCGGCCGCGGCACGTGCACTGGCGAAGGCATTCCGCGATGGCGAACTGGTGGCGAACGGGACATCGCCGGCGCCAGAAGCCATCGCGATGCCGGGACGTCCGACGACACCGAAACTGGTGCATCCGCGCGATTTGCCACGCCGCGGTTTCGGTTCGACGGAAGGACGCGCCGCCTTCATCCACGCCGTCACCCATATCGAATTCAACGCCATCGATCTTGCCTGCGACGCGATCTATCGTTTCCGTGGCATGCCGGCGGATTACTACGTCGACTGGGTGCAGGTGGCCGACGACGAGGCGCGCCATTTCACGATGCTGCGCGAACGCCTGAATGCGTTCGGCCATGACTACGGCGATTTCGATGCCCACAACGGCCTGTGGGAAATGGCGGGAAAGACAGCGCATGACGGCCTTGCGCGGATGGCACTGGTGCCACGCGTGCTCGAGGCGCGCGGTCTCGACGTGACGCCGGGAATGATCGTGAAGCTGCGCGCGCTCGGCGACGAGGAGACCGCGGGCATCCTCGACATCATCCTGCGCGAGGAGGTCGCGCATGTCGCCGCCGGATCGCGCTGGTATCGCTGGCATTGCGAGCGTGCGGACATCGAGCCGCGTGCGCGCTTTCGCGCGTTGTTGAAGGAATACGCGAGCGGCGTTCTCCACAAGCCGTTCAACATCGAGGCGCGGATGGCGGCCGGATTCGACGCGGAAGAACTGGAAGGCCTGCTCGCTGCCGCCGATTGATTGTCAAGCCAGCGACAGCGCGTCGAGACGGACGCCGTCGCGATCCACCCGCAACACTGAACCCTGCTCGTACCAGTCGCCGAGGACGATGCGGGTGTTGCCGTGTCCTTCGTCGTGGATCGCCGGGCGATGGGTATGGCCGTGGATCATGCGGCGGACACCGTAGCGCTTGAACCATTCCTGCACGGTCGCGGGCGCAACATCGCCGATGGTTTCGGCCATCCCGCCCGCCACCAGTTCGCCGTAACGCGCCTTGCTCGCCGCGCGCGCCTGTTCCGCGAAGGCGAGGCGTGCCGGCAGCGGTTGCGCGAGGAACTGCGCCTGCCAGCGCGGGTCGCGGGTCTGGGCGCGGAACTGCTGGTAGGCGCTGTCGTCGCTACAAAGAAGGTCGCCGTGCAGCACCAGCGTCGGCTCGCCATGGAGGTCGATCACCGCGGGGTCGGGCAGGACCGCCATGCCGGCGCGGCGCGCATAGTCGTCGCCGAGCAGGAAATCGCGGTTGCCGCGGATGAAGGAGACCGGGACGCCGCTGGCCTGCAGTTCCCGCAGTTTGGTCGCGACGAAAGCGCCGGCCGAAGAGGGATCGTCGTCGCCGACCCAGGCTTCGAAGAGGTCGCCGAGGATGTAGAGCGCATCGGCATCGCGCGCCTCGCCATCGATGAATTCGCCAAACAGCTCGGTGATCTCCGGGCGTTCGGGGTCGAGATGCAGATCCGAGATGAACAGTGTCGTCATGGGGGGATTTTAAGGGCGCCGGCCGCGGCACGCTAAAATGCGCCGATTCAGGAAAGTATCGCCACCGATGACCGTCCGCACCCGTTTCGCCCCCAGTCCCACCGGCTACCTCCATATCGGCGGCGCGCGCACCGCGCTGTACTGCTGGCTGGCCTCGCGCCATTCCGATGGCCAGTTCGTCCTGCGTATCGAGGACACCGACCGCGAACGCAGCACCCAGGCCGCGATCGACGCCATCCTCGAGGCGATGGACTGGCTCGGGCTGGGCTATGACGAAGGCCCGATCTACCAGACCGATCGTCTCGATCGCTATCGCGAAGTGGCCGAACAGATGGTCGCCGCCGGCACCGCGTACTACGCCTACGAGACCAGGGAAGAACTCGAGGCGATGCGCGAGGCGGCGATGGCTGCTGGCGAGAAGCCGCGCTACAGCGGCCGCTATCGCGACGAGAAAGCAGAATTTCGTGACGATCCCAACCGGGTGATCCGCTTCCGCAATCCACGCGAGGGCAGCGTGGTGTTCGACGACCTGGTCAAGGGCCGCATCGAGTGGCAGAACAGCGAGCTCGACGATCTGGTGATCTTCCGCAGCGACGGCTATCCGACCTACAACTTCGCGGTGGTGGTCGACGATCTCGACATGGGCATCACCGACGTGGTGCGCGGAGACGACCACGTCAACAACACGCCGCGCCAGATCAACATCTATCGCGCGCTGGGCACGGAGCCACCGCGCTTCGCCCACCTGCCGATGATCCTCGACGAGCAGGGCGCCAAGCTCAGCAAGCGCACCGGCGCCGCCGACGTGATGCAGTATCGCGACGCCGGTTACCTGCCGCACGCGCTGCTCAACTATCTCGCGCGCCTCGGTTGGTCGCATGGCGACCAGGAGATCTTCTCGATCGCCGAACTCATCGCGTTGTTCGACCTCAAGGACGTCAATGCCAAGGCCGCGCGCCTCGACATGGCCAAGCTCGGCTGGCTCAACCAGCAATACCTGAAGAGCGACGATCCGGATGACGTCGCCAAACATCTGATTTGGCACCTGCAGCAGGCGGGCTACGACCTGTCGCGCGGCCCGAAGCCGGCCGACCTCGTGATTGCCTTGCGCGAGCGCGTGCAGACGCTGAAGGAAATGGCGGAAAAGTCGGCGGTGTGGTTCGGACCGCTGGAACACTACGACGATGCCGCGGTTGCCAAGCATCTCAAGCCGGAAGCGCGTCCGGCGCTGGAAGAAGCGCGCCGGCGTCTCGCCGCACTCGGGGAATGGACCGCCGCATCCGTGGGCGAAGCACTGCATCAGGTCGCCGAAGCCTGCGGCGTGGGCATGGGCAAGGTCGCGCAGCCGTTGCGCGTGGCGGTGACCGGTACCCAGGTCAGTCCGGACATCAGCCACACCGTCTATCTGTGCGGTCAGGCCCAGGCTTTGGCTCGCATCGATGCCGCGCTGGGGAAAATCCCCCAGGCTTGAGCCGGGCCCGCTTGAGGAAGGCCCATTTCGGCCCCATCATCTCTTCATGGACCGCCACGATCACCACGATTGCACCGATCCCGTGCACCACGTCGATGATGCCGGCAGCTTCATCACCGCCGTGCAGCGCGCCTGCACCCAGCGCGGATTGCGGCTGACGCCGATCCGCGAGCGCGTGCTGGCGCTGATCGCCGATGCCGGCCAGCCGATCAAGGCCTACGACCTGCTCGACAAGGTCCGCGATGGCGATGGTCCCGGCGCCGCCGCGCCGCCGACCATCTACCGCGCGCTCGACTTCCTGCTTGCCAACGGCTTCATCCACAAGCTGGAGTCGGTCAACGCGTTCGTTGCCTGCCACCATCCGAATTCGGCGCAGCATTCGGTGCCGTTCCTCATCTGCAGCCGCTGCCACAGCGCGGTCGAGCTGGAGGATCGGGCCATCGTCGATCTGCTCGACAGCAAGGCCCGCGAACTGGGTTTCAGTCCGCAGGCGCAAACACTGGAAGTGCACGGCTTGTGCGCGGCCTGCAGCGGTCAGAAATAGGCGCGCACGCCGATACTGAACGCGCGACCGGGCAACACGACTTCATCCTTGAGGAACGAGGTGTGCACGCGCTGGACCTGGTTGGTCAGGTTGCGACCGTCGGCGAAGATCTCCCAGCTCAGGCCACCGTCATCGACGTGATACGCGGCATGGGCATCGACCGAGGTGTAGCCGGGCGTCGCGGTTTCGCCGGGAGCCACGCGGTTCTGGGCATCCACCTGCACCGCGCCCAGTGACGCGCGCCATGCGCCTTGTTCGAAGTGCAGTTGCGCGCCGAGTCGGGACGGTGCGATGCGCGGCAGGTTGTCGCCGTTGGCCAGTGTCGCCCGCACCATGTCGCCGTACAGGCGCAGGTCCCAGCGATAGTCCTTGTCCGGCGTGAGATGCCAGGTGGCGTCGGCTTCGGCGCCGCGGAAACGCGCATTCGCCTGCGTCCACTGGCGCACCGGCAGGTCGCGACCGCCTTCAGCCCAGAACCACGTCTCGCTGGTGTCGGCGAGATAGATGAAACCATTGACGCGGTTGGCGTAGACATTTCCCGAGATGTCGAAGCGCGGCGAGAAATACTTCACGCCGAGGTCGGCCTGGTTGGAGGCTTCGCGCTTCAGCGCGGGGCTGCCGCGTTCGAATGCCAGCGTGGCGATGTGCGGGCCGTTGGCGAACAGCTCTTCTTCCGCAGGCGCGCGTTCGGCATGGTCGAGGTTGAGGTTGAGGCGCCAGCCCTGCGCGAACTTCCAGCTTGCGCCCATCGACGCGCTCAACGGATGGAACTTCGCGGACAGGCCATCACTGGTGCGCGAGCGCACGTCGTCGCCGCGCACGCCAAGTTCGACGTCGATCGGTTTCCAGCTGCGCTTGGTCACCGCGAACACGCCGACCGCATGCGTGGTGGTGGGGGAGATGAAGGCTTCCTCGCCGATCGCACGGAAGCTGCTGTCGCTGGCCTGCACGCCGAGCGCGCTCTTCCATCCGGCGAGATCGAACGATCCCTCGGCGCGGCCCTCGTTGGCCTTCTTGAAGAAGGTGGTGCCCGGCGTCGCGCCTTCGAATTCGACATGGTTGTAGTCGGTGTGCGCGAACGAGAATTTCAGGCCGCCGCCGTTCCACAGCTTCGGCAGGCCGCCGCGCAATTCGTAGCGATCCTGGCGCATCTGCAGGTGCACGCCGCTGCCTTGCACGCCGGGTTCGCCCGGTTCGCCGGGATTGCCGTAATTGTCGAGATAGCGCGACACGTTGAGCCCGACAAACCCCCAGTCGCCGAGCCACGACGCACCCAGTGATCCGGTGCCGGTGCGCACGTACGAATTGGCCTGGGTGCCGTGCGGAATGGCGTAATCGCCGTCATCGCGACGGACGCCGTCGGCGTGCAACGCGAAGTGGCTGCCGCCGCCGTCGAGGCGGAACATCCCGGTGTTGCCATGGCTCACCGTGTCGTAGCGCAGTTCGGCGCGGCCCTGGATGCCATTGGCGATCGGTGCTTCGGGAATGCGGCCATCGACCACGTTCACCGCGCCGCCGATCGCGCCCGATCCGAACAGCAGGGTCGATGGGCCCTTCAGCACCTCGATCTGGTCGGCGAGGAAGGGCTCGACCGCCGGCGAATGGTCCTGGCTGACCGTCGAGACGTCCTGCGTCGCCATGCCGTTCGACATCACCGCCACGCGGGGGCCGTCCATGCCGCGGATGATCGGGCGACCGACGCCGGCCCCGAAGTTGGAACTCTGGACGCCGGGGATGGTGCTGATGGTGTCGCCGAGATTGCCGGCGCGTGCCTCGTCCAGCTTTTCGCCGGCCAGCACCGAGACCGGCTTCGCCAGCGGATTGCCGATCGGGCTGGCGGTCACCTCGACCCGGCCCAGATCGTCGGCGTGGGGGTCGTTCTTGTCGTGATGGCGGGGATCGGCCGGATTCTGGGGATTGTTCTGGTCGGCTGGCCCCGGGCTGATCGCCGGATCGACCTGCTGGGCGAGCGACAGCGGGCTGGCAAGAATGGCGACGAGGGCAAAAGCAAGCGGATGGAACGCGAGACGCTGTGGCATGAGGTGGAATACCATTCAGGGGTCAGGAATGAAATGTTATATAGTTTCAATCGTGAATGTTATATAGTTTCGAAAATGAACTCCACCACTGCCAGAAGTCATGAAGCCGCTCGTGGCTGGATCGACCGCATCGGGGCGACCGGCTCGTTCCTGTGCGCCATCCATTGCCTGGCGGCGCCCCTGGTGCTGGCGCTGATCCCGACCCTGGGTGCGGCAGCGTGGTTCGGCGATCGCGTCGAAATCGGTTTCGTCCTGTTCGTTTCGGGGGTGGGCCTGCTCAGCACGATCTCGTCATGGCGCCGCCATCGCCGCCATCATGTGCCCGCAACCATGGCGCTGGGCATCGCCATCCTCTGGGCCGGCGTGCTGGTCCCGCGCCTCCACCATCAGCTGACCTGGCATGTCCTGGCGATGGGGGCGGGCGGCCTGCTGGTCGCTTCGGCGCACCTGGCCAATCTGCGCGCCAGCCGTCGTCACGACACCGGCCTGTGCTGCGCGGCCGAAGCGCGCTAAAATCACCGGTCATTCCACACACGCCGCGGGCACGTCGAGTCTCCGGGCACCACAGAACGGGAGAAACACGATGGGCAAGGGCGACCGCAAGACTGCCAAAGGCAAGCGTTACAGCAGCAGCTACGGCAATGCCCGCAGCGCCACCAAGGCCGTGACCAAGAGCGCCGGCACCACCGCAGCGCCGGTGGCCAAGAAGGCCGCTGCCAAGAAGGTGGTGGCGAAGAAGGCAGCCAAGCCGGCCTGATTCCGGCGTCATGCGGCATATGCGAAGCCTCGCGAAAGCGGGGCTTCGTTTTTTGCGGATCAGTGCCTGGCGCCGTTCTCCACCGCCGTCCACGCGCGCAACAGGTTGCCGCCGAGGATCTTGCGGATCTCGCCATCCTTGAGTCCGCGTGCCTGCAAGCCGGCGACCAGGTCCGGATAGTTGGCGACGCTCTGCAGCTGCGTCGGCAACGCGCCATCGACGCCGTCGAAATCGGAACCGATGCCGACGTGATCGGCGCCGATCAATTTCACCGCGTAAACAATCTGGTCGATCACTGCCGAGATGTCGGTCTTCGGCACCGGGTGCCCGCGATCCCAGCGCGCGGCGAATTCCGCTTCGTCCTCGATCGGCTTGCCCGCGGCCCTGGCGGCGAGATTGCGCAGGCGCAAGTCCTCGCGCGCGCGGAAACTGGCCTGCATGTCGGCGGCGGCCTGCGGATTGACGAAACCGGTGCCGAAGGTGAGTTGCACCACGCCGCCCTTCGCCGCGATCGCCCTGGCGATGTCGTCGCTGGCGTTGCGCTCGAAGCCGGGCGTGAAATGACGCATGCCGGAATGGCTGGCGATCACCGGCACGCGGCTCAGCCTGATCGCCTCCATCGCCGATTCATCCGAGAGATGCGAAACGTCGACCATGATGCCGAGGCGGTTCATTTCCTTCACCACGTCGCGGCCGAACGGACTCAGGCCATGCCACTTGCGTTCGACGCCGTAGGAGGAGTCGGCGATGCGATTGGCGGCGCTGTGGGCGAGGGTGATGTAGCGCACGCCGCGGTCGTGGAAGAATTGCAGGCGGCGGATATCGCTGCCGATCGGCGCACCGTTCTCCATGCCGAATGGCAGCAGCACCACGCCGGGCTTGCGGCGTGCGACATCGCGCGGCGAACGCAGCAGCGCGAACTTGTCGGGATGGCGCTGCACCAGCGCTTCGATCGAATCGATCATCGCGTTGGCGACCTGGTAAGCCTTGTCCTCGGCGTCCTGCCTGGGCGAGGTATAGATCGACATGAAGGCGATCTTGAGCCCGCCCTGCTGCGCCTTCGGCCAGTCGAACTCGCGATCCGTGCGCTGGCCGAGATCGCGCCAGCCATCCTGCAGCATTTCCGGCGCGTCGATATGGGTGTCGACGATGGTCGCGTCGTGCGCCAGCTTGCGCGCGGCAGGCGTCGCTTGCGCGAGAGCGAGCGTCGGCAATGCGGCGATGAGGGCGATGGCGAGCAGGGAACGCAGGGATGTCATGGTGCGATCTCCAACGGTATCGGAACGAGAGGGTCAGGCGATGTGTTTGCCGCTGGCGTACACGGATTGGGCGAGGCGCCCACCCAGCCAGTAGCAGAGCTCGGCGGGTTGCGTGACGTTCCACAGCACGAAGTCGGCGCGCTGGCCGACGCGCAACGTGCCGCGATCGGACAAGGCGAGGGCACGCGCCGCATGCGTGGTGGCGCCACGCAGCGCTGCTTCGGGCGTCAGGCGGAAATGCACGGTGGCGAGCTGCATCGCCTGGCGCAACGAGCGCAGCGGCGAAGTGCCTGGATTGCAGTCGGTCGCGACCGCCATCGCCACGCCGTGTTCGCGCAGCAGGTCGAGCGGCGGCAATTTCGTCTCGCGCAGCACGTGGAAGGCGCCGGGGAGCAGCACGGCGACGGTCCCGGATTCCGCCATCGCGCGCACGCCGGCTTCCGAGGTGTGTTCGATATGGTCGGCGGAAAGTCCGGAAAACTCCGCGGCCAGCGCCGCACCGCCGAGATCGCTCAATTGGTCGGCGTGCAACTTGACCGGCAAGCCCAGTGCGCGCGCCGCTTCGAACACGCGGCGCGTTTGCGCCGGCGAGAAACCGATGCCTTCGCAGAAGGCATCGACGGTATCGACCAGTCCTTCGGCGTGCAGGCGCGGCAACCACTCGATCACCGCATCGATGTAGGCGTCGGCGCGTCCGGCGTATTCCGGAGGTAATGCATGTGCAGCGAGATAGGTGGTGCACACGGTGATGCCGGTGCGCTCGCCGAGCGCGCGCGCGACCCGCAGCATTTTGCGCTCGTTGTCGAAGTCGAGGCCGTAGCCCGATTTGATTTCGAGCGTGGTCACGCCGTCGGCGACCAGGTCGCGCACGCGCGGCAGCGACGCTTCGAGCAACTGTTCTTCGCTGGCCTCACGCACCGCGCGCACGGTCGAGAGGATGCCGCCGCCGGCGCGTGCGATCTCCTCGTAACTCGCGCCCTGCAGGCGCAGTTCGAATTCATGGGCGCGATCGCCCGCGAACACGACATGGGTATGGCAATCGACCAGTCCGGGCGTGATCAGCCCTTCCGCTTCGATCGGCGTGGCGATGGCGGCGAATTCTTCCGGCATCGCGGCGCGTGGTCCTGCATGGACGATGCGGCCATCACGCCAGGCCAGTGCGCAGTCTTCGATCAGCCCGTAGCCGGACTTGCTGTCCAGCGTGGCCAGGGTCGGCCCGAGCAGGAGTCCGCTGTCGGATGAGCGATCAAACATTGGGAATTGCCGATGGAGTCGGGGGTGGTTGTTGCAGCAGGCGCAGCGCGAGCGCCTTGTAGACCGGCATCCTGCAGACCAGCATCGAGGTCGTGCGCGCGATCAGCGCAACCGCAAGGATCGGCAACAGCATGTCGCTGCTGTCGGTCATCTCCATGGTGATGATGGCCGAGGTGAGCGGCGCCTGGGTGACGCCCGACAGATAGCCGCACATGCCGAGCAACACGACGGCCGAGGCGGGCGCCGCGGGAAACAGTGGTGCAAGGTTCTGGCCGAGCCCGGCGCCCGCGGACAGCGCGGGAGAGAACAGGCCGCCGGGAATGCCGGCGAGATAGGACACGAGGTTGGCAAGCAATTTGGCGATGCCGAAGCCATGGCCGGCGGCGCCTTGTTGCAACAATGCATCGCGCGCCTGGGCATAGCCGGTGCCGAAGACGCCGTCGCCGAAGGCATATCCGAGTATCGACAGTGCGATGCCGCAGCCCACTGCAAGCAGGACCGGATGGTGCCGCCGCAGCCTGCCGATCGCCGGCGCATCGGGCGCGGTCAATGCGAGCAGGGCGCGGCTGAAGCCGCCGCCGGCCAATCCGCACACGATCCCGCAGGCGGGCACCGCCAGCCAGCCGCTGCCGAAGGCGATGCGCGTCGAGACGTGGCCGAAGTAGACGTAATCGCCCAGCAAGCCCAGCGAAACCACGCCACCGATGATGACGGCAGTCAGCAGCGTGCCCGAGAAGCGATGCTCGAAGGCGCCACCGAGTTCCTCGATCGCGAAGACGACGCCCGCCAACGGCGTGTTGAACGCTGCCGCGATCCCCGCCGCACCGCCAGCCAGCAGGAAACGCGCGCCCTGCGCGGGATCGTCGAAACCGAAGCGGCGGCCGATCCAGTGCATCAGGCCCGCGCCGATGTGGACCGTGGGGCCTTCGCGCCCGATCGATGCGCCGCCCAGCAATCCGGCGAGGGTCAACCAGAGTTTTGCGAATGCGATCTTCGGGGAGAGTTGCGCCTCGCGCCATTCCACCGGCTGATCGAGTGCGGCGATGACCTGGGGAATGCCGCTGCCACGCGTGGCCTGCATGCCGTGCGCGGTCAGCCAGGACAGCAAACCGAACATGAGCGGCGGCAACACAAGCGAGGCCAGCGGCCAGCGATGATGCAGCCATGCGAAGCCTTGGTAAGCGACGTCGCTGCCCTTGGCGAACAGGATCGATGCCAACGCCACCACGACTGCGCCGCACCAGAGCGCCATTCGCCGACGCCAGCTCTCGGACGAGGCAAGCAGGATGGGGGCGTGCGACTGCGGATCCATGCTGGCCATTCTCGCATGCGCACGCGGGCATCCGGCACAATGGCCGAATGCCGAACGCAACCCTCATGCAACGCACTCCCGCAGGCTGGCTCACTCCCGGCATCGCCAATCTCCATTCGCACGCCTTCCAGCGTGCGATGGCGGGACTCGGTGAACGCCAGACCCATTCCGAGGATTCGTTCTGGACCTGGCGCGAGACGATGTACGCGCTGGCGTCGCGTTTCGACCCGGAATCGCTGCATGCGGTGGCGTCGCAGTTGTATGCGGAGATGCTGGAAGCGGGCTACACCACGGTCTGCGAATTCCACTATCTCCATCATCAACCCGATGGCCGTCCCTACGGCGACCCCGCGGCGATGTCGCGTGCACTGATCGCGGC
>JAEKKW010000115.1 GCA_019510195.1 Lysobacterales bacterium | reverse complement strand
GCGCTGCATGTTGGCGCCCATCAATGCGCGGTTGGCGTCATCGTGCTCGAGGAACGGCACCAGCGCCGCCGCGACCGACACGGTCTGCATCGGCGAAACGTCCATGAACTGCACTTCGCTCGGCGGACGCAGTTCGTTTTCGCCGTTGAAGCGGCAGGCGACGAATTGCGCGGTGATGGTGCCCTTGGCGTCCTGCGGTGCATTGGCCTGGGCGATCACCTTGCCCACTTCCTCGATCGCCGACAGGTATTCGATGTCGTCGGTGACGCGACCATCCACCACCTTGCGGTACGGCGTTTCCAGGAAACCGTAGCCATTGGTGCGGGCGAAAACGGCCAGCGAGTTGATCAGGCCGATGTTCGGGCCTTCCGGCGTTTCGATGGTGCAGACGCGGCCGTAATGGGTCGGATGCACGTCTCGCACTTCGAAGCCGGCGCGCTCGCGGGTCAGGCCGCCCGGACCCAGCGCCGAGACGCGACGCTTGTGCGTCACTTCGGACAACGGGTTGTTCTGGTCCATGAACTGCGACAGCTGCGACGAACCGAAGAATTCCTTGATCGCGGCGGCCACCGGTTTGGCGTTGATCAGGTCCTGCGGGGTCAGGCCATCGGCTTCGGCCATGGTCAGGCGTTCGCGCACGGCGCGCTCGACGCGCACCAGACCGACGCGGAAGGTGTTCTCGGCCATTTCACCGACCGAACGCACGCGACGGTTGCCCAGGTGGTCGATGTCGTCCACCGTGCCGCGACCGTTGCGGATTTCCGCCAGCACGCGGATCACGTCGAGGATGTCGGACGTGCCGCCGTTCTCCTCGCGCAGGCGCTTGCTTTCGTCGTCGTTGCGATCGGCGAAGTACTTGGCGTCATACAGCACCGGCGAGCCGGTGACCGCGGTGCGACCGAGGCGGCGGTTGAACTTCATGCGGCCCACGGCCGAAAGGTCGTAGCGCTCGAAGGTGAAGAACAGGTTGTGGAACAGGTTCTGGGCGGCGTCCTTGGTCGGCGGTTCGCCCGGGCGCATCATGCGGTAGATCTCGACCAGCGCTTCCAGCTGCGTCTTGGTGTGGTCGATGCGCAGGGTGTTGGAGATGTAGGCGCCGCGATCGAGGTCGTTCACCCACAGGGTGCCGACGCTGCCGATGCCGGCCTTGCGCAGTTTGGCGAGCTGCTCTTCGCTGATCTCGTCGTTGGAAGTGCCCAGCAATTCGCCGGTGGCCGGATCGACCACGTCATGCGAGAGGATGCGGCCGATCAGGTAGCTGTCCGGCACGGCCAGGGCGGCGATGCCCGAAGCCTCGAGCTGCTTGACGTGGCGCGCGGTGATGCGCTTGCCGGCCTCGACGATCACCTTGTCGCCATCGGCCAGGTCGAATTCCAGCGTTTCGCCACGCAGGCGCTCGGGCACCAGCTCCAGCTGCACGCCTTCGCTCGGCTCGATGTGGAAGGTGTTGATCTCGAAGAACTCGTTCAACATCTCTTCGTTGTTGTAGCCGAGCGCGCGCAGAAGCACGCTGATCGGCAGCTTGCGGCGACGGTCGATGCGGGTGAACAGCGCGTCCTTCGGGTCGAACTCGAAGTCCAGCCACGAGCCGCGGTAAGGAATGATGCGGGCGCTGTACAGCAGCTTGCCCGAGGAATGGGTCTTGCCACGGTCGTGGTCGAAGAACACGCCCGGCGAACGATGCAGCTGCGAGACGATGACGCGCTCGGTGCCGTTGACGATGAAGGTGCCGTTGTCGGTCATGAGCGGGATCTCGCCCATGTAGACCTCCTGCTCCTTCACGTACTTGACCTTCTTGTCCGAGGACTCGCGGTCATAGATCACCAGGCGCACGGTCGCGCGCAGCGGGGCGCCGTAGCTCAGGCCACGGGTACGGCATTCGCGCTCGTCGAACGGCGGCTCACCAAGGGTGTAGCCGACGTACTCCAGCGCGGCATAGCCGTTGTAGCTGGTGATCGGGAAGACCGACTTCAACGCCGCATGCAGGCCCTTGTCGGCACGCTTTTTCGGGTCGATGTCGGCCTGGAGGAATTCGCGATAGGAATCAACCTGGATGGCGAGCAGGAAGGGCACCTCGAGGATGGTCCGGCGCTTGCCGAAATCCTTGCGGATGCGCTTCTTCTCGGTGAAGGAATACGCGGGGGTGGACGTTTTCGCCATGGTCTTCGTTCGCCTTCATATTGGGGCCCCCGGGGCCTTGCACCACGGGGAACTGTCAGGGAATGCCGCCTCCCTCCCGAAAGCCGGGAAAGATCGGCGCGCTGCCAGTTGGAAGTCGCTGGTATTGCCGGCACCAGCACGCCCTCTGTTACCACTTCCAAGTTGCTGCGTGTTGCGGTGTTGCCTGTTGCGGATTGCGTGTTTCAAAAAGCCTGAAAGGCCGGGGGCATTGGCCCCCAGCCTTCAGGTGCCGCCGATGGACTGGCGACGGTTCTGCAATTACTTGACTTCGACGGTCGCGCCAGCGGCCTCGAGGTCCTTCTTCATCTTGGCGGCGTCGTCCTTCGACACGGCGTCCTTGACCACGCCACCGGCTTCGGTCAGGTCCTTCGCTTCCTTCAGGCCCAGGCCGGTGATGGCGCGGACGGCCTTGATCACTTCGACCTTCTTGTCGCCAGCCGACTTCAGGGTGACGGTGAATTCCGTCTGCTCCTCAACCGGGGCGGCGGCACCAGCGGCCGGGCCGGCCACCATCACGGGGGCGGCGGCGGTCACGCCGAACTTTTCTTCGATGGCCTTGACCAGGTCCATCACTTCCATCAGGGTCTTGCCGGCGATCGCGTCGACGATCTGTTCGTTGGAAAGAGACATTTCAGTGTCCTTGGTAATGTTTCAGATGTGGGTTCGATTTCGTGGATTCAAATCGTCGAATCACGCCGGTTCAGCGATGGGTTCAGCTTCGACCGCCGGCGCGGCGTCGCCGCCACCCTGCTGATCGGCCACCGCCTTGACCGCGCGCGCGAACATCGTCGCCGGCTCGGCCAGCACGCGGGCGAGCATGCCCAGTGCCTGTTCGAGCGTCGGCAGCGAGGCCAGCACTTCGACGTGGGAAGCCGGGTACTGTTGCCCGCCAACCACCACGAGTTTCGGTTGCAGCTTGTCGTTGCCCTTGGCGAATTCCTTGATCAGGCGACCGGCAGCGCCGGGCTCCTCGGTCGAGAACGCGTACAGCAGCGGACCGACGAGATCGTTCTTGGCGACCTCGAATTCCGTGCCGTCGACAGCGCGTGCAGCCAGGGTGTTCTTGACAACTTTCAGGAACACACCGGTTTCACGGGCCTTCTTGCGCATCGCGGTCATTTGCGTGACCGTGGTGCCTGCGTACTCGGCTGCGATCAAGGAGTGCGCCTTCGCGGCGACTTCCGCCACTTCGGCGACGACATCTTTCTTCTGCGTCAGATTAAGAGCCATTGCACTCCTCCGTATTGAATTCCGCTCGCGGCTCCAGCCGTTCGCGGTCCTTGGCGGCATCATCCTGACGCCGGGAATGCTTGCGCATTCCTTGGTGCCGGCTTCCGATTTCTGATCCAGGGCAAACCCTGAAACATTCCAGAAGGGCATCCATCTACGCAGGCCGATCCTTGCGAATCCGGATTAAGCAGCCCCGCTTCGATCGACGGCGATTCCCTGCCATTCCGAGCCTCCCTGCCCGTCGTCGATCCGCGCCGACCGCACCTGCGGTCTTTGATGGCCCGCATCGATGCATTGATGCGCTGCCTTCAAAATTCCTTGCAACCGCCGCGCACCCGAAGGCGCACAGCGTCAAACGATTACTTCAGCGTCAGCGACGACTGGTCCACCGTCACGCCCGGACCCATCGTCGAACTGATGGCGATCTTCTGCAGATACGTGCCCTTGGCGGTCGCCGGCTTGGCCTTGATCAGGTCGAGCAGCAGCGCTTCAAGGTTGGTCTTCAGGTTGCCGGTTTCGAAGTCGGCCTTGCCGATCGTGCAGTGGATGATGCCGGCCTTGTCGGTGCGGTAACGCACCTGGCCGCCCTTGGCGTTCTTCACCGCTTCGCCCGGATTCGGGGACACGGTGCCGACCTTCGGGTTCGGCATCAGGCCGCGCGGACCGAGCACGGTGCCGAGCTTGCCGACCACGCGCATCGCGTCCGGCGTGGCGATGACCACGTCGTAGTTCAGGTCGCCGCCCTGCATCTTCTCGGCGAGGTCGTCCATGCCGACGGCATCGGCGCCAGCGGCCAGGGCTTCTTCAGCCTTGGCACCGGCCGGGGCGAACACCGCCACGCGCACGGTCTTGCCGGTACCGGCCGGCAGCACGGTGGAGCCGCGCACCTGCTGGTCGGACTTGCGTGCATCGACGCCGAGGCGCACGGCCACGTCCACCGATTCCACGAACTTGGTCTTGCTGTTGTCCTTGACGATCTTCAGGGCTTCCTCGATCGGATAGACCTTGCCCGGCT
>JAEKKW010000146.1 GCA_019510195.1 Lysobacterales bacterium | reverse complement strand
CGGTGGCAAGCTGTGTCTTGACGACACCCAGCGGGCGCTTTTGCTGGGCGCGCTGCTCGAGCACGTCGGCGCCCGCCGCGCGGTGTCGCTGGGGTCTTTGCAAGTCTGGGAGGCAGCCATCGCCGAGCGTAGGGAGGAGGTCGATTGGGACGCCATGCGCGCCGTGGGTGCCGAGCAGTTCTGGCGGCCTGCGACCCAGCGCCTGTCCTTCAGCGAACGACTCGAGCTCAAGGCCGACGTCAGGAAGCCGCACGCGGCCCGTGGACCGCGCCGCTCGACCCGCGCCTGCGCTGGCAGGATTCGCCGCAACAGGCCCAAGCCGGCCATCTCCAGCGAGATCCGTACCTTCTTGGTTGCACAGCGCTCGCTGATGCGCCGGCTGGAGGCGTTCGCTGCCACCCCTGCTTATGCGCAGTTGCTCAATGCGTCCAAGACGCTCGGCGCCCACGACACTGAGGCATGGCTGGCTGACTGGCTCATCCAGCCTGCGGTCACCCTGGGCTGCACGCCGCTGGACCTCGTCGACCAGCCCGACGGCATCGCGTTGCTGAGCGACCACCTGACCAGGGTCGCGTACGGCACCTACTAGGGCATCGGGAAATGCCTAGGCGCGCGCCACCAGGCATCGATGCCGGCGGTCCTACACTCGGCCACCCCTAGAACAAGGTCAGGCGTCAGGCATCGCACCTGATGCCGGCGACAGGCATGCCAGGCAGGGAGGAAAAAGCCGGCAGAGTCTGAACGCCAGACCGCTGCGCCTTTTCATCGCATGCATCTCGCCAAGCGCAACATACCGCTTTACCTACGGAACAAGCGGGCCAACAAGGATGCCCGCTGGCTGCGTCGCCGCGCCAAGACCCTTGTCCGCGCGCTGCAGTCCGACCTGGCGCTGAGTGCGGCCTTCGGCCGACGTTCCGTGATTGTGCGGATGGTCGCTGGCATGGCACCGCAGCCCGCCAAGCCCACGAAGATCAAGCGCCGCGTCGGCTTCCGCTTGCCGCCGGGCTTCTCGGTCATGGAGTCGCCCGAACAGGCGCTGGGCAGCCT
>JAEKKW010000027.1 GCA_019510195.1 Lysobacterales bacterium | reverse complement strand
CACGCCGCGCAGCATCACCTTCCTTTCGGGCGCTCAGCGTTCGACCGGAACCGTGACGAACGCCTGTCCGTCCTCGCTGCGGACCAGCAGCATCGCGCTGTCGCCCTTCTTCAGCCTGGCCAGTTCCGTCTGCAGCGCCGCCACCGATCCAACCCGGGTCCGGCCCACCGCCAGGATCACGTCGCCGCGGCCGAGCCCGGCATCGCGGGCGGCGTCGCCACGCACTTCGGCCACGCCGACGCCCTCGCCCGCGCGGAGGCCGAGCTGGCGACGATCGTCGGCGTCGAGGTCCTCCAGCTGCAGTCCGAGGCGATTGCCCGCCGCGGTCGGCACCGCCGGCATCTGCCGTCCATTGCCTGCCCTGGCGACATCGTTGCGTTCATCGAGCGCACCGAGGGTCACCGCGAGATCGCGTTCGTGGCCGTCGCGCCAGACGGTCACCGTCGCGCGGGTCCCCGGCGCCAGCAGGCCGACCTTCGGCGCCAGTTCCGAATAATCGCTGACCCGATCGCCGTTGAAGGCGCGGATCACGTCCATCGGCTGGATGCCGGCTTTTTCGGCGGCACTCCCAGGCTGCACCTGGTTCACCAGCGCGCCGCGGGTATCGGACAGGCCGAGCGCCTTGGCGTCGCTCGTCCCGACCGGCTGCATCACCACGCCGAGCATGCCGTAGCGCACCTTGCCGTTCGCCTTGAGCTGCTTGACCGCCGCCATCGCGGTATCGATCGGGATCGCGAAGCTGACGCCCTCGAAACCGCCGGAATTGCTGAAGATCTGCGAATTGATGCCGATCACTTCACCGTGCGTGTTGAGCAGCGGGCCGCCGGAATTGCCGCGATTCACCGCCACGTCGGTCTGGATGAAGGGCACATAGCTCTGGTTGCGGTTGTTGCGGCCGATCGCGCTGACGATGCCCGCGGTCACCGAATTGTTGAGTCCGAACGGCGAACCGATCGCCACCGCCCACTGCCCCGGCTGCACGCCGCGGGAATCGCCGAGACGCAACGCCGGCAAACCCGAGGCATCGATGTGCAGCAACGCAACGTCGGACTGTTCGTCGCGACCCAGCACCTTGGCCGGGAAGCTGCGGCCATCGGGCAGCTTGACGGTCACGCTGTCGGCGCCATCCACCACATGGTTGTTGGTCAGGATGTCGCCATTGGCGGAAATGATGAATCCGCTGCCGAGCGCGATGCCGCCCGGCGTGCCGCTACCGGGGTTGGGGCCGTCGGGCATGTTGGGCATCCCTTCGCCGAAGAAACGCCGGAAGAATTCCGGCATGTCGTCCATCCCCGGCATCTGCTGGCGCGAAGTGCTGCTGCGCTTTGGCTTGATCTTCGCCTCGATGTTGACCACGCCAGGCCCAACCGCCTTCACCAGCCCGGTGAAATCCGGCAACCCGCTGACCAGAGGCGCGGATTGTGCCGTGGTCGCGGCGGTGTTCTGGGTCTGCAGGGCGACGACCGGAACGGCCGCCACCGCAAGTGCGAGGCTGCAGGCGATCGCGAGGGCATTCACTTTGGAACGGGACGTACCTGGAAGAAGAAGCGGGTTCATGGTGGCGGTGGTCCTTGGATCTGCAATGTGGCAGGCACCTGCGTGGGCAGGAATGCAATGAAACGAAGGGATTGCCGGCGATCAGCGGTCAGGCAACGGTTCCTGGTAAGGCCGATGCGGCATGAAGGGATTGCCGGCATTGCCATCGCTGCGAAAATCGGCGTTGAGCCCCGAATTGAACCCCGGCAGCACGGCCTTGGGCCACGCCGGCTCCGACTGCGGAGCAGCCGCCCGCATGGTGAACGGGTTGCGATTCGTCTTCGTCCTGGCCGGAATATTCGCGGCAAGAACGGTTGTCGTTTCACGCGTCGTCGCCACTGGCGATGTTTCCTGCACCTCGCGATGCTCGCGGCTGGGCGTGTTCGTGACCGCCGGCCCGGCAGGAACTTCGCGTTGACGATGGCGCGGCGCGACTTCGGCCACGCGATGCTGGACGGGTTCGGCAACCGCAGCAATCGCCGCCGGCTGTTTCACACGTGGCGCTTCCGCCGCTGCGGTGATCACCGGGGCGGTCTTCGCAGGTGCGTTCGCTGCCGCAACTTCCCTCACCACTGGAGCCGATATCGGATCGACGCTGCCCGGCAGGTTCAGCGCGGCAAACCCCAGCGCCGCTGCCGCGGCCAGTCCGCTGCCCCACAGCATCCAGCCGCGACGCGATTTCGGTTTCGCCGCCACATGCGTCTGTTCGCGCTCGATCGCCGCACGCACGCGACTGGCGAGATCGTCTTCGCCACCAGATCGTGCACTCGCACGCAGGACATCACCCGCCAGCTGCCAGCGCACCAGCTGGCCGACCAGGGCGTCGTCGTGCTGAAGGCGACGTTGCAGGAAACGCGCGGCATCGCCGTCGAGTTCGCCATCGAGCAGGGCCGACAGCTGTTCGCGTGCATTTTCGTCGATGAAATCGTGCTTCATGATTGACTCCGGGTCGCGCCCTGGCCCAGCAGCGGGCGCAGTGCACTGTCGATGGCGTCGCGGGCACGGAAGATGCGCGAACGCACCGTGCCGATCGGGCAGCCCATCCGCCCGGCGATCTCCTCGTAGCTCAAGCCGTCCACTTCACGCAGGGTGATGGCGACGCGCAGCTCCTCGGGCAGCGTCGCGAAGGCCTGCATCACCGCCGCTTCCACTTCCTGGCGCATCGCCTCGCGTTCCGGCGTATCGGAATCGCGCATGCGCAGGCCACCGGCGTATTCCTCGGCATCGGCGAAATCGATGTCGTCGGTCGGCGGCCGGCGGCGTTGCGCGGCGAGATGGTTCTTGGCCGTGTTCACCGCGATCCGGTGCATCCACGTCGAGAACTGGGCATCGCCGCGGAAGCTGCCGATGGCGCGATAGGCGCGCAGGAAGGCCTCCTGCGCCACGTCCTGGCATTCGCTCCAGTCGTTGATGTAGCGACCGATGAGCGCAGTCACCCGCGCCTGGTGCTTGCGCACCAGCTGGTCGAAGGCCGGTTGCTGTCCGCCCTGGACGCGGCGGACCAGTTCGGCGTCGAGATCATCGATCGGCTCTGCCATGGTCTGGAGTGTTGGCTGCGTGTAGGCCTGCATTGGCGGGGTGTCGGATCGACTGGATTGGGGCTTTCGACCGCCAACCCGGTCCGGAGTTCCCGACCCCGCCATTTGACCTCAGATGAACGCCTTGGGGATGATAGTCAGCTGAATCCATACGCCAAGGAATGTCCCGCCATGAGCTCGCGCTTCGACGGCCTGCAATTACGCAACTGGCGCCACGACTCCCGCCCCGACGGCGTCGAGGTGATTTCCTTCGACCGCGACGGCCAGCCGGTCAACAGTTTTTCGCAGGAAGCCCTGCGCGAACTCGGCCTGATGGTCGAGCGGCTGGCGATGGATCCGCCGCGCGGCGTGGTGTTCCGTTCCGCCAAGGAACGCGGCTTCATCGCCGGCGCCGACATCCGCGAGTTCCAGCAATTCGATGCCAACGGCACGACCGCCGATGCCATCCGCCGTGGCCAGCAGGTGTTCGAGCGCATCGCCCGCCTGCCCTGCCCGACGGTCGTGGCGATCCACGGCTTCTGCATGGGTGGCGGCACCGAACTGTCGCTGGCCTGCCGCTACCGCGTCGCCAGCAACGATCCTTCGACGCGCATCGGCCTGCCGGAAGTGAAACTCGGCATCTTCCCGGGCTGGGGTGGCAGCGTGCGCCTGCCGCGGTTGATCGGCGCACCGGCGGCGTTCGACCTGATGCTGACCGGCCGCACTGTCAGCGCATCGGCGGCACGTGCGATGGGACTGGTCGACAAGGTCGCCGATCCCGCCACATTGATCGACACCGCCGCGGAACTCGCGCTGCGCGGCACTGTCCGCCCGTTCAAGCAACGCGCGCTCGCCTCGCTCACCAATCTGTGGCCGGTGCGCCAACTGTTGGCACCGCAGATGGCAAAGCAGGTCGCGCGCAAGGCCCCGAAGGCGCACTATCCGGCGCCCTACGCACTGATCGACAGCTGGCGCAAGTCGGGACCATTCAGCACCACGTCCGCGCAACTCGATGCCGAACGCCGGGGCGTGGTCGCGATGTCGGCGACGCCGACCGCGCGCAACCTGATCCGCGTCTATTTCCTGCAGGAACGTCTGAAGTCGCTCGGCACCGGCGATTCCGCCATCCGCCACGTGCACGTGGTGGGTGCCGGCGTGATGGGCGGCGACATCGCCGCGTGGTCGGCCTACAAGGGCTTCGAGGTGACGCTGCAGGATCGCGAACAGCGCTTCATCGATGGTGCGTTGTTGCGTGCCGGCGAACTGTTCGCCAAGCGCGTGAAGGATGATGCCCAGCGCCCGCAAGTGTCCGCGCGATTGAAAGGCGATCTCGCCGGTGACGGCATCGCCAATGCCGATCTGGTGATCGAGGCGATCATCGAGAATCCCGAGGCCAAACGCGCGCTCTATGCCGATGTCGAGCCGCGGATGAAGGATGGCGCGCTGCTCACCACCAACACTTCGTCGATCCCGCTGGCCGAACTGCGCGAACACGTGCAGCATCCCGGGCGATTCGCCGGCCTGCACTACTTCAACCCGGTCGCGCTGATGCCGCTGGTGGAACTGATCCACCACGACACCATGGACGCAGGCACGCAGCAACGCCTCGCCGCGTTCTGCAAGGCGCTCGACAAGCTGCCGGTGCCAGTCGCAGGATCGCCGGGCTTCCTCGTCAACCGCGTGCTGTTCCCCTATCTGCTGGAAGCGGCGCGCGCACTCTCGGAAGGCATTCCCGGCCCGGTGCTCGACAAGGCCGCGGTGCGCTTCGGCATGCCGATGGGCCCGATCGAACTGATCGACACCGTCGGCCTCGATGTCGCCGCAGGCGTCGGCGCCGAACTCGCGCCCTTCCTCGGGTTGGAGATTCCGGCTGCGCTGTCGACGCCACCGGAAGCCGGCAAGCGGGGCAAGAAGGACGGACAAGGCCTGTACGAATGGAAGGATGGCAAGGCGATCAAACCGGATGTGCCGTCGGACTACCAGGCACCCGTCGATCTCGAGGATCGCCTGATCCTGCCGCTGGTGAACGAAGCGGTGGCCTGCCTGCACGAAGGCGTGGTCGCTGATGCCGACCTGCTCGATGCCGGGGTGATCTTCGGCACCGGCTTCGCGCCGTTCCGCGGCGGCCCGATCCAGTACGTCCGCGAAACCGGTGTCGACGCGCTGCTGGCGCGATTGAAAACACTGCAGGCGACGCATGGCGATCGTTTCGCCCCACGGCCGGGATGGGAGTCATTGCGCTGACGCGCGATCCCGTTACATCGTCGCGGTCGGTTTGTCCGATTCGAGGCGGCCGGCGAGCTCGACCTCGAGCTTGCCGCGCAGCGTCACCGCTTCCGCGGTGTCGTCGAACTGCACGCCGATGCCGGCGGGACGGCCGCCCTGCGCGCCCGGCGGCGTCACCCACACCACGCGTCCCGAGACCGGGATGCGTTCGGCCGAACCCGGCAGCGTGACCAGCAGGAACACCGGATCACCGACGAAATGACGCTTGGTCGTGCGCACGAACAGGCCACCATTGCGCACGAACGGCATGTAGGCCTCGTAGACCTGGTCCTTGTCGGCCAATGGCAACGACACGATGGCCTGGCGTCCGCCCTGCGGTGTGCTCATGCGCGTCTTGCTCCTGTCCTGGATTCCTGTTGGCCGGCGCGCCATTCCAGCAGCAATCCGGCGATCGCGAGGTCCGCCCGGATCGTCGTGCGCAGCAAATCGCGCACGCGGTTGGCCTGGTCGAACCACCGCGCCAGCCTGCGTGTTTCCATCGGATCGGTCAAGCGGGCGGCACATTCGCGGGCGAAATCGGCGGCAAAACGCAGGCGCAATGCCGTTTCGCCATCGGCGGCCCAGCGCTGCGCCGTCTCCACCGCATTGCCGCCACCCCCTGCGATCGCGCGCAGGTCGGCATCGACCTGCCGGCGCACGGTCATGCCGTCGCTCTCCAGCCAGTGCAGGGCCTGTCCGGGATCGCCTTGCGCGGCCGCCAGCGCGGCTTCGGCATCGGCGCGCGGTTTTCCCTGATCGAGCAACCATTGCAGTGCAACCGCCTGGCCCGGCAGCGCCAATTCCAGTCGCTGGCAACGGCTGCGGATAGTTGCAGGCAGGCGATTCGGTTGCGCGCTGACCAGCCACAGATAACGATTCGGCAGCGGCTCTTCCAGTGTCTTCAACAACGCGTTGGCGGCCGCGGAATTCATCGCATCGGCAGGATCGACGATCACCACCTGGGGACCGCCGAGTTGCGAAGTCAACGCCAGCCATGCACCGACGTCGCGCGCCTGCTCGATCACGATCTCGCTGCGCAGGCGCGTGCCTTCCTTGTTCATCTCGAGGGTGACGATGCACAGGTCGGGATGCGCACCGGTCGGGAACAGCGTGCAGCTGCGGCAACGTCCGCAAGGTTCGCCAGCGGTATCGGGCGTCAGGCACAACACGCGCCTGGCGAGATGATCGACCAATGCGCGCTTGCCGATCCGCCCCGGACCGCACACCAGCAGCGCATGGCCGAGACGACCGTCGTCGAGGCTCGCGACCGCGCGCTCGTATGCCACTTGCTGCCAGGGCGAGAATCCTGCCGTCATCCCTGCGGCAAACCTTGCAGGTAATCATCGAGCGCCGCGACCGCATCCGCAGCGACGCGTTCCGCGGGCTGGCTGGCATCGATCATGCGGAAACGCCGTGGCTGCGCCGCTGCAAGATCGCGATAGGCACTGCGCACGCGCTCGAAGAACCCGTCGGCTTCCGCTTCGATGCGATCCGGCTGAACCGAATTGGAGCTGGCGCGGCCTTGCGCACGCGCGCGTCCGACCGCGACCGGCACGTCGAGCAACAACGTCAATCCCGGCTGCAGTCCGACGAAGCGCGATTCCAGCATCGCGATGGTCGTGCGATCGACCCCGCGTCCGCCACCTTGGTACGCATGGCTGGCATCGGTGAAGCGATCACTGAGCACCCAGGCGCCGCGCGCCAGCGCCGGCCGCACCACGCTGGCGACGTGTTGCGCGCGGGAGGCGAACATCAGCAGCAATTCGGTGTCCGCAGTCGGGGCGTCGGCGTTGTCGGGATGCAACAGCAATTCACGGATGCGTTCGGCCAACGGCGTGCCACCGGGTTCGCGCGTGGTCACCACTTCATAGCCCGGCGCACGCAACGCCTGCGCCAGGGCCGACAGCACGGTCGATTTGCCCGCGCCCTCGCCACCTTCCAGGGTGATCAGTCGCGGCGCGATGTCGAGCGCGTTCACGGCTTCCCCGCTCCGGCCGGAGCCGGCGCAGGTGATGTGGCGGGATCGCTTTCATCCGCCGCCGTCGACGTGCCGGTCAGCGGCCCCTTGGCCAGACCCGCGCGGTAGCGCGCGAGATAGGCGCGCACATTGGCCTGATGCGCTTCGTAGGTCGAGGCGAACAGACTGCGGCCGCTGCCATCGCCGCTGGCGACGAAGTACAAGGCATCACCGCCATCCGGATGGGTGACCGCCTGCAACGCGGCCTTGCCCGGCATCGAGATCGGTGTCGGCGGCAATCCCGCGCGCAGATAGGTGTTGTAAGGCGTGTCGGTCTGCAGGTCCTTCTTGCGGACATTGCCGGCATAGGCCGCGCCCATGCCATAGATCACGGTGGGATCGGTTTCCAGGCGCATGCCCTTGCCGAGTCGGCGCAGGAATACACCGGCGACCTTCGGGCGATCATCGGCGACACCGCTTTCCTTCTCGACGATCGACGCCAGGATCAGCGCCTCCTCCGGCGTCTTCAGCGGAAGGTCCTGCGCGCGCGACGACCACGCCGCGGCCAGCGCCTTGTCCATCGCCGCATGCGCCTGTTTCAGTACGTCGATATCGCTGCCACCGACGTTGTATTGGTAAGTCTCGGGGAGGAAGCGTCCTTCCGGATGCTGCCCGGCATGACCGAGCGCCGCCATCAATTGCGCGTCGCTCATGGCGTCGATGGTGTGCTTCATCGGTTCGGCCCTGGCCAGCGCCTTGCGCAGGTCGCGGATGTTCCAGCCGTCGATCAGGGTGAATCGATAACTCACCACCTTGCCGTCGCGGATGTTGCGCAACAGTTCGGATGGCGTCATCCCGTTCTTCAGGGCGTAATCGCCGACCTGGAGCTTGCCGGCGGCACCCAGCTGGCGCGCCAGCACCTGCCATTCCAGATCGAAACCCTGTTCGACGCCGGCCACGCGCAATTTGCGCAGGAGTTGCGGCAGCGCACTGCCCTTGCCAACGCTGACCTGCTGGCCATCGCGCAATGCGTGCATCGGCTGGGCGATGAAGACGGTGTAATGCCGCCACGCCAGCCACGCCACGGCAAGCACGGCCAGCAGCAGGATCAGCAACAGCCCCTTGAAACCGCCTTTCTTATTCTTCGCGCGTTTCGCCATCGTCCATTTCCGTCAGGCCAGGCCCGGATGGGCATCGGCGAGTTGGCGCTGCAGGTCGCGAATCTCCGTGCTTGCCGGCCATTCGCGCGCATCGAGGCGGCGCACCGGCAGGATACCGCGCACGGCATTGCAGAGGAATATGGCGGATGAACGCAGCACGGTGTCGCGACCCAGCACGGTTTCCCGCGCCGGCGCATGACGCAGCAGCCAGTCGCGGCAGACGCCGGCCACGCCCGAGCGATCGACCTCCGGCGTGAGCCAACCGTCCCCATCGTGGATGAAGAGATTGGCCGAGGTCGCCGAAACCACGTTGCCCGGGGCATCGCACATCAGGCCTTCATCGGCATTCGCGGCAGCCACTTCGCGTCGCGCCAGCACCTGCTCGAGGCGATTGCAGTGCTTGATGCCCGCCAGCATCGGCTGGTCGGCGAGCGTGGTCTTGCACCAGGCGACATCGATCTCCTGCATCGGCAACGGCGCATCATGCAGCGACAGCAGCCATGTCGGTTCGGAATGCGCGGAAGGCGCGTAACCGCGTCCACCCGTGCCGCGAGTGACGATCAGTTTCAGCACGGCCGCATCCCTGCCGATACACATCGTCGCGATTTCCGTCCGCAACAATCCTTCTTCCGGCAGTTCAATCGCCAACCGCGCCGCGCCGCGCTGCAAGCGCAGCAGGTGTGCATCCAGCCAGGGGATGCCGCCACGATGCACGCGCATCGTTTCGAACAGACCATCGCCATAGGCCAGGCCACGATCGCCTGGATCGATCCCCCCGGCACGCCGACCGCCACGGAAGATGCGCGTCTCCATCCTCAATCCTCCACGCCCAGCGCGCGCAGCAGGCCACGCGCCTTGGCCCGTGTTTCCGCGAGCTCATGCTCCGCGACCGACCGCAGCACGATGCCGGCGCCGGTGCGGAAATGCAGGGTGTCGCCCTCGACTTCGGCGGTGCGGATCAGGATGTTCAGGTCCATGTCGCCGTCGCGGTTGAGCCAGCCCATCGCGCCGGTGTAGGCGCCACGGCCGATGCCTTCCTGCGCGGCGATGATGCGCATGCAGCTGACCTTGGGGCAGCCTGTGATGGTGCCGCCGGGAAACACCGCGCGCAGCACGTCGACCGGACTGGCCGCGGGATCAAGCACGCCACGCACGTTGCTGACGATGTGATGGACATGGGCATAGCTTTCGACCGTCATCAATTCGTCGACCGCCACCGTGCCGCCGACGCAGACGCGACCAAGATCGTTGCGTTCGAGGTCGACCAGCATCACGTGCTCGGCGCGTTCCTTGGGATGGTCGATCAGCTCGCGGATGCGCGCGCCGTCGTCGTCACCGGCGACGCGCGGCCGCGTGCCGGCAATCGGGCGAGTGCTGGCGATATCGCCACGAATCGTCGCCAACCGCTCCGGCGAGGAGCTCGCCACCGCCCACTCTCCATGTACGAACAGCCCGGAAAACGGCGCCGGATTGGCCGTGCGCAGGCGTGCATGCAATGCGGCCGGATCGACCCGTTGCGCGAAGCGCGCCCACCAGCCGCGCGAGAGATTGGCCTGGTAGATGTCACCGTCGCGCAGGTGCCCGAGTACCGCGGCGAGGCCATCAAGAAAGCGTTGTGGCTCGTCTTCGCCGATCGCGACCGGCGGATGCCACGGTGGCACACCGTCATCCGCGGATGCTTGCAGATCGGCTTCGATGCGGTCGAGCCATTCCCCGTTGCCGGCTTCCGCGATCGCAATGCAGTCGCCAGTCGCGTGATCGCGCAGGATCGCCGCCGGACAACGCAGGGCGACGCCACGCGGGCCCTGCCCTTCGGCGGCGGGGATCCGCAGGGTCGGCTCGACTTCCTCGGCGAGTTCGTAGGCACAGAACACCGCCCAGCCACCACGAAACGGCAGATCGCCATCTGCGGGATCGATCGCCACCCGCTGCGCCTGCCACTCGCGTTCGAGGCGATCGAGGAATCCGCCTTCCAGCACTGCACCATGCAGGTCACGCAAAACGCCATCGTGCGCACGAACGAAGCCGGCGCCATCGGTCGCCAACAACATGTCCCAATGCGCGTGCCGTCGCGCCGATGCATCCAGTGCATGCGCCGACGATTCCAGCAGCATCGGGTAACGCGCCGGATCGTGCCGATGCAGGCGCAACAGGTCGATCGTGCGCGGCAAGCGCCGTCGCATCGATCTCACACTCGACGCATCACCAGCGTGCCGTTCGTCCCGCCGAATCCGAACGAATTCGACATTGCGATCTCGACCTGCTCCTGGCGCGCGGTGTTCGGCACGTAGTCGAGATCGCAGCCTTCCGACGGATTGTCGAGGTTGATCGTCGGCGGGATCACGCCTTCGCGCAGCGCCATCAGCGAATACACCGCTTCCACGCCGCCGGCGGCGCCCAGCAGGTGGCCGGTCATCGACTTGGTCGACGACACCATCACCGACTTCGCGGCATCGCCCAGCGCCGACTTGATCGCCAGCGTTTCGCCAAGATCGCCGGCGGGCGTCGAAGTGCCGTGCGCATTGATGTAGCCGATGTCTTCCGGATTGATCCCGGCATCCTTCATCGCTGCGCGCATGCAACGCGCGGGACCGTCGCCGTTGTCGCTGGGAGCGGTCATGTGGAAGGCATCGCCGCTCATGCCGAAACCGATCAGTTCGGCATAGATTTTGGCGCCGCGCGCCTTCGCGTGTTCGTATTCCTCGATCACCAGCACGCCGGCGCCATCGCCCATCACGAAGCCATCGCGGTCCTTGTCCCAGGGCCGCGATGCACGCGTCGGATCGTCGTTGCGGGTCGAGAGCGCCTTCATCGCGCAGAAACCGCTGACCGCGGTCGGGGTGATGGCGTATTCGGCGCCACCGCAGATCATCGCGTCGGCTTCACCGTACTGGATCATGCGCATCGCCAGGCCGATGTTGTGGGTCGCCGTGGTGCAGGCGGTGACCGCGGCGATGTTCGGACCCTTGGCGCCGGTCATGATCGAGACCTGGCCGGAAATCATGTTGATGATGGTGCTCGGCACGTAGAACGGCGAGACCTTGCGCGGGCCGCCTTCGGCGAGCTTGAGCGTGGTTTCCTCGATGCCGTGCAGGCCGCCGATGCCGGCGCCGATCGCGACACCGATGCGTTCGGCCGCCTCGCCGGAAATCTCCAGTCCGGAATCGGCGATCGCCATTGCCGACGCCGCGACGCCGTAGTGGACGAAGGGGTCCATCTTCTTGACGTCCTTCGGCGCGACCCATTGCGCGGGATCGAAGCCGCGGACTTCACCGGCAATTCGCGCCGGATAGGCCGAGACATCGAAATGGGTGATCGGGCCGATGCCGGAACGGCCATGGGTGATGGCATCCCAGTTGGACGCAAGATCGAGGCCGAGCGGCGAAAGGATGCCGAGACCGGTGACGACGACGCGACGCTTGGACATTTTGACTCCGGGATCGTGTTCGATATCAGAAACAGTTTCGCTCAAACGCACGGGGCCGCGATGCGCGGCCCCATGGCGTGTGTTGCTGGCGCGATCAGGCCGTCTTGACGTGCGCCTTGATGTAATCGACCGCCTGCTGCACGGTCGTGATCTTCTCGGCTTCTTCGTCCGGGATCTCGCATTCGAACTCTTCCTCGAGCGCCATCACCAGCTCGACGGTATCAAGCGAGTCGGCGCCGAGATCGTCCACGAACGAGGCATTGATGCTGACATCTTCTTCCTTGACGCCAAGCTGTTCGACAACGATTTTCTTGACGCGTTCTTCGATGGTGCTCATGTTCTTGCTGCTCCAGAGGGAGGGAGGTTTCGGTTTCAGGCCGTAGTGTAGTGCATAAGTCGATTCTGCAAGCATCCGGCGGCGAATGGCACGCCGCCCGCCCGGGGTCACGGCATGTACATGCCACCGTTGACGTGCAAGGTATCACCGGTGATGTAGGCCGCGTCCGGGCCCGCCAGGAAGGCCACCGCGCGGGCGATGTCGGCCGGTTCACCGAGTCGGCCCAGCGCGATCTGCTGGAGCATCGCGGCCTTGGCATCTTCGGGCAGATCGCGGGTCATGTCGGTGGCGATGAAGCCCGGCGCGACCACGTTCACGGTGATGCCGCGGCTGCCGATCTCGCGCGCCAGCGACTTGCTGAACGCGATGATGCCGGCCTTGGCCGCCGCGTAATTGGCCTGCCCGGCATTGCCGGTGACGCCGATCACCGAGGCGATATTGATGATGCGGCCCTTGCGTGCCTTCATCATCCCGCGCATCACCGCCTTGCTGGTGCGATAGACGCTGGTGAGATTGGTATCGAGGATCGCCTGCCAGTCCTCGTCCTTCATCCGCATCAGCAGATTGTCGCGGGTGATTCCGGCGTTGTTGACGAGGATGCCGAGTCCGCCGAATTCCTTCTGGATATCGTCGATCAGCGTTTCGATCGCACCGGCTTCGGTGACGTTCAACACGCGACCATGGCCACCCATCGCCTTCAGGCGTTCACCGATCGCGGCAGCGCCCGATTCGCTCGTTGCGGTTCCGATCACCGTGGCGCCTCGTGCAGCGAGTTCGTCGGCGATCGCGGCACCGATGCCGCGCGACGCGCCGGTCACCAATGCGATTTCGTTTTCCAGCGGCTTGCTCATCGGGCGTTCCATTCTTCCAGTGCGGTTTCGAATTCCGGCACGCTGCCAAGGGCGCGTGCGTCGAGTGACTTGTCGATGCGCTTGGCCAGTCCGGCCAGCACCTTGCCCGGGCCGCATTCGCCGATGCGCGTCGCTCCCTTCGCGGCAAGTGCCTGCACGCATCCGGTCCAGCGCACCGGCTGGTACAACTGGCGCACCAGTGCATCACGAATGCCATCGACATCGTCGTGCACGGATGCGTCGACGTTCTGCACCACCGGCAACGACGGCGCGTGCCAGTGCAGACCGCGCATGGTTTCGGCGAGGCGATTGGCGGCCTCGCGCATGAGCGGCGTGTGCGAGGGCACGCTGACCGCGAGTTTCACCGTCTTGCGCACGCCCTTTTCCGCCAGCAACGCCAGCGCGCGATCGACCGCAGCGGCATCGCCACCGATCACGATCTGTCCCGGCGAGTTGTAATTGGCCGGCACCACGACCTGCGATTCCGACGCGGCCTTGCAGACTTCGGCGACCAGGTCATCGTCGGCGCCGATCACCGCCGCCATCGCGCCGGTTCCGGTCGGCGCGGCATCCTGCATCAACTGGCCGCGGATGCGCACCAGGTGTGCGCCATCCTTCAGCGACAACGCGCCTGCGGCGACCAGGGCGCTGTACTCGCCCAGGCTGTGGCCGGCCAGCAACGATGGCTGCGCCCCGCCCTTTTCCTGCCATGCCCGCCACACTGCGACACCGGCCGCCAGCAATGCCGGCTGGGTGTATTCGGTGCGATTGAGCATTTCCTCGGGGCCGGCCTGTGACAACGCCCACAGGTCGACGTCGGCGCCTTCGGACGCTTCGTCGAAGGTGCTGCGGATGACGGGGTGCAGTTCGGAGAGTTCCGCCAGCATGCCGAGGCTCTGCGAGCCCTGGCCGGGGAACACGAAGGCGAGTGCGGTCACGGATGACTCTTCACGGGATGGCTGCACATGGTAGCCGCTGGGGCCGACCATGCGCGCCGGAATGGTGCGCCGCTCAGTAGCGCAGCAGCACCGAGCCCCAGGTGAAACCGCCGCCGAAGGCTTCCAGCAACAGCAGCTGGCCGCGCTGGACCTTGCCGGATTGCACCGCGGCGTCCAGCGCCAGCGGCACCGAGCCCGACGAGGTGTTGCCGTGCTTGTCGACGGTGACGATGACGCGATCCATCGGCATGTCGAGGCGCCTGGCCGTCGCCTCGATGATGCGCAGGTTGGCCTGGTGCGGGATCAGCCAGTCGATGTCGTGGCGGTCGAGGCCGTTGGCATCCAGAGTCTCGTCAACCAGCCCGTCGAGGGCCTTGACCGCGTGCTTGAACACTTCATTGCCGGTCATCAGGACCTTCACGCCGGCGTTGGGTTCTTCCGGCTTGAAGCCGACGGACACGCCAACCGGATTCCACAGCAATTCCTTCTTGGCGCCGTCGGCATGCAGATGGGTGCTGAGGATGCCGGTCTCGCTGTCGGGCTTGAGCACCACGGCGCCGGCACCATCGCCGAACAGCACGCAGGTGCCGCGATCGTTCCAGTCGACCATGCGGGTCAGGGTTTCCGAACCGACCACCAGCGCGCACTTGGCGCTGCCGCTGCGGACAAACTTGTCGGCGACCGAGATTGCATAGATGAAGCCCGAGCAAGCCGCATTGACATCGAAGGCAGGGCAGCCGGCGATCCCCAGGCGCGCCTGCATCAGGCAGGCCGAGGACGGGAAGATCAGGTCCGGCGTGGTGGTGCCGAAGACGATCAGGTCGATGTCGTCTGCAGTGACGCCGGCCGCGGCCATCGCCTTGCGCGCGGCTTCCTCGCCGAGGCTGACCGTGGTCTCGCCTTCGCCCGCGACGTGGCGCTGGCGGATGCCGGTACGGGTCGCGATCCATTCGTCGCTGGTGTCGACGCGCTTGGCCAGGTCGTCATTGGTGACCACCTGTTTCGGCAGCGCACTGCCGGTGCCGGCGATGCGGGCGAACACACCGGCAGGAGCCGGGCGGGAGGAAGCAACATCAGCCATCGATCGAACTCCTTGGATCCGGATGGGAGGTTTCCGGAAACGCGACAAGGACGACGCCGCAACGCGGCATCGTCCCGTCAGGTTACGTCAGCAGACCACAGAAGGCAGAGTCAGGCATCTGCGGGTCGGCTAGGGAATGATTCCGCCAGGGCGGAATCAATCTTCCTCGACCGCCTTGGTCTTGGACGGAAGCACCTTCTTGCCGCGGTAGTAGCCGTCGGCGGTGACGTGGTGGCGGATGTGGGTCTCGCCGCTGGTCGGGTCGGTGGACAGCTGCTTCGCCGTCAGCGAATCGTGCGCGCGGCGCATGCCACGCTTGGACGGGGAAACGCGGGATTTCTGGACAGCCATGGGACAAACTCCTGGGTGAATCAGTGTCCGTTGGAACGGACGTCTAGTGTCATTCCTTCTGGTCGCGCCGGAGCGCTGCCAGCGCCGCAAACGGACTGGCCGCC
>JAEKKW010000026.1 GCA_019510195.1 Lysobacterales bacterium | reverse complement strand
TCGTTTCATCGCCATATCGGACTCCGGGAATCCCCGGAGTCTAGCGGCATCGGGACGTACCGGCAGGTCAGACCTTCAGTACCGGCACGTCGGCCTTGGGCAACAGTCGTTCCTTGAAGTGGTTGTCCTCGTAATAGCGGATCTTTTCCGCCATCACCGGATTGGGCAGGCCTTCGTAGAACACGATCTCCTTGCGCTCGCCCATCGCCTTGAGTTCCTGCGGCAGCATCAACGCGCGCTTCTCCTCCACCTCGCTGTAGCTCACGCTGCCTTGCTGCCCGTGCGAAGTGCTGCGATTGCGCTTGCGGATGGTGGTGTAGCCCAGCATCTCGGAATAGTCGTTGGCGTCCTGCTGCTCGCGCGGCGCGTAGACGATCTGCAAGGCATGGTTGGTGATGATGGTGCGCGAGATGTCCTTGCCGTAGGTGGCGTCGAGCTGCGCCATGCTCTGGATGATCGGCAGCAGGCGGATGTTGTAACCGGCCATGTAGCTCACCGCACTGGCGATGATCTCGACCTTGCCGATGCTGGTGAATTCGTCCATCAACAGCAGGCACTGGTGCTTCAACGCCGGATTGTTCTGCGGCAGTTCCTTGGTGTTGACGTTGATCAGCTGGCTGAAGAACAGGTTGACGATCAGTCGCGCCTCGGCAAGCTTGTTGGGCTGGATGCCGATGTAGATGGTCATGCGCTTGCGGCGCACGTCGGTCAGCCAGAAATCGTTGCCGCTGGTGGCGGCATCGAGCACCGGGTTGATCCACGGATTCAACGGTTCCTTGAAGGTGCCGAGGATCGACGCGAACGTTTCATTGGCCTGCGACAAGAGGTTGTTGAAGGCGGTGCGCGTATTCGCCCGCACGAACGAACGCCCGGAAATGCCTTGCAGATAGGTGCGCAGGTCGCTGCCGTCGCCGGATGACAGCCGGTAGACCGCGCCCAGGGTCGGGAATTGCACCATCTCCGCGGGAATGCCCTGCGCCAGCTGGTCGTCGAAATTGTCGAACAGGTACAGCGAGAACGCCATGAAGGCGTTGCGCGCCTGGCTCACCCAGAATTTCTGCTCGTCACTGGTGTCGGGATAAAGCATCGCGGCGATGCTCTGCAGGTCGGAGATGCGGAAAGCCGGATCCTGCGAGACATAGCTCAGCGGATTCCAGCGATGGGTGCGGCGATCCTCCGCGAACGGATTGAACAGGAACACCTCCTGCCCCTGCGATTTGCGCCAGCCCGAGGTGAGTTGGTAGTTCTCCTGCTTGATGTCGAGCACCACGATCGATTCCTGGTACTCGAGCAGGTTCGGAATCACCACGCCGACGCCCTTGCCGGAGCGCGTCGGCGCCGCAAGGATCACGAATTGCTGGCCGGCCAGCTTCATCAGCTTGCCCTTGAACTTGCCGACCACCACGCCATTCGGCTTGTCGTCGAACAGGCCCTTGGCACCGACATCGCCGCCGCTGGCGAAACGTGCATCGCCGTGCAATGCCTTGCGTTGCGGCTTCAGCGCAAGGAACAGCAGCACGATCCACGCCAGCAGCGGAACGCCGAAGCCGAGGATGCCGCCGATCCTGATCTTCATCGCGTACGGCTGGAAACGCGGCTCGTGCAGGTGCTTGAGGTAATCCAGCCAGACGAAGGCCTTGTGGCTTTGGACTCCGAGCAGCATGGTCGTGAACACCCCCGACAGCCACAGCCCCGCCACCGCTGCCAGTACCAGGCAGCCCAATACGAACACGATTTTCCCCGCCTTCATCCAGCTCCCCCGACACGGATTCGACCCATCGGCATAGTGTGCCAGCAGTCACTTTTTTTCGCAGCCCGTCGAGAGCTCGACGCCAAAGAAAAAAGGCCGGATCTGGTGATCCGGCCTTTCCCAACATGCTGATTTGGTGGAGCCAGGGAGGATCGAACTCCCGACCTCGTCATTGCGAACGACGCGCTCTCCCAGCTGAGCTATGGCCCCGAATGGGCCTACAGGATACCGCGGCGGCGGCCTTGCCGCCAAGCCCTCAGCCGGCTGACGGATCGTCCGGCTCGCCGCGCGCCGCGACATTCTCGGCAGCGAGGTCGCCGGTGACATTGCCCAGCGTGGCGAACACATCTGGGATGGTGTCGAGCGCCATCAGCACGCCCAGCGGCTCCACCGGCAATCCCAACGACTGGGTGACCGGCAGGTTGGTGATCATGAAGCTGGCCTGCCCGGGCAGGCCGATCGAGCCAAGGCTGACGACCACCGCCAGTGCAATCCCCGCCGTCCATTGCAGCAGGGTGATGTCGATGCCGTGCACCCATGCGATGAAGGCGGCAACCACCATGTATTGCACGGGACTGGTGAGCCGGAACAGCGATACCGCCATCGGCAGCACCAATGACGGCACCCGACGTGGATGCCCGAGCGTATCGAGCGTGGTATCGAGCATCGCCGGCAATGACGCCAGCGACGATTGCGTGCTCATCGCCACCGCCTGTGCCGGCACCGCTGCGCGGATGAAGCGCACCAGCGGATCGCGCCCGGCAACCGCGACCACGACGTACATCGCGATCGCCACCAGCAGATAGAGGCCGATCGCCGTCGACAGATACACCGCCAGCGCCGCCAGCATGTGCACGCCGGCACGCGCGGTCACCGCGAATACCAGGGCGAACACGCCCAGCGGCGCGACCACCAGCACCCAGCGCACGATTTGCGTCATCGCATCGGCGACACCCTGCAGGAGATCGAAGACGCGTTGCGCGCGCTCGTGCTCGATCCTGGTCAACGCGAAGCCGAGGAACAGCGAGAACACCACCAGCGGCAGCATCGCGCCCTGCGCCGCGGCGTTCACCGCGTTGCTGGGAATGATGTTGCCCAGCCAGTCCGAGACGGCGGGCACTTTCGGCACCGCGGCGGATGACGATGCCAGCGCCTGCGCCAGTTCCGGGTTGCGCGGGAACATGTTGAACACCATCGGCGCGATCACCGCGGCGACCGCAGCGGCGAATGCCAGCAGGAACAGGAAGACGATCAATGCGCGGCGTGCCATCCGCCCCGAGGCCGCGGCATCGCGCGCGGTCCCCACACCAAGCGTGACCAGCGCACCGACCAGCGGCACCACCGTCATCTGCAGCGCGTTGATCCACAGCTTGCCGAAGGGCTGCAGCACGTCGGCGACAGTCGCGGCCTGTTGCGGTGCGATCGCGGCGAAAACCAGTCCGCTCGCGGCTGCAAGAACCAGCGCGATCAATACGCGTGCAGTTGCGGAAGTCGGGATCATGGCGTCGGCAGGTTCCAGTCGCGTTGCAGTCGGGCGTACTCGGCTTTCGGCAGCAGCACGAATACCGGATGGTCTTCCTGCTTCAGCCAGCCGAGCAACGTATCCATGGTCGCTTCGGCCATCGCCGTGCAGCCGGACGTGGTCTGGTCGGGGCGACCCCACAAATGGGCGAAGATGCAGCTCCCGCCATTGGCGACGCCATCGGCATTGTGTTCGATCACGAAACCTTCCTTGTAGCGATGGTCATCCGCCTTCAGCAAGTCGAGGCGCATGTGTTCGCTGGCACCCTTCACCGCATCGGCGCCCACCTGTTGCGCATCGACGATCCGGTTGTAGAGCGGCGATCCCGATACATCGACGCACCAGCTGCTGGCGATCATCGGCAGGTATTGCAGGCCGGTCGCCAATGTCGGTGCAGCGCCGAATGCGGGCCCGATCGCGAACACGCCGGCAGGATTGCGTCCATCACCCTCGCGCTTCTGCGGACCATCGGTTTGCGCGGGACTCAGACCGCTTCCCCAGGCGCTGCCGGAGCGCCCCAACACCACCGGTGCGGCGTCGCCAGCAGCGATCCAGGCACCATCGGCGGCATCGCGGTGATACCGGCGCAGCGTCGCCTGGGTGGCGTTCCAGCCCGGCGTCACCACCACGATCATCTGGCGTGCGTCCTGCCACGCCTGCGGGGCGGGAACAGAAGCATTCGGCGCGGTTGCGCATCCGGTGAACAGCCCCGAAACGACAAGGCCGGCGGCGAGCAAAATCGATCTGTTCATCGCTGCAGCATAACCGCCGCGACGCGGACTGTGGCACCCTGATTTTTTCTGCATGCGGACCGGATGACGGCAATCCCCGAATGGAATGGCGACGTGAAGGCGGCGCGCGACGTGCAGCTTGAACTGGCCGCGCGCGTGGTGCTGCGCGACGATTTCCCGAAGCCGTTGCGCACGGTGGCGGGACTCGATGTCGGGTTCGAGGATGGCGGTGCGATCACGCGTGCCGCGGCGATCCTGCTCGATGCCGAAACACTGGCGGTCCTCGACCGCCAGGTCGTCAGGATCCCGACGCGGATGCCCTACATCCCCGGGCTGCTGTCGTTCCGCGAATTGCCGGCGCTGGTGCCGGCACTGGAAGCACTCTCGCGCGTGCCCGACCTGGTGTTCGTCGATGGGCATGGCATCGCCCACCCGCGCCGCCTCGGCATCGCCGCGCACGCTGGCGTGATCACCGGGCTGCCGACCGTCGGCGTCGCCAAATCGGTGCTGGTCGGTACATCCAAACCGCTCCATGGAATGCGCGGCGCGCACGCACCCCTGCGTGACAAGGGCGAACAGATCGGCTGGATGCTGCGCAGCAAGGAACGCTGCCTGCCGCTGATCGTTTCGCCGGGAAACCGCGTATCGATGGCTGCGGCGCCGGAACTGGTGATGCGTTTCGTCACCCGTTATCGCCTGCCGGAACCAACGCGTCTCGCCGATCGCCTGGCGTCGCGCCGCGACGAACAGCGTCCTGCGCACGTCGAAACACAAGGAGACTTGCTGTGACCAATATTCGTAATCGGCTTGCGTGCATGCTGATCCTGCTACCGACACTGGCGTCCTGTGCCTCCGCATCGACGGCTGCGCACAGGGCACTCGCCATCGGCGCAAGCATCACCCTGCAACCCGGAGAGCGCGCAACCCTGCCTGACGGAAGCACGCTGCGTTATGTCGCCATGTCTGCCGATTCGCGTTGCCCGGAGAAGGTGCAATGCATCTGGGCCGGCGACGCCGATCTCCTCTTCGAACTGGCAAAGAACGACGGCGCGCCGCGACAGTTCCATCTCCATACCAGAGCCGAACCAAAATCATTTCACGCAAATGGTCACACTATTTTTCTGGATGCCGTCACGCACGATCCCGGCGCACGCGCCACAGTTCGCCTGAACCCTTGAAATTCAGGGGTTTCGATCATTGACACGCACGCAAATCCTTGATAACTGAAGAAACTAGTGATTCGAGGGGAGTGTCATGCGCGTCCTGTTTCCATCCGCTGTCCTGGCGTTGCTGCTGGCGTCGCCGGGGATCGCATCGGCGCAATCGGCCAGCAAGTGCCCCGTGTTACCGGTCAGCAGCGGCCTGGCCTGGCAGGAAATCCAGAGTGATGCTCTGCTGTTCTGCCGCGCGGTGCGCAGCGATGGCAGCGATGCGTTCGCGCTCACGTTCACCCGCAAGCCGACCTTCGATCCCGATCGTCGCAATATCGCCGACGTCAGCACCTTCGACGGCCAGTCGCTGCAATGGTATCGCTCGACGCTGGCGGGCAACCCCGACCTGAAGGTGCGCGAAGCCCTGGTGCAGTTGAACGACGGCACCAGCCTGCAAATGGTCGTGCGTTCCGGCGACGATGCCGGACTTCAGCGCGCCTTCAACGAAATTTCGACGCTGAAGATTTCCGCAGTCGCAACCCGCTGACTATCGATCCGGGAATCACCGCGCGCGCAATCGCCATGCGCGATGGATGCGTGGATCGCGGGCGTAATCCGGCGGGATCGTCGCCACCGTGATGTCCTCGACCACGGCGAACTCCGCGACAGCCTCGGCATCGAGCTTGAAGCGGCGCGCATTGTTGGAAAAATAGAGCGTGCCCCCCACCGCCAGCCGCGTCATCGCCAGTCGCAACAATTCGACGTGTTCGCGCTGGACGTCGAAATCCTGGGCGCGCTTGGAATTGGAGAAGGTCGGCGGATCGCAGAACACCAGATCGTACTGGCCGCGTTCGCGTCGCAGCCACTCCATCACGTCGGCCTGCACCAGTTGGTGCGAGGGTCCGCCGATCCCGTTTTCGCGCAGGTTGTCGGCCAGCCAGCCGAGATAGGTCGCTGAAAGGTCGATGCTGGTGGTGGCGGTCGCATCGCCCAGCGCCGCCTGCAGCGTGGCGACGCCGGTGTAGCAGAACAGGTTGAGGAAGCGCAATTTGCGCGCTTCGGCATTCAATCGCATGCGCAATGGGCGGTGGTCGAGGAACAGCCCGGTATCGAGATAGTCGAACAGGTTCACCAGCACCCGCGCCTGTCCTTCGCGCACGACAAGGCGTTCTCCGCGCTGGTCGAGCTGGCCGTACTTGCTGCCACCCTTGCCGATCCGCCGCGTCTTCAGCACCACGCGTTCGCGCGGCAATTCGAAGACGTCGCGCGCCGCCGCCAGCAGGTCGCCGAGGCGACGCCGCGCCAATGCTTCGGGAATGTCGGCGGGCGCCGCGTATTCCTGCACATGCAGCCAGCGTTCGCCGCTGTCGGCATCGGTATAGGCATCGATGGCGGCGGCGTATTCGGGAATGTCGGCATCGTAGGCACGCCAGCACGAGATGCCGTCGCGCTCACGCCATGCCTTCGATTGCTTCAGGGTCTTGCGCAGGCGGTTGGCCACCATCTGCGCGCCTTCGTTCAACGTTGACGCTTCCGCGCCGGCGCCGTCCTTCGATTCCGGCGCGATGCGATCGCAGGCCAGCAATGCACATTCGAGCGCGCCGTTGTAGAGGGTGTAGAGCTTGCGTCCACGCAAGCCGGTGGCGCGTGCCAGCGCGGTGTCCCCACACAACAGGCTGGCGCTCCATGCCGGCACCGTGCGCTTGAGCGCATCGCCGAGCGCCTGGTAGAGATCGCTGCCGGTGGCGAGGCGCACGTCGTAGGGCGGATTGCAGACGACCAGTCCGTTCGCTTGCGGCGGCTGGAATCCGTCGCGGACATCGGCGACCTGGAAATCGATCAGGTCGGAGACGCCGGCGGAAAGTGCGTTCGCGCGCGCGTTGCGGATCGCGGCGGCATCGATATCGCGGCCGTGGAATACCGGTTTCAGCGCAGCCAGTCCGGTCTCGGCACGCTGTTCCGCTTCACCGCACAAGGCGCGCCACGCGCCAACATCAAACCCCGGCCACGCCGTCGGCAGCATATCTCCGTATCGGCGCAAGCCCGGCGCGACATCGGCGGCCATCAGCGCACCTTCGATCAGCAGCGTGCCGCTGCCGCACATCGGATCGAACAATCCGCCGCCTTCGCCATGCACCTGTGGCCAGCGCCCGCGCAGCAACACTGCTGCAGCCAGCGGTTCCTTCAGCGGCGCGGCGCCCTGTTCGCCACGCCATCCGCGCCGATGCAAGGCGCCACCGAGATCGATCGACACGATCGCACGCCCCTTGCGCACCACCAGGTTGAAACGCACGTCGGGCGATTCGGTATCGACATCCGGACGCTCGCCGCGCTCCTGCCGGTAGCGATCGACGATCGCATCCTTGAGGCGCAATGCCGCGAAACCACCGTGGCGGATGCCCTCGCCGGACACATGGGCATCGACCGCGAAGGTCTGGTTCGCGTACAGGTGCAGGGTCCAGTCGGTGTCCAGTGCACCGGCATACAACGCGGCCTCGTCAGCGCAATCGAATTCCGCGATCGGCCACAACACGCGACTGGCCACGCGTGACCACAACAGCGCATGCTGCGCGTCGCGCAGCGTTCCGCGCACGTTGACGCCGGCGGTTGCGGCAGTCGCTTTCGCCCCCGCCGCGATCAATTCGTCGGCGAGGAGATATTCCAGCCCGCGGGCGCAGCTGGCGAAGAAGCGCGATTCGCTCACAGCGCACGCAACAAGGCGGCGAAGGCGTCACGCGATGCCTCGACATGCGCGCTCAATCGATGCGTATCGTCGACCAGCAGCAGGCGTGCGCGGCGCGGCTGCGCCCATGCCACCACTTCGTCGGCAGGAATCAATTCGTCATCCCAGCCATGCAGGATCGACAACGGAATGTCGGCGGCATCCAGTCGCGGCGCCGGGCCCATCTGGATCGGAGGCGCCATCAGGAACGGCGCGCGCACCGGGCGCTGCAGGCTGGCGAATCCGGAAATCCAGGCACCAAGGCTCGATCCGGCGAGGACGACCGGGCCGGCCGTCGCGGCATCGATGCGCGACAGCAGTCGCTGCATGCGTGCCGGCACGTCGCCGAGTTCGCTCACTTCGCGGCGGGCATCGAGATCGGTGTAGTCCGGGCGTTCATGGCTCCAGCCCAACGCGTCGGCGGCTTCGGCCAACGCCGTGACCTTGGTCGCATCCGGCCCGCTTTCGAACCCGTGGGAGAGGATGCAATGGCCTTTCATTCACGCAAATCCGCTGGAAGGTGACGATGCTAGCATCCCGCGATGTCCAGAACTCCCGCCATGCGCCGCATGCCACTGCCCTATGAAACGCTGCTGGCCGCCCGTCCGCTGACGGACATCGACACCGTGGTGATCCATTGCACCGAATTGCCCGACATCGGCACCGCGCGGGAATACGGTGAAATCATCCACTATCCCGACAGCGGCACCGGCAACAGCGGCCACTATTACATCGAACGCCGCGGCCGGGTCCACCAGTGGGTGGACAACGCCCGCATCGCCCATCACACGCGCGGCTGGAATCCGCGCAGCATCGGCATCGAACTGGTCAACCTCGGGCGCTGGCCGGACTGGATGGATTCCCGTCACCAGGTGATGGACGAGCCTTACACGGACACGCAGATCGATGCCCTGATCGATCTCCTGCGCAGCCTCCAGAAACAGGTGCCGGGACTGCGCTGGATCGCCGGGCACGAGGATCTCGATACGGACATGGTCCCGGCCAGCAATGATCCCTCGAAGCTGGTGCATCGCAAACTCGACCCCGGTCCGCATTTCCCGTGGCAGCGGGTCGAGGCGGCGATCAGGCTTCAGCGCATTCCGGTGGGGACCCGGCCAGAGTCCCTATAATTGCGGCATCGCAACAGCTGCCGCACGCATGACGCCTCCCGTCCTCGAACTCGTTGAACTCCTGAAGCTGGAACGGCTGGAAGACGACCTCTTCCGCGGCCAGAGCCGCGACATCGGCACCAAGTACGTTTTTGGCGGCCAGGTACTGGGCCAGGCGCTGTCCGCCGCCCAGGCCACGGTCGACAGCGAAACCAGCGATCGCAATGCCCATTCGCTGCACGCGTATTTTCTGCGCGCCGGCGACATCGAAGCACCGATCGTCTACCAGGTGGATCGCACCCGCGACGGTGGCAGTTTCTCCGTGCGCCGCGTCACCGCGATCCAGCATGGCAAGGTGATCTTCTTCTGCGCGGCCTCCTTCCACCAGCCGGAACCGGGCAGCGAACATCAATTGTCGATGCCGGAAGTGCCGCGGCCGGAAGACATCGCGCCGGCGCCGCCACTGTCGCCGCAGGAACTGGAACGCCTGCCGATCAAGGTGCAACGCTGGCTGGACCGCGCCGGGCCGTTCGAGTTCCGCCACGTCTATCCGCGCGACGAACTCGATCCGCCCAAGCGACCGCCCTACCATCAGGTGTGGTTCCGCCTTGCCGAAAAGGTCGGCGACGATCCGGAACTGCACCGCGCATTGCTCGCCTACGCCTCCGATTTCCACCTGCTCGGTACCGCGACCTTCCCGCACGGCATCAGCTACTACCAGCCGAACGTGGCGATGGCATCGCTCGATCACGCGATGTGGTTCCATCGCCCGTTCCGCGCCGATGACTGGCTGCTCTACTCCATCGACAGCCCGAGCGTGCAGGACGCACGCGGATTGGCGCGCGGCCAGATCTTCGATCGCCACGGCAAGCTGGTGGCGAGCACGGCGCAGGAAGGCATGATCCGCGTCGGGGCCATGCCCGCAAAGGCGGGCGGCTGATGCGCCAGGTCTTCACCAGTCGTCGCCTGGAAAACGCCGAGGGCGTGGCCAGGTTGCTGGAAGATGCCGGCATCGAAGTCCGCATCATGAACGGACGCTCGTACAAGGGCACCCATCGCCACGCTTTCAGCTATCGCGAAAACGCCCGCAACAAGGAGCCGCAGCCCGAGGTCTGGGTGGTGCGCACCGACCAGTTGCCGCAGGCGCGCAAGCTGCTGCACGAAGCGGGACTGCTCGATCGTGCCGACAGTCCCGAAAGCGCGCCGCTGACGTTCAACTCACGCAATGCCGCGCCGGTGCCGGGCAAGTCATCGGCGCAGCGCGCCAACCGTCTGCGGATCGTGTTGCTGATCGTCTGCGCGGCGGTGGCAGCGTGGACATTCTTCTTCCGGCACTGACGCTTACTGCGCCGGTGTCGCCGGTGTCATGTCCATGTGCGGGCGCTGGCCCTTGCGGTCGCCCCAATGCCCCTGGCCATGCGCCTTCGCCATCTCGTCCTGGCTCAGCAGGCCATCACCATCGGTGTCCATGCGCTTGAACATCGCATCGACCAACTCGCCGCGCTTCCTTGCGCGTTCGGCATCGCGCTTCGCCATCGCTGCCAGCATCTCTTCCTTGCTGATCTTGCCGTCGTGATTGCCGTCCATCTCGGCGAAATGCCTGGCGCGCATCGCCTGGAAATCCCCATGGCCTTTCTGCGGCGGCGCACCAGTCTCGTCGGGCGTCTGCTGGGAGGGCATTTGTTGGGCAATCGCGGTCACGGCAGCGGCGCCAAGTGCGCACGCCAGGGCGAGCGTGAACGGGGTCGAACTTTTCATCCGGGTCTTCCTGTGCAGGTGTATGCGCAAGAAACGCCGCGAGCCGGCCTTCGGTTGACCTCGCCGCGGCGACATTCACCAACGGGCTAGACTCGTCGATCATGAGCGTGTCCGACGACCTCCGCATCTACCGCACCGGGTTCCATCCCTGCGGCTACTGGCCGGACCGGTTCGCGCGCGACCTCCTGATCGATCCGCGCGACCCGCGCATCGCCGATGTCTACCCGCTGTCGCTGGAATGGGGCTTCCGCCGCTCGGGCGAAGTCATCTACCGCCCCGATTGCGTGGCCTGCAATGCCTGCGTCGCCGTGCGCGTACCCGTGAACGACTTCCGGCCCGACCGCAGCCAGCGCCGTTGCCTCGCCCGCAATGCCGACCTGCAGGTGCGGGTGGTGCCGGCCGAACGCAATGAAGAACACTTCGCGCTCTATCGCCGCTACCTGCACCATCGCCATCCCGGCGGTGGCATGGATGACCACAGCGAAGCCGATTTCGACGGTTTCCTGATCGGCCGCTGGTCGCAGGGACGCTTCCTCGAGTTCCGCATGCATGGAGATCACGCACCGGGACGCCTGCTCGCGGTCGCCGTCACCGACGTGCTCGACGACGCGCTATCGGCGGTCTACACCTTCTACGATCCCCTCGAGGCGCAACGCAGCCTCGGTACCTTCGGCGTGCTGCAGCAGATCGAATGGGCGCGACGCGAAGGTCGCAAACACCTGTATCTCGGCTACTGGATCGACGGTCATCGCAAGATGGACTACAAGCGCCGTTTCCAGCCGCTGGAACGCTACGATGGCCGCGCCTGGCAGCCGTTCGACTGACCTCAGCCCTTCGGCGTCATTCCGGGCTCGATCGTTGCGCCGCGACGTCCGAATCCGAATTCGCCGGCAACGTTCGAATTGGAAACGATCATCCGCACCATGTTGGTGGGGATCATCACTTCCACTTCCTTGCCATCGCCGGCGTCCAGCGTCATTTCGGTGAGGATGCCCGAGGTATCGACATCCTTGCAGCTGAAGTGCGTGCCGGCCGGGCTTTCCTTGAGGTAGGGCTTGCCGGCATCGCCGAGCGCCTCGATGGCATTGGGGAAGAGGTAGACGTCGTAACCCGTGGTGTCGGCCATGGCGATTCCTGTCAGTCGAAGGTGATGTGGATGGAGGCTGCGGCAGCGCGTGCCTGTGCCCGCGCATCATCGCAGGATGTCGCGCGCGCCAGCGTCACGCCGACGCGACGCTTGCCCGAGACCCGTGGCTTGCCGAACAGGCGCAACGCACTGTCGGGCGCCTGCAGGGCGGCCTCGATATTGTCGAAACACGGCACGCCCTCGCCTTCCGCCAGCAATGCGCACGATGCCGAGGGACCACGGCAGGCAATCGCGCCATCGCCGTCGGCGCCCACCGGCAAACCGAGGATGGCGCGCGCGTGCAGCGCGAATTCGCTCAGTTCCTGCGAGACCAGCGTGACCAGGCCGGTATCGTGCGGGCGCGGCGAGACTTCCGAGAACCACACTTCGTCACCCTTGACGAAGAATTCCATGCCGAACACGCCCCAGCCGCCGAGATTGCCCGACACCGCGCTCGCAATGTCCCTGGCGCGTTGCAGGGCCAGCGGCGACATCGGCTGCGGCTGCCAGCTTTCGACGTAATCGCCGTCGCGCTGGAGATGGCCGATCGGCGCGCAGAACGCGGTGCCGCCGGCATGGCGAACGGTGAGCAACGTGATCTCGTAATCGAAATCGATGAAGCCTTCGACGATGACGCGACCGGCTCCGGCGCGGCCACCGGTCTGCGCGTAATCCCAGGCGGCGTCGATGTCGTTTCCAGTGCGTACCAGCGACTGGCCCTTGCCCGACGACGACATCACCGGCTTGACCACGCACGGTAATCCGACTTCGGCAACGGCGGCGCGATAGTCGGCATGGGTGTCGACGAAACGGAACGGCGACGTCGGCAGGCCCAGCGTTTCCGCGGCAAGACGGCGGATGCCTTCGCGATCCATGGTCAGCCATGCAGCACGCGCGGTCGGGATGACCCTCACCGCGCCGTCATGTTCAAGCTCGACCAAGGTCGGGGTGTGGATGGCCTCGATTTCGGGCACCACGATGTGCGGCCGCTCCTGCGCGATCAGCGCGCGCAGCGCCGCACCATCGAGCATGTCGAGCACGTGGCTGCGATGGGCGACCTGCATCGCCGGCGCACCGGCGTAGCGATCGGCGGCGATCACCTCGACGCCCAGCCGCTGCAGCTCGATCGCCACTTCCTTGCCCAATTCTCCCGATCCCAGCAGCAGCACCCGTGTGGCCTTGGCGGTCAGCGGCGTTCCCAGTGTCGTCATCGGCGAAAGAGCTTCGGAAGGCTGGCCAGTCTATCGGAGCCCCCATTCATACATTTTGATATCAAATTGATATCATTTTCTCCGCACAACGGAGATTCCCATGAAAGAACACATCCTCAAGTCACTGCCGGGTATACCGGTCCTGGTCGCTGTCCTGCTGATGGCTGTCGCGGCCATCTGGTTGTTCATCAGCGGTGTCGCCCCTGATTCAAGCGGGCCCGGACCCGACAATGCCGGCATCCACTCGGTCGGCCAGGTCATCGCCGGAGTCGTCCTCGCCATCGCCGCCTTCATGGCGCTGGTCGGCCTCTACAAGCTCGAACCCAACCAGGGCGCCGTGCTCAGCCTGTTCGGCAAGTACGTCGGCACGGTCAAGGAGAACGGACTGCGCTGGAACAACCCGTTCTACGGCAAGCGCAAGGTGAGCGAACGCGTGCGCAATTTCGAGAGCGGCCGCCTCAAGGTGAACGAACTCGACGGCAGCCCGATCGAGATCGCCGCGGTGATCGTCTGGCGCGTGGTCGATTGCGCCGAGGCCGTCTACAACGTCGACGACTACGAGAGCTTCGTGCACATCCAGTCGGAGTCCGCATTGCGCGCGATGGCGACCAGCTATCCCTACGACCAGCACGAGGAAGGCCAGCTCGCCCTGCGCAGCCACGCCAACGAAGTCGGACAACACCTGAAGGACGAATTGCAGGCACGCCTCGCCGATGCCGGCGTCGAAGTGCTGGACGCGCGCATCAGCCACCTCGCCTATGCACCGGAAATCGCCCAGGCGATGTTGCAGCGCCAGCAGGCCAACGCGATCATCGCCGCCCGCACGCGGATCGTCGCCGGCGCCGTCGGCATGGTCGAAATGGCGCTGCACGAACTGCAGAAGAACGGCGTGGTCCATCTCGACGAGGAACGCAAGGCGCAGATGGTCAGCAACTTGCTGGTGGTGCTGTGCGGCGAACGCGCGACGCAGCCGATCGTGAACGCCGGCACCCTGTACTGAGTCGCCGCAATGGCTGAAAAGAAGGCCTATCCGCTGCGCATCAACGCCGAGGTTCTCGCGGCGACGCAACGCTGGGCCGATGACGAGCTCCGCAGCCTCAACGCGCAGATCGAATACCTGCTGCGCGAAGCGCTGCGCAAGGCGGGACGGCTGAAGCAGTCGTCTCCACACACAACCGATGAGGGAGAGGAACCATGACCGATCGCTGGCAGTACAAGATCGTCGAATTCAAGCCGACGCTGATGGGCGGGCTCAAGCCCGAAGAAATGCAGGACGAGCTCGACAGGCTCGGAGCACAGGGATGGGAGCTGGTTGGCATCACCCACGCATTGCCGGCCAACCACATGGTGGCTGCCCTCAAGCGCGAGGCATGACGATGAACCCCCCGCGCAATCCCATCGCGACGATCGCCCTCGCCTGCACATTGGCGCTGCCCGCCGTCGCCGCCACCGACACGCCGCAGGCCATCGCGGCAAAGTTGCTCGATCGCCTCGACGCCGGCCAGTACGAACAGGCCGAGACGATGTTCAACGCGCAGATGCAGCAGCATGTGCCTGCCGACAGGCTCAAGGCGGTGTGGCAATCGTTGCCGCCCGCTGGCAAACGCGGTGCGCCGCAACTGTCGCAGGAAAGCGGGACGCAGGTCATCAGGCAGACGCTGCATCGCGGTGCGACGACATGGACATCCACCGTCGCGATCGACGTGCAAGGCAAGGTCAGCGGCCTGTTCATGCAGCCGCTGGCCGAGGCCATGCCGATTCCCCCGGTTCCCGCCGATGCCGGCTACGGCGAACGCGAGATCAGTGTCGTTGCGGCGGGCCACCCGCTCGGCGGCACGCTGGCGCTGCCCAAGGGCAATGGCCCCTTCCCGGCCGTGGTGCTGGTGCACGGGTCTGGCGCGCAGGACCGCGAGGAATCGATCGGCCCCAACCACGTCTTCACCGACATCGCGCGCGGGCTCGCGGCCCAGGGCATCGCCGTGCTGCGCTATGACAAGCGCGCCCATGCGTACCCACGGGAAGCTGCTCGCGGCGGCAACACCATCGATGGCGAAACCACCGACGACGCCGTCGCCGCGGTCAAGCTACTGGCGACGACACCGGGCATCGATCCCAACCATGTTTTCGTCCTCGGCCACAGCCTCGGCGCACTGGTGGCGCCACGCATCGCCCAACGCGCCGGCAATGTCGCCGGCGTGATCGAGTTGTCCGGGCTCGCGCGGAAAATGATGGACATCCTTCCCTACCAGCGGCGTTTTCTCGCCCAGTTGCAGGGCAAATCGACCGATCCCGAAGTGCAGGCCACGATTGCCGGGATGGAGCGCGACATCCTCAGCCATCTCGGCATCGCCGGAACCGGTCCCCAGTCACCTGCTGAATACGCAAAACCGGGCCACGTCGACCCGCAGTTGATCAATGACATCGCGGCTTGGATCAAGGCGCACTGAAATGGCGACCGACGCGCGCGAATTCGCCGTGATCCCGCCCAACTTGGCGCTGGCGTGGGCGGTACCGTTGTTGTCCGAAGTCGCCGCGGCGGGCGCGTTGTGGTGGGCGACGCAGCGCAATCCGCACATCACCGGCTTGACGGTCTGGTTCCCCATCGGGCCACTGGCGGTGCTGGCCGCGAGCGCGGCATTGGTCGCCGTCGTCATCCATCGCCGCAGCGTCACGTTGCGCAATGGCACGCTCAAGATCAGCGCCAGCCTGAACACGCAAACCATCGCCGTCGACCAGCTCGATCTCGAACATGCGCGAACCGTCGATCTCGACATGCATGCGGACCTGCGTCCGTGGATGAAGTCGATGGGCACCGCATTGCCGGGATTGAAGGCCGGGCATTTCCGCCTGCGCGATGGCCGCAAGGCGTTCGTGCTGGTCACCGAACGCCATCGCGTGCTGGTGCTGCCACGGCGCGACGGAAAGCTGATCCTGCTCAGCCTTGAAAAACCGCAGGCGCTGCTGTCCGCATTGAACGAACTGGCCGCACCCGCATCACGACGCTAAGCTGTGTCCATGCAACTGCGTCCGCGACACCTGATCAACAGCGCCCACGCCGAGCTGTGGCCTGCGTGGCTGTTGCGGGCCCGGCGCAGTGCGGATACCCGCGCACTGGCGACCGCCGACTGGGTGGTGAGGAATCGCGATGGTGATTATCTCGCCACCATCGATGCGCAACACCGGATCCATCCTTTGCCGCCACTGAAACCATCACG
>JAEKKW010000025.1 GCA_019510195.1 Lysobacterales bacterium | reverse complement strand
CCGGCAGCTGACCGGATTTGGTGCGCGCGGGGCGATCGCCCTGGCATTGTCCCTGCTGTTCGTGGTGACGTGCCTGTCGGGCGCATCGGCCGGTTCGTTGTTCGGCGACCTGTTTGCCGATCAGGGCATCCCATGGTTCGTCGGCACATTGCGCTTCTATGTCTGCCTTCTGGCGATGTCCGCGTTCGGCCTGCTGGCATTGCGCAGCCACTGGAGCGCGCAGCGCGCGGTCTGGCAGGCGCAACAGGCTGAACTGCTGGCGCTCCAGGCACGGGTCGATCCGCACTTCCTTTTCAACACGCTCAACACCGGCGTCGCCCTGGTCCACGCCCGTCCCGATGCCGCCGAACAGTTGCTGCTCGATCTTGCCGACCTGTTCCGCGCCGCGCTGGCCGGCCCGCGCATGATCACGCTGGCGGATGAACTCGATCTCGTCCGCCGCTATCTCGACATCGAACAACTGCGCTTCGGTCCGCGCCTGCAGGTGGAATGGATCGCACCCGATCCACTCCCCCATCTGCCGCTGCCGGCCCTGTCGATCCAGCCATTGGTGGAGAACGCGATCCACCACGGCATCGAACCGCGCATGGAAAGCGGCGCCGTGACAGTTCGCGTCATCGAGGATGGGCGCGATGTCGTCGTTGAAGTCGGCAATCCGCTGCCCGATCCATCATCACAACGGGATCGCGGCCATCGCGTCGGCCAGGCGGCAGTCGCTGCGCGCCTGCGCGAGGCAGGCGGCAGCTTCAGCGCGGGCGCCGAGGGTGAGCGCTACATCGCTCGGGTGCGCGTTCCGCTCGACACGCGACCGCTCAGCGGATGACCCTGTAGCAGGGGTTGTATTCGCCGGAAATCTTCATCCGCCGCTGCTCGACGAAGCTGCGCAGCATGTCATCCAGCGCGGCCATGATGTCGGCATCGCCGTGGATCTCGAACGGCCCGCGCTCCTGGATGCGGCGCACGCCGGCGTCCTTGACGTTGCCGGCGACGATGCCCGAAAACGCGCGACGCAAATCGGCGGCAAGATCCTGCGGACGACGACCGTGGTGGAGGTCGAGCGCAGCCATCGCTTCATGCGTGGGATCGAACGGGCGTTGCAGGTCGAGCGGAATGTCGAGCGCCCAGTTGAAGTAGAACGAGTCGCGATGTTCGATGCGGTATTCGCGCACCTTGCGGATGCCGGCGATCATCGTGCGCGCGACTTCCACCGGATCGTCGACGATGATCTGGTAATGCTTCGTCGCTGCCTCGCCCAGCGTGAGCCGGATGAAGCGATCGATCTCCTCGAAATACGCGGCGGAATTCTTCGGTCCGGTGAGGATCATCGGGAACGGCAATCCCTTGTTTTCCTCGCGCAGCAGCACGCCCAGCAGGTAGAGGATTTCCTCGGCGGTGCCGGCACCGCCCGGGAACACGATGATGCCGTGCGCGACGCGGACGAAGGCTTCGAGGCGCTTCTCGATGTCCGGCATGATGACGAGGTTGTTGACGATCGGGTTCGGTGATTCCGCGGCGATGATGCCGGGTTCGGTGATGCCGATGTAGCGCGGATTCGTGCGGCGCTGCTTGGCGTGGGCGATGGTCGCGCCCTTCATCGGCCCCTTCATCGCGCCCGGGCCGCAGCCGGTACAGATGTCGAGTCCGCGCAGGCCGAGTTCGTAGCCGACTTCCTTGGTGTAGAGATATTCCTCGCGGCTGATCGAATGTCCGCCCCAGCACACCACCAGGTTCGGGTCGCCGTGGCGGAGCATGCGCGCGTGGCGCAGCAGGCGGAACACCGCGTCGGTGATGTCGGCGGAAGCCTCCAATTCCTTCGCGTCTTCCGGTCCCATCTCCATCGCCATCCAGGCGATGTCGCGTACCACCGAGAACAGCAGGTCGGCGACGCCGCGGATGATCTGGCCATCGACGAAGGCCATCGCCGGCGCGTTCTTCAGTTCGATGCGGACACCACGATCCTGTTGCTGGACCTGGATGTCGAAGTCGGAATATTTCTGGCTGGCCAGGTGCGGGTCGTCGGATGCGCTGCCGCTGGTCAGTACCGCCAGCGCGCACTTGCGCAACAGGTCGTGCATGCCGCCGGCGGCTGGCTTTCCAGGGGCTGGGGATCGGTCCCGTAACTCATCGTTGTCGTATTCATGCTTCGATTCTAGCGCCCTTCCGCGAAAGCACGCATATTCCCTTCAGCAAAAAAGAAGGCCGGGTTTCCCCGGCCTTCTTGGTGCTGCGTGTGCTGCGATGGATCAGAACTTGTACTTCAGGGTCAGTAGCGCCGACCAGCGCGAAACCACGCGGGACGGGTTCTTGTAGCTATCGTAGATGCCCATGTCCTGCCAGGGATGCGACGTCGAACTGCCGAGGTTGTAGACATACTGGCCGTTGGCAACGTCACTGACGTTGACCAGGCGACGGGTGCCGAACCAGCCGATCGTATTCACCTCGCCCCAGTTCTTGTTGAGCATGTTCAGGAAGTTGTAGATGTCCAGGCGGACGACTGCCTTGTTGCCCTTGAAGAAGCCCGGGAATTCCTGCTGGATGCCGAGGTCGAGCTGGTTGACCCACGGCTGGCTGGTGGCGTTGCGCTGCGCGATCTGGCCACGATGCGTGTGCAGGTAGGGATCGCTGTCGATGAAGTTCTGGAACGCCGTGATCTGCGCCGCCGTCGCCGTGCCGTAGTTGACCTTCGGGTCGTTGAGCAGCGGGATGTAGGCCAGGTCGACGTTGGCGATGTTGTCGCCGTTGACGTCGTTGCCGAAGGTCCAGCTGTACGGCTGGCCGGTGCGGCCGTTGTAGAACGCCGAGATCGTGGTCTTGTAGTCGCCGAAGAAAGCGTGATCCCAGTTCAGGCCGAGCTTGAACGAACGCCTGGTCTGCAACCTGGCGTCCGCGACGTCCATCCCGTTCGGGTTGGCATAGGCGACGTAGTTGAAGTTCGACCACGCCTGCGCGCTGGAACCCGGGTTCACTTCGGTGGCGTGGGCGAAGGTGGCACTGAAGTTGACGCTCAGGCCGTAGGACATCGTCTTGCTCAATGCCACGGTCAGCGCGTCCGACTTGCCCTTGTTGGTGTTGGTCAGCAGGGTCGAGCGGTAGTAGATCTCCGGGAACGAACCATTGTTCTGGCCATTGCCGATCTGGGTCGGGCTCGCGTTCGGATAGGTCGCCCAATACGAAGCGCGGCCGTCCGGCAGGGTACCCTTGGGCACGCCGAGGTTCGGTGCGAGGTAGGCGATCGCGTTCTTGTTCTGCAGGTGCTGGTATTCAACCGATGCCACGATGTCGAAGATCGGCAGCACGGTATCGAACGCCAGCGTCGCCTTCCACACGGTCGGCATCTTGAAGTTCGGATCGAGCACGTCGATCTGGCAGTTGGCGTTCGACGCACACGTGCCGGCCACCGCAGCCGTCGGACCCGGCTGGTTGTTCGGATCCGGGCTGAAGGGATCGGCAACCGGGTTGGTTCCGCTGTAACCCTTCGACGACACCACGCCATTGTTCACGTACGGGTTGGTCAACCACACATAGGGCGGGCTCGACTGGAACAGGCCGATGCCACCGCGCAGCTGGGTCGGACGCTTGGTGTCGAACTGGTAGTTGAAGCTGAAGCGCGGCTCGATCACCTTGTTCTTGTTGCCCAGCGTGGTGCTGCTCGGGTAGCCGAAGCGGCTCTCCCACACCGGCGCACCCGCGGTGGCGCCCGGTGCGGTGCTCGTCGAACTCTCAACCGCAACCGGCGGTGCGTGATCGGCCTTCGGCAGGTCGACGCGCAGACCGAAGGTCAGCGACAGGCGATCGGTGGCCTGCCAGGTGTCCTGGATGAAGGGGCTGATCTGGGTGTACTTCCAGCTGCCCGCCATGTCACTCTGGGTAACGCCGGTGCCGAGGTAGTTCTTGACGAAAGTGCCGTAGTTCTTGGCGAGGATTTCGTCGACAACGGAGCCGTTGTTGTTCTTGTCATAGAACCCGTACGAGCCGTTCAGCAGCGAACCGAACAGGTCGGCCACTTCGTTGCTCAGGTAGTCGAAACCACCCTTGATGACGTGGTTGCCGGCGTGGTAGGTACCGGAGAACGTGGCGTTGATGCGCTTGCTGGTGATCCAGTTCGCGTGGCGGTAACGATCTTCACCGGCGATGACCCAGTTGGCAGATGAGTTGGGGGCATAGTTGGAGCACTGGCTGGCCACTGCAGTGAAGCAGGCGAACACCTCGGGCTGGTTGACTGCCGCGCCCGCGACGCTGTTGAACTTCTGGTAGCCGATCTTGGCTTCGGTGCTGAAATTGTCGGTCCAGTCGCTGAAGAGCTGCAGTGAATAGTTGTCGGTCTTGCTGACGCTGGTGTACCAGTTGCTCGGCAGGATGACCGAGGTGTCCTTGACGTACGAGCTGTACGGCGACGGCAGGTTTTCCTCGGTGCGCTGGAAGGTCAGGCTGGCGCGATGCTTGTCGCTGATGTTCCAGTCCAGCTTGGCCAGGTAGCGCTTGTCTTCCAGGGTCGCGGCGGCATTGCCATACGTGCCGGCCTGGATGCCGATCTGCTGGAACGCATTGGCGACGTCGTTCACCTGCTGCGTCGTCAGCTTGCCGGTGGTGACGGCATCGCTGCCGACGCCGGAAATGCCGGTGACCTTCTGGTTTTCATACGACGCGAAGAAGAACAGGCGATCCTTGATGATCGGACCACCAAAGGTCACGCCGAAGGTCTTGTCCTTGTCGAAGCCGGTGTAGGCCTTGCCACCGAGGCGGCCGACCATGCTGTTGGCGTTCTTGTACGCGTAATAGACCGAACCGTGGAACTGGTTGGTGCCCGACTTGGTCACGGCGTTGATGTTGGCGCCGACGGTATCCGAGCCGGCATCGAAGTCGGTCGTCGAGATGTTGTAGGCAGCAATGGTGTCCGGCGAAATCGGCGAGCTGGTGTACGGCAGGCCGTTGGCATTCAGGCCGAAGGGATCGTTCTGCGACAGGCCGTCGACGGTGATGTTGTTGTAGCGGTTGTTCTGGCCGGCGACGGAGATCGAACCATCGTTCTGGTCGGTGACCTGGATGCGCGGATCAAGACGCGCGATGTCGTCGATCGAACGGTTGCCGGATGCCGCGGTTTCCAGCTTGCGGCCGGCGATATTGGTGCCCAGGCCCTTCTTGTCGGAATTGAAGAGTTCGGCGAGGGCGCGACCGGTCACGGTCACCGTGCCCAGCTGGTTGCCGCCGGCACCGACCGTCTCGTCGACCTGGGACACGTTGTTCAAGGTCAGGAACACGTCGTTCTGCGACTTGTCGCCAGCCGACGAATGCACCTTCACCGTGTACGGACCACCCGGGCGCAGGCCGGTGGCGTTGTAGCGGCCACTGGCATCGGTCACGGTACGGCTGGTGGTGCCCGACTCGACATGGGTAATGGTGACTTCGGCGCCCGGAACAGGCTGGCCGTTGCCAGTGGTGATGCGACCGGCGATACCAGCGCCCGTGCTCTGCGCGAACACCGGTGCAACCGCCAGTGCGGCGAACAGACCAAGGCTCAGCTTCGACAGTCGGAGATTGGAAGACGACATGCAGTTCCCCCTTGGGAATCGATTCATGATTGATAGACGCGCCACATCCCGCAGGCGTGCGGGGGGCTTCCCGGGCAGTCTGCAGGTTAACGACATGTTAAACCTTAGGTGGCGGACATGACAGTGCCGTGTCAGCGGCTTGCGCAAAATCCGACCGACCGCACAGGCCCGGACCGCAGTGCCTATCCCAGGTACTGACGGATGCCGTCTAGGCACATCTGCACGGAAATGGCCACCAGCAGCATGCCCATCAGGCGCTCGACCGCGGTCAGGACGCGCATGCCCAGCAGGCGATAAAGAAGGGTGGATGACAGCAGGATGACCGCCGTTCCCGCCCAGGCCAGCAACAGGGCCAGGCTCCACTGCAACTGATGGGCCGGATCCTCGGTGCCCAGCAGCATGACTGCCGCCATCCCGGAAGGACCGGCCACCATCGGCACCGCGATCGGGACGATGAATGGTTCACCGCCCGGCAGTTCGCCCATGATCCCTTCCGGAACCGGGAAGATCATGCGGATGCCGATCAGGAACAAGATGATGCCCCCGGCGATCGAGACCGCCTGCTGGTCGAGGTGCATCAGCCGCAGCACTGACGGGCCGATCCACAGGAAGACCATCAGCACGCCGAGGGCGATCAGCATTTCCCGGATCAGGATCGCCTGCCGGCGCTCCCTGGGCAGCGGCCGCAGCAAACCCAGCACCACGGGGACGTTGCCCAGGGGATCGAGGATCAGGAACAGCATCAAGGCCGCGGAAGCGAGGGTCATGCCTGCACTACCCGGATCTGGCCGGCAAAGGGGCGTCCCGCGGACGATAGCAGCTCGACGCAGGCCGGCGCATACACCGAAGGCGGACGCACGGACGGATCGAAATCCTCCATCCAGGCCCGGCCACGCAGTTCGGTTTTCATCGGACCCGGTTGCAGGCCATGGATGCGCACCGGCGATTCCGGCACGAACTCGCCCGCCAACATCGGGACCAGCGCGCGCCGTGCCGGATTGGCCATGCCGTAGCCGCCCCAAAACGCACGCTCGCAACGCTCCGGCGCATCGACGACGAAGACCACCGCCGCGTCACGCGATTTCTGCATCAATGGCAGGCAGGCCATGGTCAGCCATGCCGGCGCAGTCGCATTGACGTGCAGCGCGCGCGCGATGTCGGCGGGATCGCTGTGCGGAAGCGGCGCCAATGCCTTGAAGTGCGCGGCGCAATGGAGCAGGCCGTCGAGGCGGCCGAATTCGCTGTCGAGTTTTTCCGCGAGCTCGAGATGATCGTCCGGGCTCGCGCCTTCGAGATCCATTGGATAGATCGCGACATCGCCGCCTTCCGCGGCGATCGCATCGTGGACGCGATGCAGTTTCGCCAGCTTGCGGCCGAGAATCACCACCGTCGCGCCTTCGCGCGCGCAGGCCAGCGCCGCCTCGTGGCCGAGCCCGCCTGTGGCCCCCGTCACCAGGACGACGCGCCCGTCGAGGCAACGCGTGTCGCTCACGCCTTGCCGGCTTCCGTGACGATGCGGGCGAGTTCGCCCGATTCGTGGAGCTCGCTGACGATGTCGCAACCGCCGATCAGTTCGCCGTTGATGAAGAGCTGCGGGAAGGTCGGCCAGTTGGAATAGCGCGGCAGGTTGGCGCGCACTTCCGGATCTTCCAGCACATTGACGGTGAACAGTTCGCCAGCGCCGGCGGACTTGAGCGCCTGCACCGCGCGGCTGGAAAAGCCGCACATCGGGAACTGTGGCGTTCCCTTCATGAAGAGGACGATGGGGTGGCCTTCGACATCGGCCTTGATGCGGTCCATGACGGACATGACGATCTCCAGATGCATGACGACGGACCGCTTACGACCAGTCCGCTAGAATGCACATTCTACCGCTTGCCCGAGGTTTCCCCATGGCCATCGAATTGCCCGCCCTCCCCTACGATCGCACAACGGCCTGATCGCCGGCACCGAGTTCGAGAAGATGGACCTGGTCGAGATCGTCAAGAAATCGCAGGGCGGCATGTTCAACAATGCCGCGCAGGTGTGGAACCACACCTTCTACTGGAACTGCATGAAGCCGAATGGCGGCGGCGAGCCGACCGGAAAGCTGGCCGATGGCATCAACAAGGCCTTCGGCGATTTCGCCACCTTCAAGCAACAGTTCACCGATACCGCGATCAAGACCTTCGGTTCCGGTTGGGCGTGGCTGGTGCAGCGCAAGGACGGCTCGCTGGCGCTGGTCAGCACCTCCAACGCGGCGACACCGCTGACCGGCGACGACATCCCGCTGATGACCTGCGACGTGTGGGAGCACGCCTACTACATCGACTATCGCAACCTGCGCGCGAAGTACATGGAGAACTTCTGGAGCCTGGTGAACTGGGATTTCATCGCCGGCAACTTGAAGTAAGCCTTCATCGCGATCGCTGAACCAGCAACGGCCGGGCATCCCGGCCGTTGTCATGTGTGGCAGGATGCCGAATCCAGCACGCCAACATCTTCCATGACCTTCCAGTCCCAGCAGCTGTTGCCCTACGCCATGCCGGTATTCATCGCATGGATGTTCTACCGCCGGGTGCGTCGCAATTTCGGACCGCAGGCGTGGCAACCGAAACGCACCTATTTCCGTCTTGCGCTGATCTCGGTGGTGACGGTGATGCTGGCATTCGCCGCGGTCTTCGTGCCGCATGCGGCGTTGCCGATGGCAGGCGGCCTGGCTGCGGGCATCTTGCTGGGATGGTTCGGCCTGCGCCATACCCATGCCGAATGGCGCGATGGCGTGCGTACCTACATCCCGAATCCGTGGATCGGGGGATTGTTGACATTGGCATTGGCCGGACGGCTGGTCTGGCGTTACACCCAGGGCGGCGGAATGACCGGCGCGCAGCAGCAACCGAGCGTGCTGACGATGTCGATCGCCGCGGTGCTGATCAGTTACACGCTGGTCTACAACATCGGCTTGATCATGCGCATGCGCGAGCTCGGCGAGCATCCGCCGGCGGCTTGAAGCCTTATCCGCGCAGCGCCTCGATCACGGGCGCAGCCTGGTCCTCGCGCTCCAATGCGGTTCCGACGCGCAGCAGCGCTTCCGCAAGCGCGGGCGCCGAGTCATCACGCAGCGTCGCATGGCCAACCTTGCGTCCTGCACGCGCTTCCTTGCCGTAATCGTGCCAATGGCCACCGGCTTCCGCGAGGATCGGTTTCGCGTCGGGCATGACGCCGATCCAGTTGAGCATGCAGGCGTGCCCGACCATGCGCGTGCTGCCCAGCGGCAATCCGAGCACCGCACGCAGGTGGTTCTGGAACTGCGAGGTTTCCGCGCCTTCGATGGTCCAGTGGCCGGAGTTATGCACGCGCGGCGCGATCTCGTTGGCCAGCAACTGGCCATCGCGCAGGAATAATTCCAGCGCGAACACGCCGACGTAATCGAGCGACTCCGCCAACGTACGTGCATGCGCCATTGCTTGTGCTTCCAGTTCCGTGGAAAATCCCGCTGGCGCAAGACTGGCCGAGAGCACGCCATCGACATGCCAGTTGCGCGTGAGCGGCCACGTGCGGAATTCGCCATCGCGTCCGCGTACCGCGACCACCGAGGCTTCGGCATCGAATGGCACGAAGGCTTCGAGGATCAAGCCGGTGCGATTCGCCTGTGCACCGAGCGCTTGCCACGCGGCATCGAGTGTTGATGGTTGCGCATCACGCAAGCGGAACTGACCCTTGCCGTCATAGCCGAGGCGGCGCGTCTTGAGGATGCACGGCGCACCGATTTTCACGACCGCCGCGTCCAGCGTCGCGCGATCGGGAACATCCATGAAATCGGGAACGGGAATGCCGAGTTCGCGGAACAGGGTTTTCTCGGCGAGGCGATCCTGCGTCAATCCCAGTGCGCGCGGATTCGGAAACACCGGCACGCGATCGGTCAGCCATTGCGCGGACCGCGCCGGCACGTTCTCGAAATCGAAGGTGGCAATGTCGATGCGCGAGGCGAATTCGGCCAGCGCGGCCTCGTCGGTGTAATCACCGACCACCATCGGCGCGAACTGTCCGGCACAGGCATCGACCACGCTGTCGAGCACCAGGAAACGCAGGCCGAGCGGCGCGCCCGCCAAAGCCATCATGCGGGCCAGCTGGCCACCACCGAGAATGCCAACGGTTGTCATGGGTACGTCGTCGTCATGCGATGCGTGGATCGTCCGCTGCCGTGACGTCGTCGGTCTGTTTCTGGCGGAACGCCGCGAGCGATTTCGCGATGCCCGCATCGCCGGTCGCCAGCATCGCCGCGGCGAACAGCGCCGCGTTGGCAGCACCGGCGTGGCCAATGGCGAAAGTCGCGACCGGAATGCCGGCCGGCATCTGCACGATCGACAGCAATGAATCGAGACCGTTCAACGCCTTGGATTGCACCGGCACGCCGAGTACCGGCAACGCCGTCTTGGAGGCCAGCATGCCGGGAAGATGGGCAGCGCCACCGGCGCCGGCGATGATCGCGCGAAGTCCGCGCGAAGCGGCCGTTTCGGCGTATTCGAACAGCACATCGGGCGTGCGGTGCGCCGAGACCACTTTCACCTCGTGCGGAATGCCCAGCGCCTGCAGCTTTTCCGCCGCATGCAACATGGTTTCCCAGTCGGATCGCGAACCCATCACGATGCCCACCAAGGGGGCCGGGTGATCGCCGCTCATCGCCGTCTCCACGATTAAAGACGTATTCTATCGGTTCCTACCCCGCAATCCGTCAATTCCCGCCGCATGGACAAGAAGTTGCTGGACATCCTGGTCTGCCCGGTCACCCGCCAGCCGCTGGCCCAGCTCGATGGCGAACGGCTCAAGGCCCTCAACGCCACGATCGGCCAGTCCGGCGTGCAATTCGGCGGACATCGCCAGACCGAGGCCCTGCGCGAGGCGCTGGTGACCCGCGACGGCAAGCGCATCTATCGCGTCGACGACGGCATCCCGGTGCTGCTCCCCGACGAAGCGCTGGACGCCGGATCGCTGGCCGGGCCGGCACAGGGATGAGTTTCGTTGCGCCGAGCGTGCAGCCGCCCGATCCGGCGGTGGTCGCGGAGAACGTGCGCGCCGCCTTGGCGGAAGACATCGGCAACGGTGATGCCACCGCCAGCTTGCTGCCCGACAGTGCCGACAGTGCCTACCTGCTGTGCAAGGAAGACGCGGTGATCGCCGGGCGTCCATGGTTCGATGCCTGCCATCGCGCGATCGATCCCGATGTCCGCATCGACTGGCATGTCGAGGAAGGCGCACGCGTCAAGGCCGGCATCGTGATCGCGCTCCTGCACGGCCGCAGCCGCGCACTGGTGACGGCGGAACGCACCGCACTCAACTTCCTGCAGACGCTGTCGGGCACCGCGACGACCACCGCGCGCCATGTCGAAGCCGTGACCGGCACCCGCGCGCAGGTCCTCGATACCCGCAAGACCCTGCCCGGCCTGCGCATCGCCCAGAAATACGCGGTGCGGATGGGCGGCGGCCACAACCATCGCATCGGCCTGTACGACACGGTGATGCTGAAGGAAAACCACATCCGCGCGGCCGGATCCATCACAGCGGCGGCGGAACTCGCGCATGCGCGTTTCCCGCAGCTGCCATTGGTGATCGAAGTCGAGACCATCGAACAGTTGCGCGAGGCGCTGGCAACCGCTTGCACGCGCATCCTCATCGATGACTTCGATGCCGCTTCCCGTCGCGAAGCCGTGCGGATTGCCCACGACGAATTCGGCGGGAGGATTCCGCTGGAAGTCTCCGGCAGCGTCGATCTCGCGTCGCTGCGCGCGATCGCCGAAGACGGCATCGACTGCATCTCGATCGGCGCGCTCACCAAGCACGTACACGCCATCGACCTGTCAATGAAACTGGGGCCGCCACCGCAAGGATCATGACCATGACCAACAGGATCTCCCTCGCGTTGCTCGGCGCGTTGATGTTCACCGGCTGCGCCACCTCGGCACCACGCATGCCCGCGGCGCAATCGCAGATCACGCCAACACCGACCACGCCGGCTGCTCAGGTCCAGCCGCAACAATCGCAGCCACAGTCGCCATCGACGGCGATCTCCCCGGCCACCCCGCGCAGTTACGTGCCGACCGGAACACCCTCGCAACGCATCCTCGAGATCGCCCGGCGCGAGAATCGCAACTGGTATTCGCCCTTCATCGCCATTGATGGCGGACTGCGCACCCTGGCCGTCACCGAAGCCGAACGCTCGCGCCTCAACGACGGCAGCGAAGCCTGGCAAAAGGTCGCGGAATACTGGCGCGACGGCAACACCCTGGGCGAGATGGCGGACAGCGGACGGCCCGGCGCCAGCGCCTGCGAATCGGCCTTCGGCATGGTCACCGCCGGCATCCGTTCCGATTGCCGCAGCTTCATCGTCGACACGCCGTGGTCGGCGGCCTTCATCTCCTACGTGATGACCAGGGCGCAGATTCCCGGCTTCCACGTCTCGCCGCGCCACATCGATTACATCCGCGATGCCTTCGCCAACCGCGGTCCGTATTTCGCCATCAATCCCGGCATCTCGCGTCCGCAGATCGGTGACCTGCTGTGCTACGTGCGCCTCTCGCAAACCATCATCGGCTATGACGGCCTGCGTGCGGCATTCGCCGCAAATCCGTCGTTGAACCAGGCCGCGCATTGCGACGTGGTGGTGCGGACCGACTTCAACAAGCACTTCATCGAGGCCATCGGCGGCAACGTCGAGAACGCGGTGACGCTGCGCAAGCTGCAACTGGATGCACAGGGACTGCTGGTCCTGCCGCGCCCGGTCAACATCGGCATGCAGGGCGAGGAAGACGATCTCCAGGTCGGCTGCTCGCCTGACAACGAATCGGCCTGCGGTTTCAACCGCCAGAACTGGGCGGCGCTGCTGCGCCTGCGCGATCCGTGAGCGACGCCGCGCCGCTCATCGCGCTGATCGTGTTCGGCATCGGCTTCTGGTGGTGGCAGTCCGTGCGTGGCGCCTATGACCGCGCGCGTGAACTCGGCCGCAATGCCTGCAATGCCGCGCAGGTGCAATGGCTGGATGAGAGTGTGCAGAACACCGGCATGCGCTTGCGTCGCGATCCCGGCGACGGCTGGTTGAAGCTCGAGCGCCGGTTCCGTTTCGAGTATTCGACCGATGGCCATGATCGCCGCGCCGGTCATCTGGTGCTACTGGGTACGCGACTGACGGAATTCGCGGGGCCGACGCGCCCGGAGCCAGTGGTCGCCGCCGACTTCGGCGAGTCGCTGCACTGACGCGACTCGCACGCGCTGGTTTGGCTCCTAGAAAAGCATCTCGCCCGGCTGAGCGCCTATCGCGGTTGCCTGCAGCCGCCGACACGTCGTGAATACGGCCATGCAGGCTCGTACGCAGCATCCATGCTGCGTACGGTCGGCGCTACAGACGAACCGCATAGGCGCCGCCGGTGGCGGGCTTTTGGCTCTCCGGAAAGGCAACAACACCCACTGAGACAGCGCGGGCCTTGTTGCCCCGTTACTTCACCACTTTCAGATGCGCACCGCGCTTCGGCGGCGGTGTCGGCGAAGGTTCGTCATCGCCATTGTCATCGGACGACGCTTCGCTTGGCACGCTGCGTAGCGGCGAGACCGCAGGAGGCGCGGGCGATTCCTGATGGTCGCCGTCGGCATCTTCCGCGGATTCGGTGCCATCGCCGGCGACTTCCGCATCCGGCGGCAATGCCATTCCCATTCCGGTTTCGCGGGCATAGATCGCCAGTACCGCGTCGATCGGCACGAACACTGCGTGGCTGACACCGCCGAAGCGCGCATTGAAGGCGATCAGGTCGTTGTCCATGCGCAGCTGTCCCACCGCGCGTTCGGCGATGTTCAACACCACTTGTCCGTCACGCACGGTACTCGGCGGAACACTCACGCCAGGGCGCTTGGCATCCACCAGCACGTGCGGCGTCATCCCGTTGTCGACGATCCATTCGTAGATCGCCCGCAACAGGTACGGGCGCTGGCTGGTCATCGTCTGGGCATCGCCGCCACTCACTCCGGCATCGCGCGCAGCTTCTTTTCCGCTTCCGTCAGGCTGCGTGTGAAGCCCGGATTGCGGAAGATGCGGTTGCCGTAATCCTCGATCACCTTGCCGTCCTTGGGCAGCGGCACGTCCAGTGCCTGCAGGCGCCAGATGATCGGCGCCATCGCGCAATCGGCCAGGCTCATCTCGGTGTTGAGGAAGAACTTGCTGGCCTTGAACAGCGGGATCGACTGCACCAGCAGTTCGGCCAGGCGCTTGCGCCCGGCTTCGGCCTGGGTCTTGTTGCCGAGCTGGATCGCCTGTACCTGCGGCACCCAGTCGTGTTCGATGCGCAGCATCGCCAGGCGCACGCGCGCGCGCGAGATCGGGTCCATCGGCATCAGGGTCGGATGCGGGTAACGCTCGTCGAGGTATTCGCTGACCACCGATGCCGCGTACAGCACCAGGTCGCGCTCGACCAGGGTCGGCACCGACTGGTACGGGTTGAGGTCGATCAGGTCTTCCGGCGGTGACTGCGGATCGACCGGAACGAGGTCATAGGTCACCCCCTTCGCGGCCAGCACCAGCCTGACGCGATGGCAGACCACGTCGTCGAGCGCGGAATACAGGGTCAGCGTGTTGCGCGAGCGCGGTCCGCCTACAGGTGCCATCGTCATCATCGGTCTCTCCTCCTGGCCCGGCCATTGCCGTTGCCATCATCGCGCGCACTCTTCAGTGCACGTCCTTCCAGTATTCGCGGTTGAGCAGCCATGCCAGGAACGTGAACAGCGCCAGAAAGGCCATCACCCACACGCCGATCTGCGGACGCTTCAAACCCGCTGGTTCGCCGGCATATTCGAGGAAGGCGGTGATGTCGCGTGCCACCTGGTTGAATTGCCCCGGTTTCATCGTGCCCGGCGACGCCACCACCAGGCGGCTGATGCAGCCCTGGTCGGTATCGGTGGTGCCATGTGGGCAGGCCATGATGGCCTGGCCCTTCTCGTCCTTCTCGGCTGTCGCGACCTTCGCGGTGTACTCCGGCTGCTGGGTGCCCTGCAGCGACCACAGCGGGTTCGGCATCGACGCGCCCGGGAAGATCGTGTTGTTCCAGCCCACCGGACGGGTCGGGTCGAGATAGAACGACTTCAGGTAAGCATAGATCCAGTCGGGGCCGCGCACGCGGGCGATCAGCGACAGGTCCGGCGGTTCCTTGTTGAAAGCGGCCTTGGCCATCTCCGGCGTCATCGACGACAGGATCGGCTCGCCGACATTCTTCACGCCGGTGACGTTGAGCTGGTCCATCACTTCCTGCTCGGACAGGCCGAGATCGTCGCCGAGGCGCGAGTAGCGCAGGTGCTTCAGCGAGTGGCAGCCCGCGCAATAGCTCAGGAAGTCCCTGGCACCGCGCTGCAGCGAGCCCTTGTCGGTGAGATCGGTACCGGCCGATGGCAGCTCGACGCCCTCTTCCGCCAGCAGCGGCGCGGACAGCAGGCCCAGCAACGCGAACGCGGCGAGCGACTTCAGCATGTTCTTCGGTGTCATCGACTTAGTCATGGTTGAACGTCACCCGCTCCGGCACCGGCTTGGTCTTGTCGATCTTCGTCCAGATCGGCATGGTCAGGAAGAAGAGGTAATAGAAGACCGTCAGCACGCGGCCGATGATCGCTTCCTTGGGATCTGTGCCCGGACCGCCGCCGATCTTGGCCAGCCAGATGAAGCAGGCCGCGAAACCCAGCAGCATCGCCCACGACAGCCTGCCGCGATAGCGATACGACTTGACCGGCGAACGATCCAGCCACGGCATCAGGAACAGCAGCACGATGGCGCCGAACATCACCAGCACGCCCCACAGCTTGATGCCGAAGAACGATGGCACCACGCGCAACATCGCGTAGTACGGGGTGAAGTACCACACCGGCTTGATGTGGGCCGGCGTCACCAGCGGATTGGCCGCGGTGAAGTTGTCGTGTTCCAGGAACAGGCCGCCGAAGTTCGGGATGAAGAAGATCACGAACGCGGCGAACATCAGGAAGAAGCCGATGCCGACCAGGTCGTGCACGGTGTAGTACGGATGGAACGGAATGCCGTCGGCCGGCTTGTTCGCATCCCAGCGGTTGCCCTTCGGGCCCTTCTTGATGTCGACGCCGTCGGGATTGTTCGAGCCGACTTCGTGGAGGGCGCCGAGATGCAGCACCACCAGCAGCAGCAGCACGATCGGCAGCGCGATCACGTGCAGCGCGAAGAAGCGGTTGAGCGTGGCGTCGGACGGGATGTAATCGCCCATGATCCAGTGCGTCAGGTCGGTGCCGATCACCGGGATCGCGCCGAACAGCGAAATGATCACCTTGGCGCCCCAGAACGACATCTGGCCCCACGGCAGCACGTAGCCCATGAAGGCCTCGGCCATCAGCACCAGGTAGATCACCATGCCGAGCAGCCACACCAGTTCGCGCGGCTTGCGATAGCTGCCGTACATCAGGCCGCGGAACATGTGCAGGTACACGGCGATGAAGAACAGCGAGGCGCCGGTCGAGTGCATGTAGCGAATCAGCCAGCCCCAGTCGACATCGCGCATGATGTATTCGACCGAATCGAAGGCTTCCTTCGCATCCGGCTTGTAGTGCATGGTCAGGAAGATGCCGGTCAGGATCTGGTTGACCAGCACGACCAGGCTGAGCACGCCGAAGTAGTACCAGAAGTTGAAATTCTTCGGCGCGTAATACTCGGTCATGTGCTTGCGGTAGATCGGCATCAGTGCCGGCGCCCGCTCGTTGACCCAGTCCATGACGTTCTGCGCGGTGCGCGTAATCAGGTTCGCACTCATTTACGCGGCTCCCGGCGGGTCGATGCCGATGACGAGGTTGTCGCCCTCGAAGTGGTACGGCGGCACCGGCAGGTTGGCCGGCGCCGGCTGCGACTTCAGCACGCGTCCGGCCATGTCGTACTTCGACTTGTGGCAGGGGCAGAAGAAGCCGCCCTTCCAGTCGGGATCGAACGGTTCCGGCTTGACCTCGGAATGGAGCTCGGGCGCGCAGCCGAGGTGGGTACAGACGCCGATCAGCACCAGCACGTCGGGCTTGAGCGAACGGTGCTCGTTCTGGGCGTACCTGGGCTGCTGGTCGCTGTTCTGCGACTTGGGATCGGCCACCATGGCGTCCATCCGCGGCAGCATCTCCAGCATCTGCGGCGTGCGCTTGATCACGTAGACCGGCTGGCCGCGCCATGCGACGTCACCGCCGAGGATCTGCCCGGCCACCAGATTGGCGACATTGACGGTCACCGGGCCGCCGGCCACCTTGGCGCGCGCGCTCGGATTCCAGGACTTGATGAAGGGAACCGCCGCGAAACCCGCGCCTACCGCGCCCACGACCACGGTCGTTGCGGTCAGGAAGCGCCGACGTCCCGGGCTGGCCGGACCGTCGTGTACTTCGTTGTTGGCCATCCGGCACTCCGAAAGCAAAGATGTTGAAGGTTGGCGATCCGCTGGGACGCGCTGCCACGCCCGGCATCGTTCGACCGGAAATTGTAACGGAAGGCTTAACGAACCGACAATCCGCCGGACCGCCCCGGGGCCGCGACGCCGTGCTCAATTGGCGCTGCTGCGGGTCCGGTAACGATCGGCCAAGGTGCGGACGCGCTCGACATAGGCGCGGGTTTCGCTGTAGGGCGGCACCCCGCCATACTTGTCCACCGCGCCTTCACCGGCGTTGTAGCCGGCCGCGATCCGGGTCAGGTCACCGCCGTAGCGCTTGGCCAGCCACGCCAGGTACTGCACCCCGCCCTGGATGTTCTGGGCGGCATCGAAGGGGTTGCCGACCCCGAAGCGGCGGGCGGTGGCCGGCATCAGCTGCATCAGCCCCTGGGCCCCGGCCCGCGACATTGCCCGCGGGTTGTAGGCGGACTCGGCGTGGATGATGGCGCGCACCACCGACTCCTCGACCCCGTAGAGCTTGGAGGCGGAGGCGATTTCCTGATGGTAGGCATTGGTGTTCAACGCCAGGGTGCGGAAATTGAGGTGTGACGTCGGGTCGCAGGCGAAGCAGCGCTCGATGAAGGAGTAGCGGATGGTCCGCACGTCCGAGGCAGCGATCCCGCGCGGCGGCTTGCTGGTGACGTAGCGAATGCCGTCTTTCATGTATGAATAGACCGCACCGGCGACATGGCGCTCGCCGCGGCCAGGCGTTGCGTTGCCGGTCGCGGATATGGTCGGGACGGCGCTGGCCGCGGCGGGTTCGCCGTTCGTGGCCACTGCAGCGGCAGATGGCGTCGGGATCGCGGCGACAACCGCGGGAGCAGAGGCCACGGCCGGGGATGCGAGGCTGGAGCGATAGGTATTCATCGCCGTGCAGTGCATCCCGGCCAGGCGGGTCCCGGAATAGGTCGTGCCTCCGGCGCCTTCGCAGCGATACAGGGTGCCGGCCGCAGCCGGTCCGGCCAACGCCAGTGCGAACAAAGCCAACGCGAGACGCCCCCCGATCATCCTGCGAAGTCTCCACAAAATTCAGGCGGATACAAGTGTGGAATACGGGGTCGGCATAGAATGAGCACCCCATTATCCGGCCCGGACTCACCGCCGCGCCCCCGGAGAACGCAAATGACCGACCCCCTGATCGCATCGCGCGGCAAGCTGTTCATCCAGACCCACGGTTGCCAGATGAACGAGTACGATTCGGCGAAGATGGCCGATGTTCTCGCCGAACACGAAGGCCTGGAACTGACCACGAACGCCGAAGAAGCCGACGTGATCCTGGTCAATACCTGCTCGATCCGCGAAAAAGCGCAAGAGAAGGTGTTCAGCCAGCTCGGCCGCTGGCGCAGCCTGAAACAGGGTGACAGGCCGGTCCTGATCGGCGTCGGCGGCTGCGTCGCCAGCCAGGAGGGCGAAGGCATCGTCAAGCGCGCACCCTACGTCGACCTGGTGTTCGGGCCGCAGACCCTGCACCGCCTGCCGGAACTGATCCGCGCCCGCCGCGCATCCGGCCGCCCGCAGGTCGACATCAGCTTTCCCGAGATCGAGAAATTCGACGCCCTGCCCGAACCGCGCGCCGAAGGCCCGACCGCCTTCGTCTCGATCATGGAAGGCTGCTCGAAATACTGCTCGTTCTGCGTGGTGCCCTATACCCGCGGCGAGGAGGTCAGCCGTCCGTTCGAGGACGTGCTGGTGGAAGTGGCGCAACTCGCCGCCAAGGGCGTGCGCGAGGTCAATCTGCTCGGCCAGAACGTCAACGCCTATCGCGGCCCGATCGAAGGCAGCGATGAAATGGCCGATCTCGCCCTGCTGATCCGCACCATCGCCGAGATCGACGGCGTCGACCGCATCCGTTTCACCACCTCGCACCCGCTGGAATTCTCGGATTCGCTGATCGAGGCCTATCGCGACGTGCCCAAGCTCGCCAACTACCTGCATCTGCCGGTGCAGTCCGGCAGCGACCGCATCCTCTCGGCGATGAAGCGCGGCTATACCGCGCTCGAGTTCAAGCAGAAGATCCGCAAGCTGCGCGCGGTGCGCCCGGACATCGCCATCAGCTCCGACTTCATCGTCGGTTTTCCCGGCGAAAGCGATGCCGATTTCGAGAAAACGATGAAACTGATCGAGGACGTCGGCTTCGACCAGTCGTTCTCCTTCATCTATTCGCGCCGCCCGGGCACGCCGGCCGCCGATCTCGCCGACGATGTCAGCGACGAGGCCAAGCACGCACGACTGACGCGACTGCAGGCGCACATCAATGCGCACAGTTTCGAATTGTCGAAGGCGATGGTCGGCACCACGCAACGCGTCCTCGTCACCGGCACCTCGCGCAAGGACACCAGCGAACTCACCGGCAAGACCGAGAACATGCGCCAGGTGAATTTCGCCGGGCATCCGCGCCTGGTCGGCGGATTCGTCGATGTCGTCATCACCGAGGCACTGCCGAATTCGTTGCGCGGAAGTATTGCCCTCGCCGCCTGAGCAGTGAACAGTTCCATCACCCGGTTGTGCGCTTGCCTTGTGTTGTTGCTTTCCGGCTGCATGACCACGCACTCGATCGATGTCGCGCTACGCCCGGTCACATGGGCGCAACCCGTCGCCAATGGCGGATTACACAATCTGCATCGGGTGACGCCAGGCTTGTGGCGATCATCGCTGCTCGATGCGCAGGGATTCGCAGCCGCCGACGCGCTCGGCATCCGCACCATCGTCAATCTGCGCCCGATGCCGGACATCGTGCGGGGACCGGAGCGCGCGACGCTCGAACACATCCCGGTCTGGACCTGGCACGTCACCGACGGCGAGATCCTCGACTTCCTGCGCATTGCCGGCAACCCGGCCAAACAACCGGTCCTCGTGCATTGCCAGCATGGCGCGGATCGCACCGGCGTGATGATCGCTGCGTACCGCGTGGTGGTGCAGGACTGGAACAAGGAGGATGCGATCCGCGAGATGCAGCGCGGCGGTTACGGCTATCACGCGATCTGGACCAATCTGCCGCGCGTCATCCGCCGGCTGGATGTCGCGAAGATGCGCGCACGACTGCATTCAGCCGGAACGCCCTGACGTTCGGCACATCCCGGCCACAGGTTCCTCGTCACTATAATCCGGGATACACGGAGAGAGATGCCCATGTCCCGGTTCGTCGACCTGCTCGACTGCATGTGCATTCCGCGCACGCTGCTGCTTGCCGGCTTTCTGTGCGGCTCTGCCATCACCGGGCAGGCCATCGCCGCGGAAACCACGTCGCCCCCACCCCCGCAGCAATCGCTCGACGATGCGTGGTGGACCGGATCGGTGGTGTCCAACTCTCCTGCGCCGCTGCCGAAGGGCCATGGCTACGTCGAATCCTATTTCTACGATGCGAAGAGTTCCGGCGTCGATGCCTGGGGCTCGCAGACCTACATGCTGTACGGACTCAGCGACCGGGTGACGATCGGCGTGCGCCCGCTGTTCGGCTATGCCCGCATCGATGGCGGCGGTGGCAGCACGCACGTCGGCGCCGGTGACGTCTCGCTGCATGCGCAGTACGCGTTGACCACCTATTCGCGCGAGAAAAACCGGCCTGCGGTAGCCATCGCGATCGAGGAATCGCTGCCAACCGGAAAATATGATCGCCTGGACCGCGCCAGCAACGGCTTCGGCAGTGGTGCCCGCACGACGACGCTCGGCATCTATGCGCAACACTATTTCTGGATGCCGAACGGCCGCATCCTGCGTGGCCGCGTCAACTTCAGCGGTTCGCATTCGGATCGCGTGCATGTGCGCGATCTCAGCGTCTACGGCACGGCGGTCGGTTTCGACGGCCATGCCCGGCCCGGCAACAGCGTGTCCTTCGACAACGCCTGGGAATACAGCATCACCAGCAACTGGGTGCTGGCGACCGATTTCTACTATCGCCACGACGCCGCGACAACCCTGCGCGATTCGACAACCGGCATGCGCAGCAGGAGCCATGCCAGCGATACTTTCGCGATCGTTCCCGCGGTCGAATACAACTGGACGCCGCGCGTCGGCGTGATCTTCGGGACGCGCTACATCCCGGCGTGGGGACACAACGCGCGCTCGGTGACGCCGGTCGTCGCGCTCAGCATCTTCATGTAAAAGAAACGGCGAGGCTCCCTGCCTCGCCGTTCCACAACTCCCGATTTTAGATCAGCAACGTCCTGTTGCCTGGTCGGAATTCGTTACTGCTTGGTCGGAATATTGACCTTGTCGATGCCGTGGATGACACCATTGCTCGAGTTGATGTCGGCCGCGGTCACCATCGCGCCATCGATGCTGACCTTGTCATTGGCCAGCTTGATCGGGGCCGATTGGCCATTGACCGTCCTTGCCGCCTCCCACTTGCCGATATCGGCGACCGACTTGCGGCCGTTGACGACGTGGTAGTTCAGCAGCGACACGAGTTCCTGCTTGTTTTCCGGCTTGAGCAAGCTGTCCAGCTTGCCGGCCGGCAGCTTGTCGAACGCGGCATCGGTCGGCGCGAAGACGGTGAAGGGGCCGGTTCCGCGCAGGGTGTCGCCCATGCCGGCTTGTTCGATCGCCTTGCCGAAGGTCTTGAACGAGCCATTGGCGGCGGCGGTATCGAGGAGGTTCTTGGAGTTCGGGGTACTGGTGGTGGTATTCATGGTTTGGTGCCTTTGAAATGCGGATCCCTGGATTTGCGGAATCGCGGACGGCCGAAGCCGGAGTTCCTGCCGAAGGCGGGAACACGGAGGCTCAGTGCGGAGAAAGTGGGGAAAAGTGCGCGCGGCTGAGTGGCCGTTACGGCATTGCGCCGTAGTGCCAGAACACAGTGCGCCTAATGTTGTTAACAGAGTGTTATTTGAAGCAGCCCATTTACTCCCGCGGCGCACGGTCGATCGCATCAGCGTTCCGAATGCCCACTGTGATAGTAGTCGCGCGCGTCGAGCAGGTCAGGCTTGATCAGGTCGACGAAAGCGCGCGCATGTTTCGAAAGGAACTTGCCCTTGCGCAGCACCACGCCATAGCTGCGCGAGGGAAAATAGCGCGCCAGTGAACGCGCGACCAAACGCTCGTGATCCGCAGGCGTCAGGCAGATCGAAGTGACGATGCTGATGCCCATGCCCATCGCCACGTATTGCTTGATGATCTCCCAGCCACCGACTTCCATCGCCACCGTGTAAGGCACGCGCGCGCGCTGGAACACCAGGTCGACGAATCGATACGTCGTGAGCCGCTGCGGCGGCAGGATCAATCCGTAGGGCGAGAGATCCGACAGCGTGATGTCCTGCTTGCCGGCCAGCGGATGATCCGGCGGCATGATCAGCATCGGATCGAAGCTGTAGGCCGGCGCATAGCGGATGTCGTTGGGAACGTCGAGCATCGAACCGACAGCGAGGTCGACCTTGTCGGCGCGCAACATCTCGAGTCCGCCTGCGCCAGTGACGTTGTGCAATGTCAGCTTGACGTCCGGATGCGCGGCCTTGAACGCGGCGACGATCGGCGGCAGCAGGTGGATGATGGTCGAGGTACCCGCCGCGATCTGCAGTTCACCCGTTCCCTGGCCTTGCAACGCTTCGCGGAAACTGCCGTGCAGTCCATCGAGCCCGTCGACCAAGGGTGCGACCAGGGCATACAGCAGCGTGCCGTCCTCGCTGAGATCGAGGCGACGTCCCTGGCGCTGGAACAGGCGGGTGCCGAATTCGCGCTCGAGCGCCTGCACTTGCAGGCTCACCGCCGGCTGGCTGAGGAACAGCGCCTCGGCCGCGCGTGAGATCGAGCCCAGCCGTGCCACCTGGCAGAACGCGCGCAAGGGCTTGAGGCGGCTGCCCTTGTAGGAAAAGCGGGGCGCGGGGTCGCGGTCTTCGCTCATGGCCGGGATATCAGTATTAATTTTCCAAATATATTCGATTGACAACTTTGCGTTGCGAAATACTATCCGCCGCCGGATGGTTGCAGTGCAGCAGATCGCTGTGTCGCAGACCCCACCCATGTCCGCCCAACCCCAGATCTTCGCGCCCGACCTTCCGCACGTGACCGCCCAGGCCAACGGACAGGATCGCCTGCTGACTCCTGACGCCCTTGCTCTGTTGGCCGCACTTCACCGCAAATTCGAATCCGTTCGCCGCCGATTGCTGGACGATCGCGGCCAGAGCCAGGCCCGCCACGATGCTGGCGCCCTGCCCGGTTTCCGTGCCGACACCACCGCGATCCGCGCAGGCGACTGGAAGGTCGCGGCGATCCCGGCGGCCCTGCAGCGCCGGCAAGTCGAGATCACCGGGCCGGTCGATCCCAAGATGGTGATCAACGCGCTGAACTCCGGCGCCGATTGCTACATGGCCGATTTCGAGGACAGCAGCGGGCGGCGATCGCCGGCAGCCTCGAATTCACCGGCGACACCGGCAAGCGCTACGCGCTGCGCCCGGAACGGGAACGCGCGGTATTGATCGTGCGGCCACGTGGCTGGCATCTCGATGAGAAGCATGTGCTGGTCGATGGCGAGGCGATGTCCGGCGCGCTGTTCGACTTCGGGCTGTTCTGCTTCCACAACGCGCAAGCGCTGGCGGCGAAGGATCGCGGCCCCTACTTCTACCTGCCCAAACTGCAGTCGATGGAAGAGGCCGCGCTTTGGGACCAGGCGATGTCCTTCGTCGAAGACGAACTCGATCTGCCGCACGGACAGTTCAAGGTGACGGTGTTGATCGAAACGCTGCCCGCCGCATTCGAGATGGACGAAATCCTGCATGCCCTGCGCGACCGCATCGTCGGGCTCAACTGCGGGCGCTGGGATTACATCTTCTCCTACATCAAGACGCTGCGCGGGCACCGCGATCGCGTATTGCCGGAACGCGGCCAGGTGACGATGACCCAGCCCTTCCTCAAGGCCTATTCGGAACTCCTGATCAAGACCTGCCATCGTCGCGGCGCGTTCGCCATGGGCGGCATGGCGGCACAGATCCCGATCGCCAACGATCCCGAAGCCAACGAGCGCGCGCTGGAGCGCGTCACTGCCGACAAGCTGCGCGAAGCACGTGCCGGCCACGACGGCACCTGGGTCGCGCATCCGGCGCTGATCCCGGTCGCGCGCAAAGCCTTCGCGACGGTCGTGACCGGCGACAACCAGCTCGACGTGCTGCGTGAGGACGTCGATGTTTCCGCCGCGGACCTGTTGCGCCCGAGCCTTGGCAGCATCACCCGCGCCGGCTTCGACGGCAATGTCGAAGTGTGCGTGCGCTATCTCGCCGCGTGGCTGGCCGGCAACGGCTGCGTGCCGATCAATAATTTGATGGAAGACGCCGCGACCGCCGAAATCGCCCGCACGCAATTGTGGCAATGGCTGCACCACGATGATCTCCATCTCGACGACGGCACGCCGCTGGATTTCGCCTTGCTGGAGCGCGCGCTGATCGGCCTGCCCTCGCGCCTGGCCGCCGCGAACATTCCCGGCACCGACCGCATCGGCGATGCCATCGCGTTGCTGGTCGACCTCACCCACGCCGACACCCTCGCCGATTTCCTCACCCTGCCCGCCTACGCGCGGCTGCCCTGATCCCACGTTGCACCCACTCACCACCATGCAAGGAGATTGAAATGAGCAAGACGACTCTTCCCTCCGCCGAACATCTCAGGAACGAGTGGAGCAACAACCCGCGCTGGGCCGGCATTCGCCGCGACTATAGCGCCGAAGACGTGGTGCGCCTACGCGGCACCGTACACGTCGAGCATTCGATCGCGAAGATCGGCGCCGGGAAACTGTGGAACTCGCTCAATCGCGAGGACTTCGTCAACGCGCTCGGCGCGCTCACCGGCAACCAGGCGATGCAGCAGGTCAAGGCCGGACTGAAGGCGATCTACCTCAGTGGCTGGCAGGTCGCCGCCGATGCCAACCTGGCCGGCGAGATGTATCCGGACCAGTCGCTGTATCCGGCCAATTCGGTGCCGCAGGTGGTGAAGCGCATCAACAACACCCTGCTGCGCGCGGACCAGTTGAGTCATGCCGAAGGCGACGACAGCATCGACTACCTGCAGCCGATCGTCGCCGATGCCGAAGCCGGTTTCGGTGGCGTCCTCAATGCGTTCGAACTGATGAAAGCAATGATCGAAGCCGGTGCTTCGGGGGTGCACTTCGAGGACCAGCTCGCATCGGCCAAGAAGTGCGGCCACATGGGCGGCAAGGTGCTGGTGCCGACGCGCGAGGCGATCGAGAAACTGACCGCCGCGCGACTGGCCGCCGACGTGATGGGGGTGCCGACGCTGATCGTCGCGCGCACCGACGCCGAAGCCGCCGACCTGCTGACCAGCGACATCGACGACAACGACAAGCCGTTCTGCACCGGCGAACGCACCGTCGAAGGCTTCTACAAGACGCACAAGGGACTGGACCAGGCGATCAGCCGCGGCCTCGCCTACGCGCCCTACGCCGACCTGGTCTGGTGCGAGACCGGCAAGCCCGACCTGGAATTCGCGCGCAAGTTCGCCGAGGCGATCCACGCGAAGTACCCGGGCAAGCTGCTCGCCTACAACTGCTCGCCGAGCTTCAACTGGAAGAAGAATCTCGACGACGCCACCATCGCGAAGTTCCAGAAGGAAATCGCCAGCTACGGCTACAAGTTCCAGTTCATCACCCTGGCCGGTTTCCACGCGCTGAATTACGGCATGTTCGACCTCGCCCACGGGTATGCACGTCGCCAGATGAGCGCCTTCGTCGAGCTGCAGGAAAAGGAATTCGCGGCGGCCGAACGCGGATTCACCGCGGTCAAGCACCAGCGCGAAGTCGGCACCGGCTACTTCGATGCGGTGACGCAAACGATCCAGGGCGGCAAGTCGTCGACCGTCGCATTGAAGGGATCGACCGAGGAAGAGCAGTTCCACCCGCAGGCGGTTGCTGCCTGATCGGAAAAAGAAAACCGCCCGGGAATTCCGGGCGGCGTTTCATCGATCAACTGAAATGGGAAGAACTCACTTCGCCTGGTACACCGGCTTGCCATCGACATAGGTCGCACGCACCACCAGAGCGCGCAACTGCGCCGGATCGATCGCCAGCGGATCCTTGTCCAACACGACGAAATCAGCGCGCTTGCCCGGCTCGAGGCTGCCGACCTCCTTCTCCACGAATCCCGCATAGGCCGCATCGAGCGTGAAGCCACGCAGCGCTTCGTATGCCGTCAGCTTTTCTTCCGGATACCAGCCGCCCGCGGGCAGCCCGTGTTCATCGGCGCGCGTGACCGCCGATGCCAGGCCGAGGCGCGGATCCACCGATTCCACCGGGAAATCCGAGCCCAGCGCGAGCAGCACGCCGTCATCGCGCAACTTCCTCCAGGCATAGGCGCCGGTGATGCGCTGCGGGCCAATGCGATCTTCCGCCCACGGCATGTCGCTGGTGGCATGGGTTGGCTGCATCGAGGCGATCACGTGCATCTTCGCCACGCGATGCAGGTCACCCGCCTCGAGGATCTGCGCGTGCTCGATGCGCCAGCGATGGCCGCCCGCCACATCGTTGCCAAGCACCTGTGCATAGGTGTCAAGGACGATGCGATTGCCACGATCGCCGATGGCATGCGTCGCAACCTGCACGCCGCAGCGCTTGGCCTTCGTTTCAGCGGCGAACAGTTGCCCAGGTGACATCACCATGATGCCGCGATTGCCGGGATCGTCGCTGTAATCGGCGAGCAATGCGGCGCCGCGGCTGCCGAGCGCACCATCGGCATACAGCTTCACCGTGCGCATCTGCAGCCGCCCCGAGGAATGGCGATACAGCCCACTGCGGCACAATTCGTTCAAGGCATCGCTGTCGCCATCGGCCATCGCGGTGATGCGCATCGGCAACTTGCCGCCATCGGCAAGATGCTGGTAGGCACGCAGTTCCGCCAGCGGGATGCCGGCATCGTGCACACCGGTCAGTCCATTGGCGACCGCCTCGCCCATGGCGAGTTCGAGTTGATGCTCGATTTCGGCTTGCGTCGTCGCGGGGCGCACCTCGTCGATCAGCGACATCGCGCCATCGACGAACACGCCGGTCGGCTTGCCCGCCGCATCACGCACGATCTTCCCGCCGTCGGGCTGCCACGTTCCGGACAGGTCACGCTTGATCAGCTTCATCGCGGCGCCGTTGGCCCAACCGGCATGGCCGTCGATGCGATGCAGCCATACCGGACGATCGTGGAACTGCGCATCGAGATCGGCGGCACCCGGGAATTCCTTGGCCGGCCAACGGTTCTGATCCCAGCCCCAGCCGATGATCCAGCCCTTGTCGTTGCCGGGCCTGGCAACGAATTCATGCAGGCGCCGCAACACTTCTTCCTTTGCGTTCGCACCGGTGAGATCGGCACTCGCACGCATCCGCCCCAACTCGGAAACGTGCCCGTGCGCATCGATCAACCCGGGAACGATCGTCGCCTGCCCGGCATCGATGCGCCGCGCCTGCGGGTAACGTTTCAGCAACATGGCGGTATCGCCCAAGGCGAGGATCGCGCCGCTGTCGTCATACGCCATCGCCTGCGCGTGCGGTTGCGCCGGGTTCATGGTGTGGATCCGCTGCGCCGTCACCACGGTGACGCCACCTGCCGCCAGACTCTGTCCCGACATGGCCAGCAACGCGGCGGCAATTCCCGCCCGCATCATTCGTTTCGCCCGCATCGTTCGTCACCTTCTCGCTGGAATCCCGGCTGTATCCTATACACATGAGCACTCCCCAACGCGATTTCACCCTCGATCCCGATGACACCGCGCGGCTGGCCAACCTGGCCGGGCCGTTCGATGCGCACCTGCGCCAGATCGAACTGCGGATGGGCGTGGAGATCGCCAATCGCGGCAACGTGTTCCGCATCACCGGCGAGGATGCATCCGCGATCACAGATACCGAACGCCTGCTGCGCATGCTGTACGACGAGACCGCGGGCGAGACGCTGGACGACCACGCCATCAACATCCGCCTGTCGGCCTTCGTCAATGGCGACGGCAAACGTGAAGCCGACTACCAGCCGCAGGACGTGTCGGTGCGGGTGAAGCGCGGCAACATTCGCGGACGCGGCGCCAACCAGAAGAAATACCTGCACGAGATCGCCACCCACGACATCAACTTCGGCATCGGTCCGGCCGGTACCGGCAAGACCTTCCTTGCGGTGGCGATGGCGGTCGATGCGTTGAACGAATCGCGCGTGCAACGCCTGATCCTGGTGCGCCCCGCGGTCGAGGCCGGCGAGAAGCTCGGCTTCCTGCCCGGCGATCTCACCCAGAAAGTCGATCCCTATCTGCGCCCGTTGTACGACGCCTTGTACGAGATGCTCGGCGTGGAGAAGGTGGTCAAGCTGCTGGAGAAATCGGTGATCGAGATCGCGCCGCTTGCGTACATGCGCGGACGCACCCTCAACGATGCCTTCGTCATCCTCGACGAAGCGCAGAACACCACCATCGAACAGATGAAGATGTTCCTGACGCGACTCGGCTTCGGCAGCACCGCGGTGATCACCGGCGACATGACCCAGGTCGACCTGCCCAAGCACGTGAAATCAGGCCTGCGCGATGCCATTGAAGTCCTGCGCGACGTCGACGGTGTCAGCTTCACCTTCTTCGAATCGCGCGACGTGGTGCGTCATCCGCTGGTGGCGCGCATCGTCAATGCGTATGAGGCGAGGAATGCGCGTGACGTCGAAACCGGGCCGCGGGAGTAGACTTCCCCCATGACCCGCGGCCCCACCCGTCTCGATGTCGCCGTCAGCTACGCCGTGCCGCGCGCCGGAGTGCCGGCGTCCAACAGTTTCCGCCTGTGGGTTGCCGCCGCGCTTGAAGGCCGCATCCTCGAAGCCGATCTCGCGTTGCGCATCGTTGGCGCCGACGAGGGCCGCGCACTGAATCGCCACTATCGCGGCAAGGACTACGCCACCAACGTGCTGAGTTTCCCGGCGGAGCGTCCGCCCGGCCTGCCCAAGGCCGCGAAATTCCCCCTGCTCGGCGATCTGGTGCTGTGCGCGCCGGTGGTCGCGAAGGAGGCGCGCGAACAGCGCAAATCGCTCAACCATCATTACGCGCACCTGACCGTGCACGGCTGCCTGCACCTGTTGGGTTGGGATCATGAAGATGATGCCGACGCCCAGGCGATGGAGCAGCTGGAACGCGAGGTGCTGCTGGAGCTCGGGATCGCCGATCCCTATGGGTAGGCCATTGTTTAGTAGAATCGGTCGCTATGGCCGACGATCTGTTCCAGCACGTCCTCGATGGTGAGCAGGCCGGCGACGCCGCCGTATTCGTCGATGACAATGCCCATGTGGTTGCGCGACAGGCGGAACTCGCGCAGCAGCACATCGAGGCGTTTGGATTCGGGAATC
>JAEKKW010000024.1 GCA_019510195.1 Lysobacterales bacterium | reverse complement strand
CCGATTCGGCCGATTTCGAACGCATCCACACCGAGATCCTCACCCAGTTGCCCGGCGTCGTGCGCGTGCAATCCACGCTGACCCTGCGCACGGTGAAGAAGACGACGGCGCTGCCGTTGTAGGCGTTACACGTCGGTTGGGCTGGTGTCATCGCCCGTGGGCTAGACTCGAGGCCATGCAACGATTCGCACTGACATCGATCGCCGCCGCCCTCGTGCTGGCTGGCTGTTCCCTCGCCCCGATGACGCCGGAAGCCGAGCGCGTCCAGGTTGTCGCCACCCCGCCCGGTGGCTGCACGCCCGCGGGCCGGATCGAAGTATCGGCGACCAGCGGCTTCGCGATGATGAAGCGCAACCAGCTGCGGGTGAAGGACGAACTGGAGACACTGGCGCGCCAGGAAGCGGCCAAGATCAGCGCCAATACCGTCAGCCCCCGCGAGGCGCCCAGCGCCGACGGCCACCAGAGTTTCGAGGCCTGGCGCTGCACCCGCTGAGAGGCGGGGGCTGAACGACGGGGCCCATTCGCCCGGAAAGGCCTGAAAACGCGGTATTCTATTCGGCTTGGTCCTGTTCAGGTTCCGCCCCCATGTTGTTCAAGAACGTCGCCATCGCAGGTCTCGCCCACATCGATGCGCCGCACACGCTGACTTCCGATGAAATCAATGTCCGCCTCCAGCCGACGCTGGATCGCCTGGGCATCAAGACCGACGTCCTCAACGATATCGCCGGCGTGCATTCGCGCCGCCTGTGGGACGCCGACATGCAGGCTTCCGACGCCGCGACGCTGGCCGCGCGCAAGGCCCTGGAAGACGCCGGCATCACCGCCGACAAGGTGGGCCTGCTGGTCAACACCTCGGTCAGCCGCGACTACCTGGAACCGTCGACCGCCAGCATCGTCTGCGGCAACCTCGGCGTGTCCGAGAACTGCCAGACCTTCGACGTCGCCAACGCCTGCCTCGCCTTCATCAACGGCATGGACATCGCCGCGCGCATGATCGAGCGCGACGAAATCGATTACGCATTGGTGGTGGATGGCGAAACCGCCAACCTCGTCTATGAAAAAACCATCGAGCGCATGAACGCACCGGGCATGACCCAGGAACAGTTCCGCGACGAACTCGCCGCGCTCACGCTCGGTTGCGGCGCGGTGGCGATGGTGATGGCGCGCAGTGCGCTGGCGCCGGATGCGCCGCGCTACAAGGGTGGCGTGACGCGTTCCGCGACCGAATGGAACAAGTTGTGCCGCGGCAACCTCGACCGCATGGTCACCGACACCCGCATGCTGCTGATCGAGGGCATGAAGCTGGCGCACAAGACCTTCGCGGCCGCGACCCAGGCCTTGGGCTGGGTGGTGGGCGAGCTCGACCAGTTCGTGATCCACCAGGTCAGCCGCCCGCATACGCAGGCCTTCATCAAGGCCTTCGGCATCGATCCGGAGAAGGTCATGACGATCTTCAACGAACACGGCAACATCGGCCCGGCGTCGGTGCCGATCGTGCTGAGCAAGTTGAAGGAGCTGGGCCAGTTGAAGAAGGGCGATCGCATCGCGCTGCTCGGCATCGGTTCCGGCCTCAACTGCACCATGGCCGAAGTGGAGTGGTGAGTTCGCGATGAGCGATTCCGCCCTGCCGCCGTGCCCGCAATGCGCGTCGACTTACGCTTACGCGGATGGCGCGCACCTCGTCTGCCCCGAATGCGGCCACGAGTGGACGCCGGGCGAAGTGGCCGAGGACGACGCACTTGAAGTGCGCGATGCTGTCGGCAACCTGCTCGCCGATGGCGACAGCGTCACCGTGGTCAAGGACCTCAAGGTCAAGGGGGCGTCGAACGCACTCAAGGTCGGCACCCGCATCAAGGGCATCCGCCTGGTCGATGGCGCCGACGGCCACAACATCGACTGCCGGATCGACGGCTTCGGCGCGATGCGCCTGAAGTCGGAGTTCGTGAAAAAGGCGTGAGTCGCGCTGCAGCCGTGGTCGCCGTGCAGCAGACCTTCCCCGATTATCCCTTCGCCCCGCAGCGCTTCGAGGCGCGGCCGGGCATCGCGATGTCGTATCTCGACGAAGGCCCGCGCGACGGCGAAGTGATCGTGATGCTCCACGGCAATCCGTCATGGAGTTATTACTGGCGCCACCTGGTGGCGGGACTGCGCGATCGCTATCGCTGCATCGTGCCCGATCACGTCGGCATGGGCCTCTCCGACAAGCCGGACGATGCGGCCCATGCATCGCCGCGCTACGACTACACGCTGCAGTCGCGCGTCGACGATCTCGATGCGCTGCTGGCGCATCTCGGCATCGACGGGCCGGTGACGCTGGCGCTGCACGACTGGGGCGGCATGATCGGTTTCGGCTGGGCGCTGCGCGATCCGTCGCGGGTGCGCCGTCTCGTCATCACCAACACGGCTTCTTTCCCGTTGCCGGTGGCGAAGCGTTTCCCGTCGCGGCTGGCGCTGGGGCGCGATTCGCGCATCGGCGGCTGGGCGATCCGTCGCTACAACCTGTTCGCACGCGGCGCGGCGGCGTTCGGCACGCGGCGCAAGCTGTCGCCGGCGGTGAAGCGGGCTTATTCCGGCATTTACGATGGCTGGACCAGCGCGATTGCGACATTGCGTTTCATGCAGGACATCCCGCTGGGCGAAGGCGATCGTGCCTGGCCGTTGCTGAAGGCGGCGGCGCGCCAGTTGCCGTCTTACGACGATCGTCCGGCTTTCATCGGCTGGGGCTTGACCGACTTCGTGTTCGATCGCCATTTCCTCGAGCAATTCCGTGCGGCGCTGCCGAATGCGCAAGTCCATGCGTTCGAGGATGCCGGCCATTACGTGCTGGAAGACAAGCACGAGGAACTGGTGCCGATGGTGCGTGGGTTCCTGGACGGGAACCCGGTTTAAGCGTTCCAATCCGCTGGCGTCAGCAGCGGCAATCCGTGGCGCGTCCGCGCCCGATCGCAGTGCGGATCGGCAGCACCGTGTTCCCACGACGCCTGCACCGCACGGCATGGGCTGGGCCGCAACTCGTAGATCGAACATTCGCACGCCTCCCCGACCGTCCCGCGCAAGGCGATGCAATGCGGTTGGGCGCCGTCGGTGCCGCGCATCGCGCGTTCGTGGCTGCGCAAGGATTGGGTGAGTCCGACCGGTACCGTTCCGTCGGGCGCGTCGTCGGCTTCGCTCCAGTGGAAGGCGACGCGGAACGCCGCGCAGCAGGCGCCGCAGCGCATGCAGGGATGGGTGGAATCGCGGGACGGCATGTCGTCATTGTGCGGCAGGAGTAAGCGACAATGACGCCGTGACCGCTGCCCTCACCACCACGCTCGAACGCATGGCCCGCGAACGCCCGGACGCGGTGGCGATGCGTTGTCCCGGCCCGCGCGGCGATTACGCCATCGCGCTGACCCATGGCGAGCTCGATGCGCGCAGTCGCGCGATCGCCTCGGGGCTGGCGCGACGCGGGATCGTCGCCGGGTCGCGCACGGTGGTGATGGTGCGGCCGACACCGGAATTCTTCCTGCTGATGTTCGCGCTGTTCCGTTCCGGCGCGGTGCCGGTGCTGGTCGATCCCGGCATCTCGAAGCAGGCGCTGCGGCAATGCCTGGACGAAGCGCAGCCACTGGCCTTCATCGGCATTCCGTTGGCGATGTTCGCGCGCAAATTGCTGGGCTGGGCGCGTTCGGCGCGGGTGGCCATCACCACCGGACCGCGCACGCTGTTCGCCGATGCGACGCTTGCCGAAGTCGAGCGCGAGGGTGCCGCGCATCCGCAAGTCTTCGCCGACAACGATCCCGACGCGATGGCGGCGATCCTGTTCACCAGCGGATCGACCGGCGTGCCCAAGGGCGTGGTCTATCGCGGCCGTCATTTCGGCGCGCAGATCGAGTTGCTGCGCAATGCCTTCGGCATGGAAGCCGGCGGCGTCGACCTGCCGACATTTCCTCCGTTCGCGCTGTTCGATCCCGCGCTCGGTCTCACCTCGATCATTCCCGACATGGATCCGACGCGTCCTGCGCGCGCCAATCCGCGCAAACTGCACGCGGCGATGCAACGTTTCGGCGTGACGCAGCTGTTCGGCTCGCCGGCATTGATGCGCGTGCTGGCCGAACATGGCGAAGCCTTGCCCGGCATCCGCACCGCCACCAGCGCCGGTGCGCCGGTGCCGCCGGATGTGGTGGCGAAGCTGCTGGAGCTGTTGCCTGCCGATGCGAAATTCTGGACCCCCTATGGCGCGACCGAATGCCTGCCGGTGGCGGTGATCGAAGGTCGCGAGCTGCTGACGTTGCGCGCACGCACCGAAGCCGGCAGCGGCACCTGCGTCGGTCGCCCGGTGGCGCCCAACGAGGTGCGCATCATCGCGATCAGCGACGGTGAGATCGCGAACTGGAACGATGCGCGCGAAGTGGCGCAGGGCATCGTCGGCGAAATCACCGTCGCCGGCCCGAGCGCAACCGACAGCTATTACAACCGCGCAGCGCAGACGCGGCTGGCGAAGATCCGCGAACATCTCGTTGATGGCAGCGAACGCATCGTCCACCGCATGGGCGATCTCGGTTACTTCGATCGCGACGGCCGCCTGTGGTTCTGCGGGCGCAAATCGCAGCGCGTGGTCGTCGATGCATCCACCACGCTGTGCACGGAACAGATCGAACCGGTGTTCAACACGCATCCGGATGTCGCGCGCACGGCGCTGGTCGGTGTTGATGCGGCGGGATGTCGGCAGCCGATCCTGTGCGTTGAACTTGAGCAGGACGTTGCAGCCGACCAGTGGCCGCGCATCGCCGGCGAATTGCGCCATCTCGCCAATGGCGGCGTGCATACCGCCAAGGTGGAAGGTTTCCTGCATTATCCGCGGGCCTTTCCGGTCGACATCCGCCACAACGCCAAGATCGGTCGCGAGGCATTGGCGCGCTGGGCCGCGCAACGTGCACCCGAAGGACGGAAATCGCAATGAACATACTCGTGACGGGTGGTGGCGGATTCCTCGGGCAGGCGCTGTGTCGCGGCCTGGTCGAGCGCGGCCATCGCGTGCGCAGCTTCAACCGCGGACGCTATCCGGAACTCGACGTGCTCGGTGTCGAACAGGTTCGCGGCGATCTCGCCGATCCCGATGCGATGCTCGCGGCGGCGGCAGGTTGCGAGGCGATCTTCCACAACGCCGCCAAGGCCGGCGCCTGGGGCAGTTACGACAGCTATTTCCAGCCCAACGTGGTCGGCACCCGCAATGTCATCGCCGCCTGTCGCGCGCACGGCATCGCGCGTCTCGTTTACACCTCGACGCCGAGCGTGACCCATCGCGCCACCCATCCGGTCGAAGGCGGAACGGCAGAAGAAGTTCCCTATGGCGAACACCTCAAGGCACCGTACGCGGCCACCAAGCTGATCGCCGAACAGGAAGTGCTGGCGGCGAACAGTGTCACGCTGGCGACCATCGCGTTGCGTCCGCGCCTGATCTGGGGCGTCGGCGACAACCAGCTGCTGCCACGCCTGGTCGAACGCGCGCGCGCCGGGCGCCTCGCGCTGGTCGGCAACGGCTGCAATCTCGTCGATACCACCTATGTCGACAATGCCGCCCAGGCGCATTTCGATGCCTTCGAGCACCTGCAGGCCGGCGCGGCCTGTGCCGGCAAGGCCTATTTCATCAGCAATGGCGAACCGCGCGCCATGGAACGCGTCGTCAATGACCTGCTGCGTGCCGCCGGTGCGCCGGAAGTTCATCGTCACATTCCGTTTGCGCTGGCCTATGGCGTCGGTGCGACGATGGAGACGCTGTGGCCGCTGCTGCGTCGTCGGGACGAGCCGCCGATGACGCGCTTCCTCGCCGAACAACTGGTCACTCCGCACTGGTACAGCATGGCGCCGGCGCTCGGCGATTTCGGCTACATGCCGCGCGTGACCATGGACGAGGGCCTGGCGCGGGTCGCGGCATACTGGCGCAACGCCGCGTGACGCGAGGCTGGCGCGCCGCCACTACAATGCAGGCATGAGCGACGCGCCCTTCAATCTGCCGTTCAACTGGAAAGTGCCGGCCGGCAAGGCGCTGGAGGCCGCGCTCAACCGCGCGCTGCTGCTCGACGAAGACACCCGCGCCGCATTGCCGGCGCTGGATGGCCGCACTGTCGCGCTGACGCTGGAATCACCGCCCTTGGCGCTGCAGTTGCGGGTGGAAGGCGATCGCCTGCGCGTCGGCCCGGTGCCGGACGCCGATCGTGCCGACCTCTCGGTGCGCAGCACGCTGGGGGGCTTGCTCGGGCGCCTGTCGGGTCTTTTGGGGGACACGTCCCGGCGCGATGCCGGACCACCGGTGGGATCGATGCGCATCGAAGGCGATGCCGAGGTCGCGCGCCGCTTGCAGCGGATGGCGGAACGCTTCGATCCCGACTGGGGGCGTCCGTTTGCCGCGGTATTCGGCGACGTGCTGGGCACCCAGATCGCCAATGGCGTCGCCTTCGCGTTGAAGCGCGCGCGCGTCGCCGCCCAGGACGTGGCGAAATCGGCGGCGGAATACGTGACCGAGGAATCGCGCGACGTGGTCAGTGCCGCCGAACTCGATGCCTTCCACGATGACGTTGACCGCCTGCGCGATGCCGGCGATCGTCTCGCCGCGCGTGTTGCGCGCCTGCGGAGTGCAGGATGAATTTCGGGGCCGGACGCGCATGGCGGATCTGGCGCGTGCTGCTGCGCTATCGCCTCGATTCGCTGCTCGACGACACCCCCGCCGAACGCTGGCTGAAACTCGCGCGTCCGTTCGTGCCGCGCGCATCGGCGGAAATCGCCGCGTTGCCGCGCGGTGCGCGCCTGCGCCTTGCCTTGCAGGAACTCGGGCCGATCTTCGTCAAGTTCGGGCAGATCCTGTCGACGCGGCGTGACCTGGTTCCGATCGACATCGCCGAAGAACTCACGCTGCTGCAGGATCGCGTCAAGCCGTTCGATGGCCAGCGCGCGCGCGCGATCGTCGAAGCTTCGCTCGGCCAGCCGATCGACGCGCTGTTCGCCGATTTCGATACCGTGCCGCTGGCATCCGCGAGCATTGCCCAGGTGCACGCCGCGACCCTGCACGATGGCCGCCAGGTCGTGGTGAAAGTGTTGCGTCCCGATGTCGACGGCGAGATACGCGACGACATCGCCCTGCTGAAATCGCTGGCGGGCGTGGTCGAGCGCACGCATCCCAGTGCCGACAAGATCCGTCCGCGCGAGATCGTCGCCGAGATCGAGAACACGCTGACCGCCGAACTCGACCTGCAGCGCGAAGCCGCGAATGCCTCGGTATTGCGGCGCAACTGGATCGATTCCAACGATCTCTACGTGCCGGAACCGATCTGGAGTCACACCGGTCCGCGCGCGATGACGATGGAGCGGGTCACCGGCATTCCTGCCGACGACATCGCCGCGCTCGACGCTGCCGGCATCGATCGCAAGGCGCTCGCCGCGAAGGGCGTGCGCGTGTTCTACGAACAGGTCTTCCGCGACAACTTCTTCCACGCCGATGCCCACGCCGGCAACATCTGGGTCGATGTCGACCCCGCGCGCCGTGCCAATCCACGCTTCATCGCGCTCGATTTCGGCATCATGGGCCAGCTCTCGCGCGAGGATCAGTACTACCTCGCCGAGAATTTCATGGCGATCTTCAACCGCGATTATCGTCGCATCGCCGAACTGCATGTCGATGCCGGCTGGATGCCTTCGCATCTGCGCATCGACGAACTGGAAGCGGCCGCGCGTTCGGTGTGCGAGCCGTACTTCACCCGCCCGCTGTCGCAGATATCGCTGGCGGAAGTGCTGGCGAAACTGTTCCGCGTCGCCCAGCGCTACGAACTCACGCTGCAGCCGCAACTGATCCTGCTGCAGAAAACGCTGTTGAACATCGAGGGCGTCGGTCGCCAGCTCGACCCCGACATCGACATCTGGGCGGTGGCGAAGCCGGTGCTGGAGCGCATCCTGCGCGAACGCTACAGCCCGAAACGATTGTTCAAGAACTTCGCGCGACAGTTGCCGGAACTGGCGACGCGCGCACCGGAAATGCCGGAACTGGCGCATGCCTGGTTGAAGCAGCAGGTCGAAGGCCGCCACGAATTGCACATGCAGTCGGAAGACTTGCGCCGCCTTTCCAACGATCTCCACGGCATGCAGCGGCGGATGGTCTCGGCGATCCTCGGCACCGGCCTGCTGATCGTCGCGGCGGTGTTGTATGCGCTCGAAGCGGGCGGCCCACGCCTGTTCGGTGTTCCCGCGTCGGCCTGGATCGCCGGGCTGGGAGGCGTGTCGGCACTGCTGGCGGCATGGCCGCGCAGTCGCGGTTGATTCCCGTCCTCCACATGGACGCGCGTTTCGCCGTGATCGACAAGCCGGCGGGCCTGATGCTGCACGACAGTGCGTTGGCGCGCGGCGAAACCGATTTCCTCGCCGATCGCCTGCGCGAGCAGTTCGGATGCGACATCTTCCTGATCCATCGCCTCGATCGCGCCACCAGCGGTTGCCTGCTGCTGGCCTTCGATCGCGATACCGCATCGGCGTTGGGCAAGGCGTGGATGGCGGGCGATCCGGCGAAGGACTATCTCGCGATCTGTCGCGGCTGGCCGGCCGAAGACGATTTCATCGTCGATCATGCGCTCGATGGCGGGCCCGGCAAACCGGAGAAGAAGCCGGCGCGCACGCGCTTCCGCAAGCTCGCAACCGCTGAACTGGAATTGCCGTCGGCAGGATTCGCGACCTCGCGCTATGCATTGTTGCGCGCCAGTCCCGAGACCGGGCGCTTCCGCCAGATCCGCCGCCATCTCAAGCACCTGTCGCATCACCTGGTCGGCGACACCAGCCACGGCGACGGCCGCCACAATCGCAATTTCCGCATGCTCGGCATCCACCGCATGCTGCTGCACGCGGAACGCCTGGCGTTCACCCATCCGTGGAGCGGCGAACGGCTTTCGATGGTTGCGCCGCCCGATGCCGAATTCGCGAAGGCGCTGGCCCTGTTCGGTCCATTTAGACTGTAACCATGACCGACATCGCCATTCCCGAATCCGAGCTGGTCGAGCGCTTCGTGCGCGCGTCGGGCGCGGGCGGGCAGAACGTCAACAAGGTCGCCACCGCGGTCGAACTGCGTTTCGACATCGCGCAGTCGCCATCGCTGGACGACGAGGTCCGCAGTCGCCTGCTGGCCCGGCGCGATCGCCGCGTCACCGGCGACGGCGTGATCGTCATCCACGCGCAACGCTTCCGCACCCAGGATCGCAACCGCGACGATGCGCGCGAACGCCTGATGGCCTTCATCGCCCACGGGATGGAAGTCGCCAAGCCACGCAAGGCAACACGTCCGACGCGGGCATCGAAGGAACGCCGGCTGGAATCGAAGCGCGGACGCAGCGAAGTGAAGCGCGGCCGTGCCGCCAGGGATTGGGATTGAACGCATGACTGGAACGACCGCACCGCATCCGCCCACGCCGGCCAGCGACGGGCCGATCCTGCCCCTGCCGGGAAGCGCGCCACGCGTGCGCAACAGTCCGTTCTCGCGCTGGTTCGGCCGCGCGTTGCTGAAGCTCGGTGGCTGGCGCATGGTCGGCGAATTTCCCGACGTGCCGAAACTGGTGCTGATCGGCGCGCCGCATTCGTCCAACTGGGACGGCGTGTGGGGATTCGCGGCGAAGATGGCGCTCGGCCTCGACATCCGCATCCTCGGCAAGAAGGAATTGTTCTGGTGGCCGATGGGCCCGATCCTGCGCCGGCTCGGCGTGATCGCGATTGATCGCAAGGCGCCGGGTGGTTTCGTCGAACAGATCGCGCAAACGATTCGCGCGACCGACCAGTTCTGGCTCGGCATCGCCCCGGAAGGGACGCGCAAGCAGGTGCAGGAGTGGAAGAACGGATTCTGGAAGATCGCGCATGCCGCCGACATCCCGGTCCTGCTCGAATACTTCCACTATCCCGACAAGGTGATCGGCATCGGTCCGCTGTTCTGGACCAGTGACGATCCCGTCGCCGACATGGCGCGCATCCGCGCGTGGTACCGGCCATGGCAGGGCAAGAACCACGGGACCGCCTGAGGTTCAGCGCGGGACGACGCCTCCCACCAAAATCGAGAACAGCGCCTGCGCCACGTCCGGCAAGGGCCGCGGGGTGACGCGTTCCAGCACGCCGTCGGTCTGCAGCGATGCCAGCCCATGCACCACCGACCAGCCGGCCAGCGCGACATCGTCGGGAGAATGGCTCCCCGCAAGCCCGGCCGCCGCGCATTGGTGGGCGGCGCGCACCACCACGGCGAACGCTTCCTGCCCGGCTTCAAGCAGGTCGGGATATTGCAGCTTGTTGCACTCCGATCCGAACATCAATCGATACAACCGCGGATTGCCCGCGGCGAACTGCAGATAGGCGCTGCCCACCGCGAGGTAACTGTCGATCGGCGCCGGCACGGAAACGCGCGCGGCTTCGAGGGTCGCGGCGAGTTCGCGAAAACCTTCGGCGAGCACCGCGGCGAGCAATGCATCGCGGTCCTCGAAGTGGCGGTAGGGCGCCGCCGGGCTGACCCCGGCTTGCTGCGCGGCTGCACGCAAGGTGAGGGCCGGGGAGCCGCCGAGTTCCACCAGCTTGCGGGCGGCAAGCAACAGGGCACGGCGCAGATCGCCGTGGTGATAGCCCTGCGGGCGGGGAATGGGAGTGGAACGCCGCGTCATGTTGACAATAATAACATCTCGTCGTAACGTCATGTTTACAATATAAACATTAGGCTTCACGCACCAACGACGGAGGTTTCCCGATGCAACACAATCCCATTGGCTGGACCGAGATCTACGTGCAGGACATGGCACGCGCGCGCAAGTTCTACGAGGCGGTGCTGGCAACCAAGCTGGAACAGCACCCGGTGCCGCCGGGCATGGAGATGGAAATGATGTTCTTTCCCGCGCAGATGGAATTGCCCGGCAGCGGCGGCGCGCTGGTGAAGATGGATGGCGTGCCTTCCGGCATGGGCGGCACCCTGGCCTATTTCGTGTGCGAGGACTGCGGCGTCGAATCGGGTCGCGTCGAAGCCGCAGGCGGCAAGATCTTCAAACCCAAATTCTCGATCGGCGAATACGGCAACTGCGCGCTGTGCCACGACAGCGAAGGCAACCTGTTCGGCCTGCATTCGATGAAGTGAGTTTCATGGCGTGGTCAGGCGCATCGCCAGCCACGTCGCGAACAGGATCGGCAGCAGGATCGCCGCCAGCAGTGCGATCGAGAGCAACGCGTGCCGGACCGCTGCCGGTCGTCGCCACCACGTCGGTGCCGGCGATGCGGTCGTGCAGGCTGCGGAAGGGTGGCCACCACGCCAGCAGGTGGCCGAGGTTGAACGTGAGCCACGACAGTCCCGCGGCGATCTGGCGTACCAGCAATTGCGCGAATGGCGCGCGCCGTCCCGACACGTCGACGACGCGCAGGCCGAGCAGGTGCTTGCCCGGGGATCCCTGCCACGGCGACAGTTCGCCGCCGATATTCCATGCCGCCGACAGCAGGGCGTAGGCGATCGCCACGGTGAAGATGGCGCCGCTGCCGTGTTGCGCGAATGCCACCACCGCCGCACGCAGGGCCGGATCGGAAAGCAGGCTGGCGTAGAAACCGGAGGCATCGGCGCCGGAGCCGAGGGCATTCGCCATCGTTGCGTCCATCGTGGCGCGCAAACCGTCGATCGCGGCGTCGGCGTCACGCAGGTCGGTGCGCCACCATGGCGCCGTCACCACCAGTGCTGCCGTGGCGAGCGCGCCGAAGTCGATCAGGAAGGCGGCGCAGCGCCGTTGCCAGTGCGGGTTGCGCAGTGGCGGCGGGTTCATGCCGTTGCGATATTCGGCTTGAGCGCGCGGGCGACGAGGATGCCGGCTTCGTAAAGCAGGCACATCGGGATCGCCAGCATCAGCTGCGAAACGATGTCGGGCGGGGTGATGATCGCGGCGAGGATGAAGATCGCGACGACGGCGTAGCCGCGCCATTCGCGCAACTGCCGGGTGGTGACCACGCCCATCAGCACCGCGATGACCAGTGCCACCGGCAATTCGAAACTGAGGCCGAAGGCGAAGAAGATCACCAGCACGAAATCGAGGTAGGCATTGATGTCGGTCATGCGCGCGACACCCGGTGGCGTGGTGTGCGCGAGGAAGACGAACGCCGCCGGCAGCACGGCGAAATAGGCGAAGGCGCAACCGATGTAGAACAACGCCATCGCCGAGGCCAGCAACGGCGACGCGATGCGGCGCTCGCGCTGGTACAGGCCGGGCGCGACGAAGGCCCAGGCCTGGTAGAGGACCCACGGCATCGCCGCCATCAGCGCGACGAAGAACGACAGCTTGATCGGGGTGACGAAGGGCGAGGCGACGCCGGTGGCGATCAGCTGGCCGCCGGCGGGCAGCGAGCGCAGCAGCGGTTGCGCCAGCCAGCCATAGAGTTGATTGGAGAACGGCATCGTCGCCGCGAGAACGATGCCGACGCCGATCAGCGCGCGCAGGATGCGCATGCGCAGTTCCAGCAGGTGCGGGATCAATCCGCCGACCAGCGATTCCGGATCATCGGCGAAGCTCATTGCGCGCGACCATCGTGGCTGTCGTCGGTGGGCTTCGTTTCTTCAGGCTTGGCCGCATCGTCGGGATGACGGACTTCGGCATCGGTTTCGTGCACCGCCCCTTTCGCGTCTTCCAATTGCTTGCGCATGTCCTCGGCGGCGAGTTCGCGTTCCAGTTCGGCACGCATGTTGAACCAGTAGGCACGCACGCGGCGGACCCACAGTCCGACCAGTCGCGCGGTTTTCGGCAGGCGTTCCGGACCCAGCACGATGAGCGCGACGATGCCGATCAGCACCATCTCGCCGAAGCCGACCTCGAACATGGCGGGGCTCCGTGGCCTGCAGCGCGATCAGCGTGGCGCCTGGTCGTCCTGGCGCTCTTGCGACTGCAATGTGGTGTCGCTGCGCTGCGATTCGTCGGTCAGGCTTTGGGGCTTCTTCTCTTCCTCGTCCCCGCGCATGCCTTTCTTGAATTCGTTGACCGCCTTGCCGACGTCACGGGCGCCGCTGGTCAGGCGCTTGGTGCCGAAAATCACCAGGATGATGACCAGGAGGACCAGCAATTTGCCGAAGCTGAGCTCGAACATGACGACACTTCCAACGATTCAAATGCAGGTTGAGAGGATACCGCAGCGCATCAGGGCTTGCCGGGCACTTTTTTGGGCGCGGGCGCTTTCTTCGCGGGGGCGGCCGGTGCTGCAGGCAGTGCTTCGGTGGTAACGCCGGGATCCTGCCCCGGTTGATCGTCGACCTGTTCAGGCGCGGCAGGCGCGTTCGTGCTTGCGGATTCTGAAGCGGCAGGCGCCGAAGCCGTCGTTGCGGCGGGCGCGCCGCGTTCGGCGGCCTCGACCGCGCGATCGATGTCGGCGCCCTTGTCGCGTTCGACCATGCGGCGGTTGTGGGCGGTGGCGCCGGCTTCTTCGAGGGCGTCGCGGAAGTCGACGATCACATTGGGCGGACGCACCGGCGTGCGGTGTTCGAAGATCATCCGCGGCGTCGCGCCCTGGCCGTACATGCGCTGGTTGGCTTCGTCGTCGATGGCGATCACCGCGCCGTCGAAGGCGACGCCGGCATAGAGGCCGCGTGCGCGCGACCACGACCAGATATCGGCCTTGAACTGCTGGTCGGTGCCGGCCGCGGCATCGCGCCCGACGGGTCCCGCGGCGACGCTCGCGCCGGCGCCCAGCGTCAACTTGCCGGCGGTGATGTCATTGAGGCCCTGGCGCGTGCGGAACACCATCACCACGTCGGATTTCGACACGCCGATCTGGAAGCCGACGCTGCCGCCGGTCAGGCGCACGTAGACCGGGTTCGACCAGGTGCCGTCGGGATTGCGGACCGAGAGCAGGCCGTGGCCACGGCGCCCGCCGAACACGAAACCGATCTTGAGCGTGTCCGGCACCACCAGGATGCCTTGTGCCTCGTCGAACAGGCGGTCGGGAATCGCCTGCTCCGGCATCGCCTGGATGTCGCGCAAGACATTCAATGCCTGCTGCGTGCGCTGGGCGTCGGTGGGATCATCGGCGGCCATCGCGGGCAGGGCCGCGGACAAGACCAGCAGCAGGATGAAACGCGCGAGCAGCGAAACTGGAGTCGATCGGGACATGGGCATTCGGGAACGCAGGGGATCACCGATGCTAGGCCGCGATCGCGCGCAGCCGCAACCCGGAGGCGATCCGCGGGGCAGGGGCGATTAAGCTATGCGGATGCCGATCGAATCCACGCGTGCCCTGATCCTGGTCAATCTGGGCACGCCGGCCGCGCCCACGGCGGCGGCCGTGCGCCGCTACCTCTCCGAATTCCTGCTCGACCCGCGCGTGGTGCAGATTCCGCGCCTGTTGTGGTGGCCGCTGCTCAATTGGGTGATCCTGCCGCGGCGCAGCCCGGTGGTCGCGCGCAAGTACGCGGCGATCTGGATGGACGAAGGATCGCCGCTGGCGGCGTACACGCAGCGCCTGGCGAATGGCATGCAGGCAGCCTTGCCGGGATGGCGGGTGGCGATGGCGATGCGCTACGGCGAGCCGGCACTGGCGAAGACGATCGATGCGCTGGTGGCCGATGACGTGAACGAGATCGTGGTGCTGCCGCTGTATCCGCAATATTCGACGACCACCACCGCATCGGTGGAGGACGTGGTGGCGGAATCACGGGCGAAACATCCGCGGGTCGCGTTCAGGACCGTGCATGACTACCACGTCGACCCGCATTGGGTCGCTGCGACGGCGGCATCGATCCGCGAACATTGGACGCGCAATGGCCGCGCGGGAAAACTGCTGTTCTCGTTCCACGGCATTCCCGAGCGACTGGTGCGAAATGGCGATCCCTACGCCGCGCAATGCGAAGCCAGCACGGTTGCCGTCGCCGCGGCGCTGGGCATGGCCCGCGCCGACATCCTGCTGACCTACCAGTCGCGGTTCGGACGCGAGCGCTGGTTGCAGCCGTACACCCTGCCGACACTGCAGCAGCTCGCCCGCGACGGCGTGCGCGACATCGACGTCGCCTGCCCGGGATTCGCGGTGGACTGCCTGGAAACGCTGGAGGAAATCGCCATGCTCAATGCCGAAGCCTTCGTCGCAGCGGGCGGTCGCGCGCTGCGCTACATCCCCTGCCTCAATGACGGCGCCGCGCACGTGCAGGCGCTGGCGACGATCGCGGAGTCCGCTGCATGAGTCTTGAGTTGAACGAAACGTCCATCGACATCCCGCTGGGCACGATCACCGCGTTGCGATCCGCCGCGACAGAAAACGCTCCGCGCGTGCTGGCATTGCATGGCTGGCTCGACAATGCCGCGAGTTTCATCCCCCTCGCCGCGCATCTTGCGGGGATCGAACTGGTTGCGGTCGATCTGCCCGGCCACGGCCGCAGCGTGCACCTGCCGCCGGGCGCGATCTACACCTTCGAGATGGCGGTGCATCATGTACTCGACATCGCCGATGCGCTGGGCTGGGAGCGTTTCACCCTGCTCGGTCATTCGATGGGCGCGGGCATCGCCAGCCTGGTCGCGGCGGCGTGCCCGCAGCGTGTCGAGCGACTGGTCTGCATCGAGGCGCTGGGTGGCCTGGCCGATGCCGCCGAAAACACCGCGCTGCGGATGCGCGAATCGGGGCTGATGGTGCCGACGTGGATGAGGCCGGTCGATGCGCAGGTGACGACGATCTGTCCCGGCATCGAGTGTCCGACGCGGGTGGTGTTCGCCGATCCCGCGCAACCGTACCTGCCGGATGACGTGCGTCGCCGCTATGTCGATGCGTTGCCGCGCGGCGAGTTGCTGGCCTTGCCGGGCACGCACCATCTGCACATGGAGACGCCGCAGGCGGTGGCGGAATGGATCGGGTCGTTTCTGGCGCGGTAGCACGCGCAACGGGCAGGCGACCGCTTCCGCGCTCTGTCCAGCCAGCGCGTGCTTAAGTGAGCGCCCGCAAGCGCGCCTTCAGTGCGCGCCCTTCGGCATGGAAGTACGTGCGCTCGCGCCGCCAGTGCGGGCAGCGCGCCTGCACTTCGCGCCAGAATGCCGGCGAGTGGTCGGCGCGGATCAGATGGCAGAGCTCGTGCACCAGCACGTATTCGAACGCCGATGGCCGCGCCAGCACCAGCGACAGATCGAGCGATACCACGCCCGATGGCGCCAGCGATCCCCACTGCGAACTCATCCTGCGCAACACGATGCGCGACGGTTGCCGCGGCAGGGCGCCGACGTACTTCGGCAGCCATGCGGCAAGATCGGCACGCGCCTGGGCTTCATAGAAGTCACGCAACGCGCGGCGCACGGCAGAGTCGGAATTGCCGCGCTGCTCGAACAGCAATTCGCCATCCGCCAATGTCACCCGGTTGACGCGCCCGGCGATCCAGCGCGCCGGTAGCCATTCGCCCCGCAAGGGCAAGCTTGCAGTGACGCCGGCGCGCAACGCCTCCGGGGCATCGACGGCAAGATTGGCGATCTGCGCCTCCAGCCACGCCACGTGTTCCTGGGCGAAGCGTTCGGCCGTGCGCACGCTGGCGCGCATCGGCAAGGTCAGGCGCGGGCCGCGCTCGTCCACCGACAGCTTGATGCGACGTGCGCGCGAATGGCGCTTGCAGGGAAGTTGCAGCGTGCGCCCGTCGCCGAGGCGCACCATGATGTCGGGCAGATCTTCGCGATCCGCGACCGTCACTATCCGGCCTTGCTCAGCTTGAGCACCGGTTCCAGCACCGCGAACAGGCGGTCGAACTCGGCGGCCATCAGCGCGAAGCGCGCGTCGAGTTCCGCGCGGATATCGTCGCGATCGCTTGATTCGAGTTGTTCCACCGCGCCGTCGAGCAGCTTGAACTTGCGGATCACCAGGTCATCGCCGAGCACGAAACTGACGTGATCGTCCAGCTTCAACGCCAGCCGCGTCACCTGCTTGCCGGATTCGAGATGCGTTTCGATTTCCTCGCCGGAAAGTTCCATGCCCTGCAGTTTCACCACCGCGCCGGAATCGCCGGGATCGCGCAACTCGCATTCTTCGCCCAGCGACAGGCCTGCCGGCAATGCATCGCCCGCAAGCCAGCCGGTGAGCAGGGTGCCGGTCGCGACTTCGGCATTGAGCGGCAGCGCCGGGAAGCTGCCGAGCGCTTCGCGTACTTGCGAGACCACGGCTTCCGCGGATTTCTTCGACGAGGTGTCGATGGCGATGACGTGGTGCTTGAGATCGACCAGCGCATCGGTGCGCACCGGACGCACGAAGGCGCGCGGCAGCAGGTCGGTGACGAGTTCGTCCTTCAGTTGCCGGCGCATCTTGCCGCCCGGCTTGCGACCGTTGCGCGTCTCGAATTCGGCGAGTTTCTTCTGCAGCTGGTCGTTGACCACGGCCGACGGCAGCAGGCGGTCCTCGCCACCGATGGCGAGCCAGATCGAGCGTTCGATCTGGTGCATGTAGGCGACATCGTCACCTTCTGCGGCATTGCCGAACGGCGGGATGAAACCGCGCGACGACAGTTCGAGCGGCCCGACCGGCTTGAGTGCGGTCTCGCGCAGGCGTTCGTCGATGTCGGCGAAGGAAACGGAAGCGGGGAAGCGGAACAGCGTGAGGTTGCGAAAGAACATTGAGGCCCGGACTGGAAAGGGTGGTGGAAATCGGCGCGGTGCCGAAGCGGTGTTCGTGGAGCGGTGCGATCAGTGCGATCAATCGTCGTCGTTCGGCGTCTCACCGCCGGAGAGCCATGCGTGGGCATCGGGCAGCGCGTTGTCGCCGTGCTTCCCGAGCGACAGGAAATCGAACAGTTTCGGATCGGCCAGCTGCGAGGGGCGGATGTCGCCGAGCGCGCGCGCCATGGTTTCGACCCGACCGGGCGAGTCCTTTTCCCATTGTTCCAGCATCTTCTTGACCTGCTTGCGCTGCAGGTTTTCCTGGCTGCCGCAGAGGTTGCAGGGAATGATCGGGAATTGCCTGGCCTCGGCGTAGGCCTCGATGTCGCTTTCGCGCACGTAGGCAAGCGGGCGGATCACCACGTGCTTGCCGTCGTCGCTCAGCAATTTCGGTGGCATGCCGCTGAGCCTGGCGTGGAAGAACAGGTTGAGGAAGAAGGTGTTGACCATGTCGTCGCGATGGTGGCCGAGCGCGATCTTGGTGTAGCCGTGTTCTTCGGCCCAGGTGTAGAGCGCGCCACGGCGCAGCCGCGAACACAGGGAACACATCGTCTTGCCTTCCGGGATCACCCGGCTGACGACGGAATAGGTGTCCTGTTCGATGATGTGGAAATCGGCGCCGATCGAGCGCAGGTAGTCGGGCAACACGTGTTCCGGGAAGCCCGGCTGCTTCTGGTCGAGGTTGACCGCGGTGATCGAGAACGACACCGGCGCCTTCTTCTGCAGTTGCAGGAGGACGTCGAGCATGGTGTAGCTGTCCTTGCCGCCGGACAGGCAGACCATCACCTTGTCGCCATCCTCGATCATCCCGAAATCGGCGATAGCGCGACCGACCTGGTGGCGCAGGCGCTTGGCCAGCTTGTCGGCTTCGCGCTTTTCGACGGGCGCGCTGCGGCGCTGCGCGATCGGCAGCGGCTCGGCGAGGATCAGGGGAATCGCGGTATTCATCGGTCCGGCATTTTACCCGCGGACGTCGTCGTGCCGGGAAAGCGCCGGCCGCCTCCACCCTCCGGGGATGCCGTCCTTCGACAGCAGCCATTGCCACAGTTGCAATTCACGGGCGCGGAACGCGCCGGCACAGGACAGCAGGTAGTAGCGCCACCGGCGGCGGAAGGTCTCTCCGAGCGCGTCGGCAAAACGCGGCCATGCAGACTCGAAGTTCGCATGCCAGGCCATCAGCGTCGGATCGTAGTCGGCGCCGAAATTGTGCAGGTCCTCGCACACGAACAGGCCGTCCAGGGCGTCGCCGATCTGGCCCAGCGCAGGCAGGTCGCCGTTGGGGAAGATGTATTTGTCGATCCATGGATCGACCATGAGGTCGCGCAGGTTCTTGCCGATGGTGTGCAGCAGGAACAGGCCGTCATCGCGCAGGCAGCGATGCGCGACCTCCATGTAGGCACGATGGTTGCGATGGCCGACATGTTCGAACATGCCGATGCTGACGATGCGATCCACCGGTCCGCCGAGCGCGGCGGCATCCAGGTCGCGATAATCCTGCAAGCGGAATTCCAGCGGCAGGCCGGCGTAGCGTTCCTGCGCATAGGCGGCCTGCTCGCGCGAAACGGTCACGCCGATGCAGTGCACGCAGTGGCGTTCGGTGGCATAGCCCATGAAGCTGCCCCAGCCGCAACCAATGTCGAGCACGCGCATGCCCGGTTGCAGGCCAAGCTTGCGGCACACCAGTTCCAGCTTCGCCTCCTGCGCCTGCGCGAGATCGTGCGCACCGTCCTGCCACCATCCGCAGGAATAGGCCATGCGCGGATCCAGCATCGCCGCGTAGAAGGCATTGCCGAGATCGTAATGCGCCTTGCCGACTTGCCAGGCGCGGCGGCGGCTCTGCCGATTGGTCAGCCGGGCCTGAAGGGAATGCCAGGCCAATCGCGCGGGATGAATGTCGCGGTCGAGGTGCGCGCGCAGCACCCGTTCGAACAGCATGTCCAGGGCGGCGCAATCCCACTGGCCGGCCATGTAGGCCTCGCCGAAACCGAGGTTGCCTTCCGCAGCCGCACGATCCAGCGCGACGGGATCGTGCAGGCGGATGTCCCAGGGATCATCGCCATTGATGCGGATGCCGGCACGGCCAAGCAGTTCCGTCACCCAGCGGCGCGGGGCGGTATCGAGAAGCGGCGCGCCAACCGGCGCATCAGGCGGACGGGCATCGGCAGTCATGCAGGGACATCGGTGTTCGACCGATGCCGCAGGCTGGCATGCCGGGCGTTAAGGCACGGTATCCTCCGGCCATGCACAACGACAGCGCCGACATCGCCCACCGCCTGGCCGAATTGCGGATCGAACACCGCGACCTCGACCTCGCGATTGGCCGGATGCAGGCGGCGGCGGAAGTGGATGACCTGGCCCTGCGCCGGTTCAAGAAGCGCAAGCTGATGCTCAAGGACTGGATCGCCAAGCTGGAATCGATGCTGATCCCCGATTCCCCGGCCTAGCCCTGACAGGCCCTCACGCCTGCTGCGGTTCCGTCCGGTGGTAGAGGTGGTCGTTGAGTTCGGCGAGGGCATCGAGCGCCTGGAACAGTTCGGCCTGGCGATGGAGGTCCATCTTCTCGAAGATTTCCTGCAGGCGCTGGCGTGCGGTACCGACGGTGATGCCCAGCGATTGCGCGGCATCCGCCAGTGTTTCGCTGCGCCTGAGGGCGACGGCGAAGGCCGCTTCGGAAGTGGTCAGTCCGCAGGATGCGCGCAGGGTCGCGGTGAGATCGATATGGTCGCCGATCGGTTGCAGTGGTCGCACGAACAGCAGACGGCGTGGCGCGATGTTGCCATCACTCACGGGTTGCAGGGCGGCATAAGCCACGACTTCGGCGTGATGGCCATAAACGGGAATGGATGTGGCCGCTGATGTCGTTGCAGCCTGGCGTTGGCATGTGGCCCACAGTGATTGGCTGCGGGCGTCGTGCATCCGCAGTGCACCGTCGGGCCCGCGTTGCAGCCAGCCTGCGCTGATGCAGCGTTCCGCAGGTCCGTTCATCCGGCGCACGTCGAAGGCCGGGCCAAGTTCGAACACCGCCAGGCCACGGTGGCCATGGAGGTCGCGCTGGCTGGTGGCGATGCGCTGCTCCAGCTGCTTGTAGCGCACCCAGTGCGGCGCGAATGCGCGCAGCACGGCGATGCTGTCGTGGCCGAAGGCGCCGCGCTGTTCGCTGCGATTGACGGTCAGGAAGCATTGCGCGTCCGGGCGCATCACCGCGCATACCGCCGCGGAATGGAGGATGTCCAGTGGTTGCAGCAGATCGCGGTAATAGCGCGTCGCCTTGATCTCGCTTGCGCTGGCGTAATCGATGCCGTTGATCACCGCGCCCGGCACCATGTCGCGTTCGCTGCGTTGCCACCACAGCCTGTCATCGATCGAGGGGAACGTCGCGATGAAGCGCGCGTTGCTCTCCTCGTTTGCGGCCGTGCTGGTGAAGCGCATGGCATCCGCGCGCGACAGGTCGAAATCGAACATCGCCACGGAATCGGCGCCCGCGATTTCGGCGAATTGCTTGAGGAAGGAATCGAACAGGCCCGCTTCCAGCAGGCTGCCATAAAGGCAATCCAGTGCAGTAATCACTGTGTGTGTCCCTACTTGAGTGTTGAAGTCCGTGTCAACTGGTGTTCCCGAGTCGCCTATGCTGCCACGAAATGCGATCGTGTGTGGTGCGATCCGGAGGCTCAAAGGGACAGGGGGCTGCTAAACGTCGACCAGGGAGGGCGGCGATGCGCTTGGCAAAGGTTCGCCGCGCCGGATTCGCTAGACGCCGCGCGGGGACCAAGGGAGGGGTCTGCGCCGGCGTCGTCTTGTTTTCTTGATCCGGTTTCGTGCCGGCACCTGCAAAATTGCAGACGCCGCGGTTACTCGCTTGCCGCCGTCGGTTTGGCCGTTTCCACCGCGTCGGGGCTGATGCGTTCGATGGTATGGCGGAGTTCGCGGCCGAGGATGGTCTTGGCGTCGCGCGCCCAGGCATCGAGGCGTTCGTCGAATTCCAGTTTGCCGTTGCCGTCGGCCCAGACCAGGCGCAGGGCGCGCAGTTTCTGGATGAAGCCGCGGAACAGCGATTTGTCGAAGAACTCCGGCGCCGCCGGTGCATACAGCAACGACAGGCGCTGCGCGGCGAGATGGCACAGGCTTTCCAGTTCGCCGGCCGAGAGCATGCCCGGGCCGTTCTTGGCCAGCACCGAGATGGCGATGTAATAGCGCTCGAACGCTTGGCGCAGCGGATGGCCGAGCGCCCGCAGGCGGAACACCTCGTCGGTTTCGCCGAGGCCGCGGGTGAGCACGCTGGCGTCGTTTTCCTGGGTTTCCGCCAGCAAGCCCTCGCGCACGAAAAGATCGATGGTGCGATCCAGGCGTTCCGCGAACTGGTCTTCATTCCACGGCAGGAACAGTTCCGCCTGCAGGAAGGGATAGACGCGGCGGCCGAGGTTGACCACGGTGGTGCGGGCAAGGCGGCGATTCTGCTGGAAGCAGGTCGCGACCCAGGCCAGTGCGGTGAACAGGTGCAGCACGTTGTTGCGGAAATAGGTGAGCAAAATGGCCTTGTCGGCGTCCTCGACCTTGAGCACGTCGCCGAGCGGATGGCGGATGCGCTCGAGTACGTTGATCTCCTCGCCATGCGCGATGATCTGCTCGGGCGTATGCGGCGTCACCGTCACGAGATCGGAATACGGCAGTTCCTTCAGCAGCGTCTGCGACAGCGCGATCTGGTCGATGAGGTCGGACTCGCTCATCGAATGCTTGGGCGTCGACAGCAGCGCCATCGCCAGCAGGTTGATCGGATTGACGTCGGCGGCGCGGTTGACGTTGACCTGGATGCGCGTCGCCAGCGCATCGACGGTATCCGACAGCCATTGCGGGCGATCGTCCTCGCCCAGCGGCTTGCCGTCCCAGTCGTGGGCGTGCTCGGCGAGCATCTCGTCGAGGCGGATCGGCTCGCCATAGTTCACGACGACCTGCCCGTAATTGGAGCGCAGCACCTTGGGAATGCCCATCAGCAGGTGCCAGATCGATTCCTTCTGCTTGGCCTTGCCCGAAAGTTCGTCGATGTAGCTGTTGCCTTCCATCAACTTCTCGTAGCCGATGTAGATCGGCTGGAACAGCACCGGGCGCGCCGGCTGGCGCAGGTAGGCGCGCAGCGTCATCGAGATCATGCCGCCCTTGGGTTGCAGCAAGCGACCGGTGCGCGAACGCCCGCCTTCGATGAAGTATTCGATCGAATAGCCGCCGGCGACCAGCTGCGCCACGTATTCGCTCAGCACCACCGAATACAGCGCGCTGCCGCGGATGCTGCGACGGATGAAGAAGGCGCCGCCCTTGCGCAGCAGGGTGCCGATCACCGGCATGTTGAGGTTGATGCCAGCGACGATGTGCGGCGGCACCACGCCCTCGGTATAGAGCAGATAGCTCAGCAGCAGGTAATCCATGTGGCTGCGATGGCTCGGCACGTAGATCACTTCATTGCCGGGCGCGACGGCCTTGAAGGCGTCGAGGTGGTGGACGAGGATGCCGCGATAGATGCGGTTCCAGATCGGCTGCAGCAGGAAGCTGGCCGAACGCACCACCGGATGCGAATAGTCGGCGGCGAGTTCCCAGGCGAAGGCATGCGCCTTCTTCCAGGCGTCACCGCTGCTGCTGCCGTCGCGACGCGCGGTATCGGCGATCGCGGCCTGCACTTCCGGCGCGGCCAGCACCTTGTCGATCAGCAATCGGCGGGTGGAAAGATCCGGTCCGATCACCGCGGCGCGGATGCGATGGAAATGCGTGCGCAGCACGCGCGACAGCTTGCGCACCGTGCGTTCCGGCGGCAGGCCCTCGTCGACGATGTCGCGCAGGGAGATCGGCGGGGCGAAGCGCACCACGGTGTCGCGGCCGTTGAGCAGGACCGACAGCAGGCGGCGGAAGCGGCCGACGAGCGCCCAGTTTTCCGAGAACAGCACCGAGAACCAGCCGCTCTGCTTGTCCGGCGCGCGGCCGATGAAGATCGAGACCGGCACCAGTTGCACGTCCAGCCATTCGTTGTCGCGATGCGCCTGCAACAGGCGCGCCAGTGAACCGGAGTGCGTGCGCTGTTCGGGGCCATGGCCAAGCCCGAGCTGCTTGAGCGTGGTGGCGTGGCGGCGCGACAGCGCGACATAGGCGCGCTTGCGGCCAAGCGGGTCGCCGGCCAGCGGCTGCATCGGCGAAGGCAGGCCGGCCTCGCGGCAGGCGCGTTCGAGGATCAGCGCATTGGTGAGGCCGTAATCCTCGAGGACGTAGCAGATGGCATGGCCTTCGAGATGCTCGGCCGCCTCCGGCGGTTCCAGGCGCAGTTGCAACCAGGGATTGAGGATCCCGCCCAGCAGGCGTGCCCACAGTGGCCGCTTGCCGGCGGTTTCGCGGGGGCGGCGGGGGCTGGGCTCGACGGGCGGCTGCGGGCCCGGATCCGCGGGAGCGGCGGGCGGCGGGCTGGGCGTGGAGTCCGGGAACGGGAGGGAATTCTGATCCGGCATCGGGGCATTCTAGCGGCCCGGGGTCGGCGGGGCGGCTGGAGCGACCGGTGCGGCCAGCGCCTGCTCCGCATCCGCCAGCATCCCGCTCGGATACCAATGGCCGTCGCGGCGTTCGACGGCGATGTCGCTGTCGACCGGCTCGCCGTGCACCGCGTAATGGACATGCACGCGGGCGTGGTCGCCGTCCTGGTCCTTTGGGCTGACCTGCACGCTGGACAGCACTTCATCCAGCGACAGTCCGTAGAGCGCCAGGGCCTGCTTTGCGCTGTGATACAGCGGCGTCAGCCCGTGCAGCGAACCGCGCATGCCGGCGGCGCGCAGGCCGGCATCGTCATGGATCGCGGACGCCTTGGCGCCCGCGGCCAGCAGGCTGACGGCCTGGTGCCCGAGCGCGCGGTCGCCCAGTGGCGCATGGCTGCTCCAGTCGCTGAGCGCCACGATCAGGTTGGCGTAATGCGCGCGCTGGTCCGGCTGGTAGCTGCTTTCCTTCTGGATGTAGCGCACCGCGAACAGGCCGAGCCCGCGCGCGGCGCTTTGCAGTTCCGCGGTCTGGCCGGCGAACTGGTGGTCGAATGCAAGGCGCAATTTCGTTTCCGCCGCGGGACCGTTGAGCGCGGCGAGCACCGCCGGCAGTTTCGACGACAGCGGCAGTTCCGCGATCGGCCAGCGCGAACGGTCCTCGCGCCAGGCCTGTTCCAGTTTGTCCTGCAGTGCGGGGGGCAGCGCGCGACAGGGGATCGTCTCCAGGGCGTCGTTGCGCAGGGCGTCGACCACCAGCGTCACCGCGGCTTCCGGCGTCGTTGCCTGCAGGCATGCCGCGTTCGGGCCGGGCGCATTCGCAGGCGTGCGCTGGCAGGAGGTCAGCAGCAGCGCGCTGCACAGGGCAATTCGTGCGATCCCGGTTCGTGTCATCTCTACCCCGATTCTCCGCTGAGCATCGCACGAAGATCGGCCATGGCGCTGCGGGCACGCTCCTGCTTGCGTTCGGCATCGGCCTGCGGATCGGCGCCATCGCGCTGCAATTCCGCCGCCGGCAATTCGTCGATGAAGCGCGACGGCGCCAGCGTGACGCGCTTGCCCCATTTGTTCGCCTCGCGCGCATGCGACAGCCATAGCTGTTCCTTGGCGCGGGTGATGCCGACGTAGAGCAGGCGCCGCTCCTCTTCCAGCCGGCCTTCGTCGATGCTGGCTTCGTGCGGCAGGGTGCCGTCTTCCATGCCGACGATGAAGACGTAGCGGAATTCGAGGCCCTTGGCCGCGTGCAGCGACATCAGCCGCACCTGGTTGCCGCCGTCGTCGCGATCGTTGCGGCTGATCAGCGCGAGTTGTGCGCCAAGATCGGCGAGGCCGCTCCCTTTCGCGCCCTCGAACCATTCCGCGAGTTCGTCGAGATTGCCGCGGCGGATCGCGAACAGTTGCTCGGTGCGGCACTGCGCCTTGAGCGCAGCGAGCAGGCCGGATTTCTCGTTGAGGCTGCGCACGAGGTCGGCCGGCGACAACGCCGCCGCTTCCGCGCGCAGGCGGTGGATGATCTCGATGAATCCGTGCAGCGACGAGGATGCCCGCGCCGGCAACTGCTGGAGGATGGCAGTGGAATCGGCTGCGCGCGCCAGCGGGATTAGGCGCTGTCGTCTTCCGGATTCACCAGCACGCGCAGCCACGACAGCGCGTCCTTCACTTCCGCGCGTTCGAGGAAGGCGGTGCCGCCGCTGAGGTGATAGGGAACGCGCAGCAGCTGCATGGCCTTTTCCAGCGCGCGCGATTGGTGGTTGCCGCGGAACAGGATGCAGAAATCGCTCCACGGCGCGCCGTGCTTCTGCGCGGTGAACTTGATTTCGGCGGCGACCTTTTCCGCTTCGTGGCCGGAGTCGCGGCATTCCCACACGCGGATGCGCTCGCCGTCGGCGGAATCGCTCCACAGCGTCTTCAGGTGCGCGTGCGGATTGTTGGCGATCAGGGTGTTGGCGGCGCGCAACACGCGGTTGCTGCAACGGTAGTTCTGTTCGAGCTTGATGATTTCCAGCGCAGGGTAGTCGCGGCCCATCAGGTCGAGGTTCTCGGGATTGGCGCCGCGCCAGGCGTAGATGCTCTGGTCGTCGTCGCCCACGCAGGTGAATTGCCCGGCGTCACCGGCGATCGCCTTCAGCAGGCGATATTGCGCGTCGTTGCTGTCCTGGCATTCGTCCACCAGCAGGTAGCCGATGCGTTCGCGCCAGCCCATGCGCGCGTCGTCGTCGGTTTCCAGCAGCTGCACGGGCATGCGGATGAGATCGTCGAAATCCACCGCATTGAACGAGGCCAGGCGCGCCTGGTAGCGCGCATAGAGCGCCGCGGCTTCGCGTTCGCGGGTGCTGCGCGCCGATTCCAGCGCCTGTTCGGGCGACAGCCCGGCGTTCTTGGCGCGCGAGATCAGCGATTGCATCGCCTGCACTGCATCAGGCTTGGCGCCGGCCATCAGGTCCTTGACCTGGGCGCTGGCATCGTCGGCATCGAACACCGAAAACCCGCGCTTCAAGCCGACGCGCGCGTGCTCGACCTGCAGGATGCGCAGCCCGAGGGCGTGGAAGGTGCAGATGGTCAGGCCTTCGCCGCGATCGCCCTTCAAACGCTTCGCCACGCGCTCGCGCATTTCGCGCGCGGACTTGTTGGTGAAGGTGATGGCGGCGATGCGCCGCGCCGGATAGCGCCCGTTGTCGACCAGATGCGCGATCTTCTCGACGATCACCCGGGTCTTGCCGCTGCCCGCGCCGGCCAGCACCAGCAATGGGCCCTCGCTGTGGAGGACGGCCTGGCGTTGCGGCGGGTTGAGACCTTGCATGGGGTGGACGCGAATGACGGCCGGGCATTGTCTCATTGAAGCCGGCCTGATCGAAGCGCGCAGCGCCGGTATCATGGCGGCAATGGCCAAGATGTACTTCTACTATTCCGCGATGAACGCGGGCAAGACCACCACGCTGCTGCAGTCCGCGCACAATTATCGCGAACGCGGCATGCGGGTGATGATCCTCACGCCCGCGCTGGACGATCGCGCCGGACGCGGCGTGGTGTCATCGCGGATCGGCCTGAGCGACACTGCGATCCCGTTCGGTCGCGACGACGACCTGCTGCGCCACGTGCGCGAGGACATCGCGGCGCATGGCAAGCTCAACTGCGTGCTGGTGGACGAAGCGCAGTTCCTGACGCGCGCGCAGGCATGGCAGTTGAGCGATGTCGTCGATACATTGCGGGTGCCGGTGCTGTGCTACGGCCTGCGCACCGATTTCCGCGGCGAATTGTTCGAGGGCAGCGCGGCCTTGCTCGCCTGGGCCGACGAAATGCAGGAGATCAAGACGATCTGCCACAGCGGCGCCAAGGCGACGATGACGGTGCGCGTGGACGCCGCTGGCCGCGCCGTGCAGGACGGCCCGCAGGTGGAAATCGGCGGCAACGAGCGTTACCTCTCGGTGATTCGCGCATCATTAAAAAAAAAAATGCGCGGCGAAGGACGGATCGATCCCGCTCAGTGCCCGCTGCCGTTCGCGCGCGACGACTGAGCCCTGCGCGGCGCTGCCGGTGGCAGCTGGCGATGTTCGCATTCCTCGTGCAGCGCGACCGCTTCGCGCGACAGTGCGCCACCCTCGGGCTGCGTCGAGCCGATCGCCGGCATCAATGCGTCATAACGCTGGCGGCCAAGCGCGGCATTGCCGCGGCATTGCGCATCGGCGGCATAAAGGCGGAAACGCAGCGACAACAGGCGCGTGGCCGGCGCATCGGCGACCTTGCCGGCGACATCGAGCTGGTCGCGCAGGCGTTCGAGTTCGGCGGCGTCCTTGCTGTCGCGCGCCTGAGCCGAAATCAGCAGCGCCTGCGCTTCCGACGGTTTCGGGCTGGAATGCGCGACCAGTGGTTGCAGCAGGGAGACGGCATCCTGCGGCGAGTTCGCGGCGAGTTCGACTTGCGCTGCGGTCGCGGCTTGCGACAACTTCGCGTCATCGCCACGGACGGCGCCGTCATCGAGCAATTTTCGTGTTGCATCGATCAGGCGGCGCGCGCTGGCGAAATTGCCGCGTTCCGCGTACAGGCGCGCCTCCAGCAGCAACGCGGTGAACTGCAAATCGCCACGGCGCGGGGTCGCTGAAAGGCGCAGCGCGCGCTGCAGTGATGTGCGTGCGCGTTCGAGATCGCCGAGTTCATATGCGTCGCGACCGAGGCCGAGCCAGCTGCGCGCAAGATCCGCGGAGGGGTTCGGGGACTGCTGCGCGCTGGCGTTGAGCAGTTGCCATTGCGCCTGTGCTTCGTTCCAGCGCGACAGGTCTTCCGCCGATTGCGCCGCGGCATCGCGCAGCGCGAGCGTGACCGGGTGGTCGGGGCCTTGCAATGATTCCGACAACGCCAGGGCCTGGTTCATGCTGCGTGCGGCGTCATCGACATCGCCCATCGCGCGCTGCGTGGTGCCGATGCTGCGCAGGATGTCGATGCCGAGCGGATGCCGGTCGCCGGCGATCTTGTGCAATTGCGCCAGCGCGCCATGGAAGCGCGAGAGCGCGTCGGGATAGTTGCCGGCGTCGACCGACAGCGCGGCGAGGTCGGTCAGGTTCTCGACCACGCCGATGTCATCGCCGAGCGCGCTCTTGCGCAGTGCCAGCGATTGCTCGAACAGGCGTTGCGCGCCCTCGCGATCGCCGATGCCGCGCCGGCAACGCGCCAGTTGCGAATCGAATTCGGCGACGTGCGCCGGCAATTGCGTCTGTTGCGTCGACGCCAGTCCGAGCAGCGGCTCCAGTGTGCGGCGGCAGGTGTCGGGATCGCCGAGCAGGCGCTGCACGCGCCCGCGCTGGCTCGCCGATTCCAGGCGCAGGCTGGCGGGTGCATCGGGGAGCTGGTCGATCAGTTTGCGCTGGCGCTCGAGCACGTCGGCGGCGCGCGGATATTGCCCGAGCGCGAGGCGATAGCCGGCGATGGCGCCCAGCAGTTCGGCGTGCGCGCGCGGTTGCAGGCCGAGTTCGCGCTGGCCGCGCGCTTCGGCGGCATCGAGCAGCGTCGTCATGTCGATCGGTTTGCCTTTCTGCGCGGCATCGGCATTCCCGAACAGGCCGACGGTGAACGCCTGCAGCGCCTGCGCGCGCGCGGCTTCGCGGATTGCTTCCTGGCGTTGCCACAAGGCGACGCCGAGCAGCACCAGCAGCAACGCGGTGATGCCGAGCCCGGCAAGGATCGGCCACAACTGGCGACGCACGAACTTGCGGGTGCGATAGAAAAACCCCTGTCCGCGTGCGAGCACCGGCAGCCCGTCGAGGAAGCGCTCGAGATCGCTCGACAGTGCTTCCACCGAGGAATAACGCTGCTCGGGGAGCTTCGACAACGCCTTGATCACGATGTTGTCGAGATCGCCGGAAAGTTCGCGCGCCACGCGGCGTCGTTGCGCGAAGCCGCCGCCGTCATCATCGCGGGCGACGGACAGTGACGGCCGCTGCGGTTCGGCGGCGAGGATCGCGTCTTCCCATTGCGCGCTCGACTCGCGCTTGAGGCGGTAGGGTTTCTGCCCGGTCAGCAGTTCGTACAACACCACGCCCAGCGAATAGACGTCGGTCTTGGTGCTGACCGGTTCGCCGCGCACCTGTTCCGGCGCGGCGTAGTGCAGGGTGAACGGGCGCAGGCCGGTGCGCGTGTGTTCGATTGGTTCCTGCGGATCATCGAGCAGCTTGGCAATGCCGAAATCGAGCAGGTGCACTTCGCCATCCGCGCTGACGAGAATGTTGGACGGCTTGAGGTCGCGATGGACGATCAGGTTGGCGTGGGCGTGGCTGACGGCGTCGCAGACCTGGCGGAACAGGGCGACGCGCTGGCGGGTGTCGAGCACGTGCTCGCGTGCGTAGGCGAGGATGCCGTGGCCCTCGACGAATTCCAGCGCGAGATAGGGCTGGCCGTTCTCGCTGATGCCGGCATCGAGCAGGCGCGCGATGTGCGGATGCGCCAGTCGCGCGAGGATGTCGCGTTCGCGGCTGAAGCGCAGGCGCAAGGTCGGGTCGGCGAGCCCGGGACGCAGCAGTTTCAATGCGACGCGGCGCGCGTACATGCCGTCCGCGCGTTCGGCCTGCCAGACCTGGCCCATGCCGCCTTCGCCCAGCAATGCATCCAGGCGATAGGGCCCGATGCGTTCGCCTTCGCGCGGTCCAGGCGGCGCGGTCACCAAGGGGGTATCGATGCGATGGTCGCGGGTATCTTCGTGGGTGAGCAGGCGTTCGATTTCGTCGGCGAACGCGGCATCCTGCGCGTGCAATTCATCAAGCCGTTGCGTGCGCGCGCCGGAATCGAGTTCCAGCAACGCGTCGAGTTCGGCGGAAATGCGTTGCCAGCGCGTGCGGTCCATGCGCTCAGCGGCCCTGCAGCATGTCCAGCAGGAACATCCGCGCCTTCTGCCAGTCGCGGCGCACGCTGCGTTCGGAGCGTTCGGTGAGTTCGGCGATCTGCGTTTCCGACAGGCCGGCGAAATAGCGCAGTTCCACCACTTGCGCGAGGCGCTCGTCGAGCGCGGCGAGTTGCGTCAGCGCGGCATCGAGCGACAGCAGGTCTTCGTCGAGGCGCAATCCCTCGTCGGCGATCTGTGGCAGTTCGGCGATGCGCTGCACGGCATCGCCGCCACCGCGTTTCAGCGCGAGTCGGCTGCGCGCGTGATCGACCACCACGCTGCGCATGGCCGAGGCGGCATAGGCGAAGAATCCGGCGCGATCGGCGAAATCGGCCTGCTGCCCGACCAGCTTGAGGTAGGCCTCGTGGACCAGCGCGGTGGGATCGAGCGTCTCGTCGTCGGCGGGTTGGCGCAGTTGTCGCTGCGCCATGGCGTGCAGTTCGGCGTAGAGCGACTGCAGCACGCGATCCAGCGCCGCGCGATCGCCGCCACGGGCTTCATCCAGCCAGCGGGTGATGCCGTCGTGGGCGTTGGGATCGGGCACGGGCGCGACATCCTGATGCAGGCGTCCAGCATAGCGGGGTGGAATGAACCGCGTGCCGACGGCTATTTCTGGCAATGCGAACACCACACGCTGGCGCGCTGGCCGATCCGTTCTTCGCGCAGTCGTCGACCGCACACCCGGCACGGTTCGCCGCCGCGGCCATAGACCTGCAGCTCCTGTTCGAAATAACCGGGCAGGCCATCGGGGCTGATGAAATCGCGCAAGGTCGTGCCGCCACGCTCGATCGCATGCGCGAGGATCACGCGCACCGCGTCGGCCAGCTTGCGATAGCGATCGAGCGAGACCTTTCCCGCCTCGCGCGTCGGCGCGATGCCGGCGGCGAACAATGCCTCGGCGGCGTAGATGTTGCCGACGCCGACCACCACCGACTGGTCCATCAGGAAGGCCTTCACCGGCGCGCTGCGGCCGCGGCTGAGCCGGAACAGGTGGTCGCCGTCGAAATCGCCGGACAATGGTTCCGGTCCCAGCGACTGCAGCAACGGATGCACGGTGCCCGCCGGTTGCCACAGCAGCAGCCCGAAACGGCGCGGATCGTTGAAGCGCAGGACGTGGCCCGGCTTGCCATCGATACCTTCGAGCTCGACATCGACGTGGTCGTGCGCGCGCAACGGCGTGCCGGCGGGCAACACGCGCAGGCTGCCCGACATGCCGAGATGCCACAGCGCACTGCCGCGGTCGCTGTCCATCAGCAGGTATTTGGCGCGACGGGTGATGCCAAGGATTTCCTGCCCGCGCAGCAGTTTCGGCAGTTCCGGCGGAATCGGCAGGCGCAGGTCGGGCCGGCGCAGCACCACTTTGCGCACGCGGCGGCCGGCGACGTGCGGCAGCAGGCCGCGCCGGGTGGTTTCGACTTCGGGCAGTTCAGGCATGGCGTTCATTGTGCGACCTGCGTCCGGCTTGCCTGAATACGCCTGCGCAGGGTGGTGACGGCTGGGCGTGGAGGCCTCAATATTGGGATTCGTCCCCCACGCGTTTTCCCAGATGCTCGATTTCATCGCCAGCGGCTTCATCGGAGCCGGCTGGGGCGCCATCGCCCTGTACCTGTTGCTCGCCACCCAGCTCACCATCTTCTCGGTGACGCTGTACCTGCATCGTTCGCTGGCGCATCGCGGCGTGGATTTCCATCCCGCCATCGCCCACGTCTTCCGCTTCTGGTCGTGGCTGACGACCGCGATGATCGCGCGCGAGTGGGCGGCGATCCATCGCAAGCACCACGCCAAGTGCGAGACCGAAGAGGATCCGCACAGCCCGATGTTCAAGGGCATCGGCAAGGTGTTCTGGAACGGTGTCGAGCTGTATCGCGAAGCGCGCGCCGATCGCGCCTCGATCGACCAGTACGGCAAGGGCTGCCCGGACGACTGGATCGAACGCGTGCTCTATACGCGTTGGCCCACGTCCGGCGTGGTCGTGTTGTTGTTCGTGCTGGCGTTCCTGTTCGGCGCCAAGGGCGTGGCGGTTTGGGCGATCCAGATGGCGTGGATCCCGTTCTGGGCGGCCGGCGTGATCAACGGCCTCGGCCATTGGTGGGGCTATCGCAACTTCCAGACCCACGACACCGCGACCAACCTGTCGCCGTGGGGGGTGTGGGTCGGCGGCGAGGAGCTGCACAACAACCATCACGCCTTCCCGAGCTCGGCCAAGTTCGCGCTGCGTCGTTGGGAGTTCGACATCGGCTGGGCGGCGATCCGCATGTTCCAGTCCGTGCGTCTGGCGAAAGTGTTGCGTGTCGCGCCGTCGCTCAACATCCGGCCCAACATCCGCGTCCCCGACATGGACACGCTGAAGGCACTGCTGGCGCATCGCTTCCAGGCGATGACCGATTTCCACCGCCACGTCGTCAAGCCGGCGTTGCAGGAAGAGGCCGCTGCGCGCGGCACCAAGTTGCGTCGCCTGTTGCCGCGCAAGCTGCGACACGGCCTGGCCGATGACGGGCGCTGGCTGACACCGGATGCGCGCGCGCAGCTGGAACAATGGGTGGCCGAATCGCCACGCATCCGCACGCTGATCGAGAAGCGCGCGCAACTTGCCGCGGTGCTGGAAGCGCGCGGGCAGAACGCGGCGGAAACGCTGGCGCGCCTGCAGGCCTGGTGCAGCGAAGCCGAAGCAAGCGGCAGTCGTTCGCTGCAGGCGTTCGCCGGACGTTTGCGCGGCTACGCGCTGCGCGGATCGCAGGCGGCAATGCCGGCGTGACGAAAAGCTGCGCGGCGTGGATCGCGGCGGCGTTCTTGATGCCGGGCGTCCTGCCGCTGTCCGCGCTGGCACAGGTGCGCAATGCGGGCGATTACCTGCGCCTGATGGACGCCAACCACGACGGCAAGGTGCAACTGTCCGAATACCAGGACTGGCTGTGCTACGGCTTCGACCGCATGGATCGCGATCATGACGGCGTGCTGACGGCCAACGAACAGCCCGGCGGCCGCGGCAGGACGATCACCCGCGAGCAATATCGTGCCCAGCTCGCCGACCAGTTCCGCAAGCTCGATCGCAACCACGACGGTGCGCTGGACGCCAGGGAGCTGGCTTCGCCGCCACGCTGAAGTCAACTCGTGCATCACCGGCGCGTTCCCCGGAAGACCGCCGTTCCGGAGATCCTGCAATGCGCGTGTTTCGTCCACTGTCCATCGTCGTCGCACTGCTCCTGGCAAGCGCGGCCATCGCGGTCGCCGCGCAGAACGGCGGCGCGCGCCGCCTGCCCGATCTCGCCTACGGGCCCGATCCGGCGCAAAGGCTCGACGTCTATCTTCCGCCCCATGCGAACGGACGCATCATCGTGATGGTGCACGGTGGCGGTTGGCGCATCGGCGACAAGGCGATGGGTCGCGTGGTCGACAACAAGCTCGCGCACTGGAGCGCGCGTGGCGATGTCTTCGTGTCGATCGATTACCGCATGCTGCCGCAGGCCGGCGTTGCACAGCAGGCGCAGGATGTCGCCGCCGCACTGGCCTACGTGCAACACCACGCACGCGAATGGGGCGGCGATCCCGCCAACCTGGTGCTGATGGGTCACTCCGCCGGCGCGCATCTGGTCGCGTTGCTGTCGGCAAATCCGTCGCTGGCCGCCGGCGTGCAACCGTGGCGGGCGACGGTGTCGCTGGATTCGGCGGCGCTCGACGTGCCCACGATCATGCAGCGCCGCCACCTTCCGTTGTACGACGATGCCTTTGGCCGCGATCCCGCCACCTGGCGCGTGCTGTCGCCGTTGCAGCAGTTGACCGCCAAGGCGCCGCCGATGCTGCTGGTCTGTTCCAGCGAACGCCATGATTCCTGTCCCGCCGCGCAGTCGTTCGCGGATGCGGCACGGCGCCTGCATGTGCGCGCGGATGTGCTGCCGCAGGCGCGTACGCATGGCGAGATCAATGCGGATCTCGGCCAGCCCGGTGCCTATACCGCCGCGGTCGATGCCTTCATCGACGGATTGCCGTCGCGCTGACGCCGTTCTGACTTCTGGCAGTGGACTTCGCGGCGCCGGCGGATTAGGTTCGGGAACGACTCCGAACCCACCGGGACTCCGATGCGCCTGCGAACCCGATTCACCCTGCTCGCCTGCCTGTTGCCGACGGCATTGGTGGCGCAAACCTTGAACGTTCCGCCGATCCAGTACCAGCAACGCACCCTGCCCAACGGCCTGCAGGTGCTGTCGGTCGAGGATCATTCCAGCCCGACCGTGACCGTGCAGATGTGGTACCACGTTGGTTCGAAGGATGATCCCCAGAGCCGCTCCGGTTTCGCCCATCTGTTCGAACACATCATGTTCAAGAGCACGAAGAACATGAAGCCGGAACAGATGGATCGCATGACCGAGGATGTCGGCGGCTACAACAACGCCAGCACCGGCAGCGACATCACCAACTATTACGAGATGGTGCCGTCCAACCACCTGCAGCGCCTGCTGTGGGCGGAGGCGGAACGCCTGTCCAACCTCAACGTCGACGACGCCAACTTCAAGTCGGAACGCGCGGTGGTGCAGGAGGAATATCGCCAGAGCGTGCTCGCCAATCCCTACGGCAAGCTCTACAACGCGCTTGATCCGGCGTCGTACAAGGTGCATCCCTACAAGCGCCCGACCATCGGCAACATCGAGGAACTGCAGGCGGCGACGCTCGCCGATGTCGTCGCCTTCCACGACACCTTTTATCGCCCCGACAACGTGACCCTGATCGTCGCCGGCGACTTCAACCAGAAGCAGCTGGACGGTTGGGTCAACGAATACTTCAGCGGCATCGCCAAGCCATCTGCCGTGATTCCGAAAGTTGCCGCGATCGAACCGGCGCGCGCCGCCGATACGCGCCAGACCCTGACCAGTGAAACCGCACCGCTGCCCGCGGTGGCGATGACCTGGCTGATCCCGCCCGCCGCCGATGCCGACATCGTGCCGTTGCAGGTCGCCGCGGCGTTGCTGTCGCACGGCGAATCGTCGCGCCTCAACCAGTCGCTGGTGTATCGCGCGCAGGTCGCGCAAAGCGCCGACGCCCAGGTCGATTCACGCGTGGGCCCGGGACTGTTCACGCTGATCGCGGTGATGGCCAGCGGCCACCAGACCGCCGAAGCCGAGAAGATGCTGCTGGATGAAGTGCGCAAGCTCGCCAGCGATCCGATTCCCGCCGCCGAACTCGACAAGGTCAAGACGCAGTTGCTGACCAGCGAGCTGGTCCAGCGCCAGACCGCGGAAGGCAAGGCCTTCGCGCTCGGTAGTGCGGTGCTGCAGGAAGGTGACGCCGCGCGCGCCAACAGCGATCTCGCCGCGTTGCAGGCGGTCACCACCGCCGACGTGCAGCGCGTGCTGAAGCGCTACGTCCTCGACGCCCATCGCGTCACCATCGATTACCAGCCGGCCAAGGCCGCGGGCAAGGGAGCCACGCCATGACTGTCCATGCCCTGAAACCACTGCGAATTTCGGCGCTCGCCTGCGCGTTGTTTGCCGCCACCACCGCAACGAATGCCGCGCAATTCCCGACGACGCCTCCGGCGCCCGGTCCGGCACCGAAGTTGCAGATCCCGACGCCGGTGCGCCAGGTGCTGGCGAACGGCATGGAAGTGATTTCCGTCGCGCGCCCGGGCCTGCCGCTGGTGACCGCGCAATTGCTGTTGCGCCGCGGTGGCGAGATGGATCCGGCGGACAAGTCCGGGCTCGCCGATCTCACCGCGACCTTGCTGACCAAGGGCGCGGCCGGGCGCAGCGCCAGCGAACTCGCCGAAGCCGCCGATGCACTGGGTGGGTCACTCGACAGCAGCGCCGGTTGGGACATGGCGGGCGTCGGCATGACGGTGACGACACCGAAATTGGCCGCGGCGTTGTCGCTGCTCGCCGACGTGGCGGAGAAACCGACACTCGCGCAGGACGAACTCGATCGCGCGCGCACACAGGCGCTCGATGACCTGCGCCAGCGCCTGAGTCGTCCGAGCTCGATGGCGAGTCTCGCCGGTGCGCGACTGGTCTTCGGCGCCGGTGCCTACGGGCATTCGCGCACGGGCACGCCGGCGTCGCTGGCGCGCATCAGTCGCGATGATGTCGTCGCGATGCACGCGCAACTGTATCGTCCCGACAACACCATCCTGGTGCTGGCCGGCGACATCACGCCGCAACAGGCCCTGCAACTGGCGCAAGCCGCATTCGCGGGCTGGGCGAAACCGGCACAGGCGCTGGCGAGCGCACCGGCAGGTCGTGCGGCAACGAAATTGCCGACGCTGCTGGTGATCGACCAGCACGGCGCCGGACAGGCCGGTGTCGCGCTGGCGAGCCCCGCGCCCGATCGCGCCGATCCCGGCTATTACACCGGCGAAGTCGCCAATGCAGTGTTGGGTGGTTCGTATTCGGCGCGGTTGAACCAGGAAATCCGCATCAAGCGCGGACTGTCCTACGGCGCATCGAGCCGTTTCGATCCGCGACGCAGTTCGGGGCTGTGGAGCGCCGGTGCGCAGACCAAGAATCCGTCGGCGCCGCAGGTGGTCGACCTGATGCGTGGCGAAGCCGCCCGTCTCGGCAGCACGGCGGTTCCGGATGACGAACTGGCCGCGCGCAAGGCGACGCTGGTCGGCGGTTACGGCCGTGGCCTGCAGACCACGCAGGGACTGGCGGGCACCGTCGGCGCGCTCGCGGTCTACGGCATCGATCTCGCCGAAGTCGGCCGCTATGTCGATCGCGTGCAGGCAGTAACGCCGGCGCAGATCCAGGCCTATGCAAAGGCGAACATCGATCCCGCGCACGCGGCAATGGTTGTCGTTGGCGATGCCAGCCAGTTCGGCGATGCCCTGCGCAAGGCGCACCCGGATGCGGTGACGATTCCGTTCGACAAGGTCGATCTGGACAGCGGCGATTTGCGCGGCAAATAACTCCCACGCAGCTGCGGACACGCGCGCGGAAGTGGGTGCGTCAGTCCGATGCGTGACCATACGCGGCATGGATGCCGCGTATGAGCCTACATGGATGTATTCACGGCGTGTCACGCATTGCAGCTGACCACCCACGCCACCAGCGCGTGCTGGTGACGCGGATCACCAGATCCGCACGCGATCCTTCGGGTCGAGATACATCTTCTGGCCGGCGGTGACGTTGAACGGGCCGTACCAGGCGTCGATGTTGCGCACCGTCATCACCCGGAAGCGCGCCGGCGCATGGACGTCGGTGGCGATGCGGTTGCGTTGCGCGGCATCGCGGATCTTGGTGCGCCAACTCTGGGCGAAGGCGAGGAAGAAACGCTGGTCGCCGGTCATGCCGTCGATCACCGGTGCTTCCTTGCCGTTGAGAGACTTGTGGTACGCGTCATAGGCCACCGCAAGGCCGGCGAGGTCGGCGATGTTCTCGCCCAATGTCTGCTCGCCCTTCACGTGCAGGCCCGGCAGTGCCTCGTAGGCGTCGTACTGTGCGGAGAGCTTCTTGCCCGCAGCCTGGAAATGCGCGAGGTCGGCCGGGGTCCACCAGTTGGCCATGCGGCCTTCGGCATCGAAATCGGCGCCGAGGTTGTCGAAGCTGTGGCTGATCTCGTGACCGATCACCGCGCCGATCGAACCGTAGTTGGCGGCGGCATCGGCCTTGGGATCGAAGAACGGCGCTTCGAGGATCGCGGCCGGGAAGTTCAGCGCGTTCTGCAGCGGCAGGTTCACCGCGTTCACCGTCTGTGGCGTCATCCACCATTCGCCGCGATCGGGCGCCTTGCCGAGCTTGGCGATCTGGTGCCTGTATTCGGCGAGTTCGGCGCGCTCGGCATTGCCCAGCGGATCATCGGCCTTGATTTCCAGCTGCGAATAATCGCGCCAGCTGTCGGGATAGCCGACGCCGACCTTGATCGACGCAACCTTGGCTTTCGCCTTGGCCTTGGTGTCGGCGCTCATCCAGTCGAGCTTGTCGATGCGCTCCGGGAACACCGCCAGCAGGTTGCTGACCAGCTGGGTGATCTGTTCCTTCGAGGACGCCGGGAAATATTTCTCCGCATAGCGCTTGCCGATGGCGTCGCCGAGCAGGCCGTCGGTCACCGCGATGCCGCGCTTCCAGCGTTCACGCTGCTGCGGAATGCCATTGAGCGCGGTGCCGTGGAAGGCGAAGGCGAGATCGTCGATGGTCTTGGGCAGGAAGGCGGTGCTGCGGTCGATGGCATGGAAGGTCAGCCATGCTTTCCAGGCATCGATCGGCTGGCTGCCGACCAGTGCGGAGAGTTTGCTGATGGCATCGGGTTGCCAGGCATCGATGTTCTGCTGGCCGTCGAGGCCGGCCGCCTTGAAGTAGGTGCTCCAGTCGAGGCCCGGCGCCTTCTTGGCGAAATCGGCGGTCGCCCACAGGTTGTTGGCCTTGTGGGTGTCCTGGCTGTCGGTGAGCGGCGCCTGCGCCTTGGCGATCTGCATTTCCAGCGCCATGACCTGCTTGGCCTTGGCGTCCGCATCGGCGATGCCTGCTTGTTTCAGCAGCGCGCCGATATAGGTTTCGTACTTGCCGCGCACTTCCGCCATCGCCTTGTCGCTGGACAGGTAGTAGTCGCGATCGGGCAGGC
>JAEKKW010000144.1 GCA_019510195.1 Lysobacterales bacterium | reverse complement strand
GTTCCAGCTCACGGCGGTCGGCAGCCACCCCATCGGCGACTCGTACGGTGTGAAGATGAGCTGGACAAAAGGCTTGCTCACGTCCGACCATGAGAGGGGCGAAGTCACCGCGTCGCAGTATCAGGCGACCTTCCACACTGACCCGACGCTGACCGTGGGAGAGCATTTGGGGTCCCTCATCATCACGTTGTGCGCGGACGACCCGAGCGTCTGCAAGTCGCCGTTGCCCGGCGCTCCCTGGGTCGTGCCCCTGCAGGTGATCGTGAAACCGTCCCGGGATGCGTCGAAACACGTGACCGTGGCCATGACGCCGTCCACGCCGGCGATCGTCACCTATCCGGGCGTGGTCGCGAGCATCGACCTGCAGGGCCAGTTCGGCGGTGATACGCTCGGCAAGAGATTCCAGGTCGGGATCGTCGATCCGTCCGGCGTTCTCAAGGTTGGCGTCTGGTCCTTCGATGAGAAGGGATTCACCGGCGAGCTGACGACGGCCAAAGATCTGGTAGAGGGCGATTACAACGGCAACGTGGAAGTGCGACTGTGCTACGACGACCCGTACGTGTGCCGGTTGCCGGCAGCGAATTCGCCCTTGCTGGTGCCGTGGAAGATCGCCGTGAAGGCCCCGTTGAACCTGACGGTGTTGACACCGGTGGCGGGGCTTGGTGCCTGGTCGACCTATCAGGGCAACGCTGCGCACACGGGATTTGTCCCTGCCAGTTTCGACGTGGCGAAATTCACCCGGCGCTGGAGCGTGCCGGCGCCGTCGCGTTATGGTCGGGACCTGAACGGCGCGGCAATCGACAACGGCACGGTCTTCATTGTTCGTTACGACGCTGCCGGCGGCACCGATCTGTTGGCCATCAGCGAAGCGGCCGGTATGCAACTGTGGCGCAAGTCGTTCGGCGCCGACGTCCGCGTGAATTCACCGGCCGTGGGCAACGGGCAAGTGTACGTGACGACGAGCGGCACGGCGGACACATTCCTGTGGGCGTTCGACCAGCGCACGGGCGCATTGTTGAGCAAGACCAGCCTGTCGACACAGTTGAAAACCTACGCGCCACCGACGGTGGCCGGTGCCGACTTGTATACCGCCG
>JAEKKW010000023.1 GCA_019510195.1 Lysobacterales bacterium | reverse complement strand
GAAGCCGTAGAACGGCGTGATCTTGTTGGCCTTGAACAGCGCGGCGATGCCGCCGGTGAACTGCTTCACGATCTTGTCCTTGCGGCCGATCATGGTGGCGACGTCGATCTTCTGGTCGGCGAAGCTGATGCCGTGCTCGCCGAAGATATGCGACATGTCCCAGAACTGGCGGCTGGAATCGAGCAGCGCCTTGGACGGGATGCAGCCCACGCGCAGGCAGGTGCCGCCGAGCGCGGGCTGGCCATCCTTGCCGAGCGCGGCATCGACGCAGGCGGTCTTGAGGCCGAGTTGCGCGGCGCGGATCGCGGCGTGGTAGCCGGCGGGGCCGCCGCCGATCACGACGACATCGAATTGCTGTTGTTCGGACATTGCTGGATTCCTATGCGAAACGCTTCAAGCAGAGCGCCCCGCGATGTGCGGGGCGCCGTCGAAATTACATGCCGAGCAGCATGCGGCTCGGGTTCTCGAGCTGGTTCTTGATGTCGACCAGGAACAGCACCGCGTCCTTGCCGTCGATGATGCGGTGGTCGTAGCTGATCGCGATGTACATCATCGGCGCGGCGACGACCTGGCCGCCCTCGACGATCGCGCGTTCCTTGATCGCGTGCATGCCGAGGATTGCCGACTGCGGCGGATTGACGATCGGCGTCGACATCAGCGAGCCGAAAGTGCCGCCGTTGGTGATGGTGAATGTGCCGCCCTGGAGGTCTTCCAGCTTCAGGCCGCCTTCGCGCGCCGCCTTGGCATAACCGGCGATCGCCTTCTCGATGTCGGCGAAGCCCATGCGCTCGACGTTGCGCAGGACCGGCGTGACCAGGCCCTTGTCGGTGCTGACCGCGACCGAGATGTCGGCGTAACCGTGGTAGATGATGTCGCTGCCGTCGACGGAAGCGTTCACCACCGGATATTTCTGCAACGCGTTCGCCGCGGCCTTGGCGAAGAAGCTCATGAAGCCGAGCTTGATGCCGTAGGTCTTGACGAAGTCGTCCTGCAGTTCCTGGCGCATGGCCATGACTTTGCTCAGGTTGACCTCGTTGAACGAGGTCAGCATCGCGATCGAGTTCTTCGACTGCATCAGGCGCTCGGCGATGCGGGTACGCATGCGCGTCATCGGCACGCGTTCTTCCGGACGCGCGCCACCGCTGACGCCCGGGGTCTTGCCGCTGGCGTAATTGATCAGGTCTTCCTTGGTCACCGCGCCGTGGCGGCCGGTACCGGCGACGTCGGCGGGATTGATGCCCTTGGTCTCGGCGGTGAAGCGTGCGCCCGGTGGCAGTTGCGTGGTGTTGCCGGCGGCGGGGGCAGCAGCGACGGGTGCGGCGGCGGCAGATGCCGGGGCGGCAGGTGCAGGCGCTGCCGGTGCAGCAGCAGCGGCTGGAGCCGGGGCGGGTGCAGGCGCAACGGCGCCTTCCTCGACGACCGCGATCACTTGCTGGCTGGTCACTGTCGCACCGGTATCGAACTTGATTTCCTTGAGCACGCCATCGACCGGCGACGGCACTTCAAGCACCACCTTGTCGGTTTCCAGGTCGACCAGGTTCTCGTCGCGACGGACGCTGTCGCCGACCTTCTTGTGCCAGGCCGCGATGGTGGCGTCGGAGACGGATTCGGGAAGAACCGGGACTTTGATTTCGGTGGCCATGTCGGGTGTCCGATGTGAAATGAGTGCGATGAGGGGTGGCGCGACGTCAGTCGTTGCCGAGTTCGAGGTTCGGTGCGTTGACCAGCGCGTCGGCGATCAGTTGCGCTTGTTCGGCGACGTGATCGTTGAAGTGACCGGCAGCCGGCGACGGCGAACGCGCGCGTCCGGCGTAAGTGATCGACTGGCCGTTCATCAGGCAGGCACGCAGATGATGCTGGATCTGGAACCACGCGCCCTGGTTCTGCGGTTCTTCCTGGCACCAGATGACGTCCTTGGCCAGCGGATAACGCGCCAGTTCCGCCTTCAGCAATGCGCGGGGGAACGGATACAGCTGTTCGATGCGCACCAGCGCGACATCGCCCTGGCCGCGCTTCTCGGCGTCTTCCAGCAGGTCGTAATAGACCTTGCCGGAACAGAGCACGACGCGCTTGACCTTGGTCGGGTCAGCCTTGCGATCGGAGATCAGCTGCTGGAATTCGCCATTGGCAAGCTCGTCCAGCGACGACACCGCGAGTTTGTGGCGCAGCAGCGACTTCGGCGTCATCACCACCAGCGGCTTGCGGGTGTCCATGCACAGCTGGCGGCGGATCATGTGGAAGGCCTGCGCCGGCGTGGTCGGCACGCAGACGATCATGTTGTCGAGCGCGCACAGCTGCAGGAAGCGTTCCAGGCGCGCCGAGCTGTGTTCCGGGCCCTGGCCTTCATAGCCGTGCGGCAGGAACAGCGCGAGCCCGCACAGGCGGCCCCATTTGGCTTCGCCGGCGGCGATGAACTGGTCGATCACCACTTGCGCGCCGTTGGCGAAATCGCCGAACTGCGCCTCCCAGATGTCGAGCGTGCCGGGATCGGTGGTGGAGTAGCCGTATTCGAACGCCATCACCGCTTCTTCCGACAGCAGCGAGTCGATGATCGTCGCATCTTCCGGATTCTTCACCAGCTGGCGCAGCGGGATGTAGTAATCGTCGGTCTTCTGGTCGTGAAGAATGGCGTGGCGATGGAAGAACGTGCCGCGACCAGAATCCTGGCCGACCAGGCGCAGGCGATTGCCCGAATCGAGCAGGGTGGCGTAGGCGAGGTTCTCGGCGAAGCCCCAGTCGCCCGGCAGTTCGCCGGCGACCATCTTGCGGCGGTCGTCGTAGATCTTGGCGACACGCGGATGCAGCACGACGGCGTCGGGAACCGTGTTGATCTGCCTGGCCAATGCGTCCAGGGTGGCACGGGGCACGCGGGTATCGACCGGATCCGACAGCTTGCCCTTGAGCAACTTGCTCCAGTCCGGCAGCAGCGGATCGGGCTTGACCTCGACCACGTCGGCGGTGACAGCGCCGGCATCCAGCTTGTCGCGATAGGCATCGGCCATCGCCCTGACCTGATCGGCGGTGATCACGCCTTCGGCGATCAGCTTGTCGCCGTAGAGTTCGCGGGTGGTCTTCATCGAACGGATCTTCTGGTACATCAGCGGCTGCGTCGCCGCCGGTTCGTCCGCCTCGTTGTGGCCCTGGCGGCGATAGCAGACCAGGTCGATCACCACGTCCTTGCCGAACTGCTGGCGGAAATCATGGGCCAGGTCCATGCAGAACAGCACCGCTTCCGGGTTGTCGCCGTTCACGTGCAGCACCGGGGCTTCCACCATCTTGGCGACGTCGGTGCAGTACAGCGTCGAACGCGCGTCCTCGTGGTAGCTGGTTGTGAAGCCGACCTGGTTGTTGATGACGATGTGCAGCGTGCCGCCAACCTTGAAGCCGCGTGCCTGCGACATCTGCAGCAATTCCATGCCGACGCCCTGGCCGGCGAAGGCGGCGTCGCCGTGCAGCAGCACCGGCAGCACCGTCTTGCGGGTCTTGTCGTCGTAGCGGCGCTGGCGCGAACGCACCGAACCGGCCACCACCGGGTTGACGATTTCCAGGTGCGACGGGTTGAAGGCCAGCGCGACGTGGACCGGACCTCCGGGCGTGCCGATGTCGGCGCTGAAGCCCATGTGGTACTTCACGTCGCCACTGTGGGCGTGATCGTCGGCGGCGTGCTCGAACTTGCCTTCGAATTCGTCGAACAGCGCGCGTGGCGGCTTGCCGAGGGTGTTGACCAGCACGTTGAGGCGGCCGCGGTGGGCCATGCCGATCACCATCTCCTTGGCGCCCTGGCTGCCGGAGCGGCGGATCAACTCGTCCATCATCGGAATCAGCGAGTCGCCGCCTTCCAGCGAGAAGCGCTTCTGGCCGACGTACTTGGTGCCGAGGTAGCGTTCGAGGCCCTCGGCCGCGGTCAGGCGTTCGAGGATGCGGAGCTTGGTGGCCTTGTCGAAATTGAAATTGCCACCGGCAGCTTCGAGGCGTTCCTGCATCCAGCGGCGCTGTTCGACGTCGCTGATGTGCATGTATTCGGCGCCGATCGGGCCGGCATAGGTCGCCTTGAGCAGAGCGAACAGATCGCCCAGCGTCATCCGCGCGCGTCCACCAACGCCACCGGTGCTGAACTCGCTCTTGAGGTCGGCATCGGAGAGGTGGTGGAAGGCCAGTGTCAGGTCCGGGGCGTCCGGATGCTTGAGCAGGCCGAGCGGGTCGACGTCGGCGGCGAGATGACCGCGAGCGCGGTAGGCATTGATCAGGCGGCCGACGTGGCGTTCGCGCTCGTCGCCGGAGGACTCGCCACCGCCACCGCCGGAACGGGTCGCGGCGCGACCGGCGGCGGCCACCGCATCGGCGATCACCGAATGGGGAACGTCACCGGCTTCGCGGCCTTTCAGGCTGTCGAAATACGCCTTCCATTTGCCATCGACGCTGTCCGGGGAGACCAGGTACTGCTCGTAGAGCTCGTCGATATAGGCGGCATTGCTGCCGAGCTGGGAGGTTTGCGCAAACTGCTTGAGAAGGCTATCCGCCATGATGGGGAGATACTCGCGATGTCGCCGGGTCAGGATGGGTGCAAGTGGCTGATTTTCCGACGCAACAGACCGGCTGAATGCGCTGGATCAGTCGAGTCGGTGATTATAGGCGCAGCCGGCTCCGCACTGCATCAAATTCCGAGCACGCGCAGTTCAGACATTGGTCGAGCCCGCTCCCAGGCGGCATCGAAACGGGTTTGGAAGATGCGGCCCTGGCCGGCATCTGCCGCGATGAGTTCGCCGCCGAGGCGGCCATCGCTGTCGAAACGCAGGACCGTACCCTCATCCGCCAACAGGAACGGATGGCTGGCCGGCCATTCGTCCCCCTCCAGTGGTTCGCGTAGCGGCAGGGCGGTGGGCAGGCGCTGCTGCAGGACAACCAGGGCACCGCAATCGCGGGCAAGGTCGGTCGGTTCGGCGACGAGGATGCGGACCTCGCGATCGCGGCCCGAAATCGCGAATCCGCGAAGGGCATCGATGATCGCCGGCTGGTTCCACAGCCGCGCTTCCAGTTTCGGGGCAAACATGCTGGCGCGGCGCGAGCTGGTGTGCAGCACGTCGATCGCCGCCGCGATCACGACGGCCAGTCCGTCGATGCGCCCAGTGCGTGGTTCCGGTGCGTTCATGACGGGCTCACTCCGGCAGCAGGTAGCCGCCATCGGCCAGGGTTTGCAGCAGTTCGCGGCCGGCCGGACTCAACGCGGCGAGGGTGGCGCCGTCGAGCCTCTGCGCCGCGGCCAGCACCTTGGCGTCAGCGACCGTGGCCGGCCATGCCGCGCCGTTGGCGAACAGCAAGGCACTGCCATCGGAGAGTCGCCGCCAGGCCATGCGGGTATGCGGATGGCGCATCCATGTTTCGCCACCGCCGATGCCGTCGACGATATCCAGTCCCGAGGCGTCATCGCCGGTCGGCGCCTGGCCCTCTGCAACGCGATAGGCGGAGATGAAGCGGCCGAACCACTCGCCGATCTGGTCGCGGTCTTCGAGGCGGATGCGGGCGAGGGCGACGAGGGCGCGATCGAGCGCGGCATCGTCGATTTCGTTGGGATCGGCGGGCAACGCAAGGTCGGGATCGACGTAGCGCACGCGTTCGTCGGCGTCGAATGCGAGGGTGTCGGCCTGGTGGATCAGCAATTCCGCGGTCGATGGCGCGCGCAATCCGATTGAAATCGTCAGGCAGGCATCCTCGGCGATGCCGTGATGGGCAACGCCCGGCGGCAGGTAAAGCATGTCGCCGGGCCCGAGGATCCATTCGTGATCGGGCTTGAAATCGCGCAGCAGGCGCAGTGGCACGTCGTCGCGATATTCGGATTCGGGATCGGGGTGGGTGTCGATCTGCCAGCGGCGATGGCCGACGCCCTGCAGCAGGAAGACATCGTAGTTGTCGATGTGCGCGCCGACCGATCCACCCGGCGCCGCGAACGACACCATGATGTCGTCCATGCGCCAGCGCGGCAGGAACGGGAAGGCATCGAGCAGGGCGCGGACGTCGGCGTCCCACTTGTCGACGTCCTGCACCAGCACCGTCCAGTCGTGGTGCGGCATCGCCGGGAACTTTTCTTCCGGGAACGGTCCGGTTTCCAGCGTCCAGCGATCGTTTGCCTGATCGTGGCTGACGATGCGCGCCAGTGCGCCTTCCTCGCAGGCGAGACCGGCGAGGTCTTCCGGCTGGATCGGCGATTCGAAATGGGGGAAGGCGTTGCGGACCAGCAACGGCTTCTTCTGCCAGTAATCGCGCAGGAAACGCCCGGGCGCCATGCCCAGCGGCGAGGGACCGTCGATGGCATCGATTTCGATCATGGCGCTTTCCCACTGGCTTCGTCGGCGAGGCGTTGCAGCAATCCTTCGCGCGCGTGTTGCGCATACGCCTTGCAGGCACCGGCATCCACCAGCGGCTTGCTGCCGTTGAAACGTGCCAGCATGTCGCTGGCTGCCGGATGCGGTGTCAGTAGCAGGTCGCAGCGCAAAGACGCCACCGTGTCGATGGTGTGGCGGAACGCCGTGACATATCCCGGATGGTCGCTGTAGCGGTATTGCTTGTCGGAAATCGCGGTCAGGCTGTCGGCATAGGCGATGTCCACGCACTTGGCCCCTTCGCAGGATCGCCAGGTCCAGCTCGTGCTGCCGGGCGTATGTCCGGGCGTGGCATGCGCCGCGAGTTTCAGATCGCCGAGCGTGATGGTCTGTCCATCGGAGATGACACGCACCTTCGCGACGGGCGGGAATTTGCCCAGCTGTCCGAACTGCGGATCGGTGCGATCACTGGCGCCGCGACGAAGGGTTGCAGCCGAGGGCGTGCGCGCGAGCATCAGCACGCCAGTGTCGCGCTGCAACCGGGCCAGGCCACCGGCGTGGTCGCTGTGGTCGTGCGTGCCCAGGATCAGTTTCACGTCGTGCAGCTTGAAACCCAGGGCGCGGATATTCGCTTCGATCGCCGCGGGCGCCTTTTCGGTGGCGCCGTCGATCAGGATGGCGCCTTGCTTGCCGACGATCAGGATCGAGCTGATGCCGCAGGTGCCAACGTAATACGTATTGCCGAAGATTTTCCGCGGCGGCGCGCGGTCGCTCCAGCCATCCATCGGACTGGCGTTTGCCGGGCATTGCGGAACGTCGCTGGCGGTCGCGGGCGATTGCCAGCCGGCAAAGGCAGCGGAGGCGAGGATGACCGGAAACATGGCGTTGAAGATCGGCACGGACGGCGGGCACGGCGGGAACTGGACGGCCATTGTGCCGCAAGGCCGATCGATGGAGATCAATCGAACAGCGTCGGCGCGCCGGGATGGGTGATGCTGCCGTCGGTGTGGAACTCGGCGCCTTCGTTGGGCATGGCGGGATCGACGCGCCGGCGTTCGCCTTCTGCAATCAGGTGGTCAAGGCCGCGGCGAAGATGGCCATCGTGTTCCTCCGGGAATCGGATTCAGGCGGCTTTCCTGCGTGGCACAGGATGCGCATGCTCCTTCAGGCGCGTGCCGACCCTGACGATGGCGCGGATCGCCGGCACCAGTTCCTCGCCGAGTTCGGTCAGGCTGTATTCCACCGATGGCGGCGATGTCGCCAGAACTTCACGTGCGACCACGCCTTTCGCTTCGAGTTCACGCAGGCGCGCGGTGAGCACGCGCGCAGACACGCGTGGAATGTCTGTCCGCAACTCGCCGAAACGACGTGGGCCGCCGCTGAGATACCAGATCACATTGGGGCACCAGGCACCACGTAGCAGCGCCATGCATTCGGTGAGCGGACAGACCGGTGGCGGTTCGACCTTGCTGCGACGGAGGGGCAGGCCCATGGCAGATCACTGGTTACTACGGGGATACCGCATTCTATCGGTAACAGAGGGTTATGTGATATCCAACAGTAACCATATCGGTTTAGGATGCCTGCGACGATGACGATCCGCCATCGATTCTCCATCCATGACCAGGAAGAACGCATGAAGCTCTATTACTCCCCCGGTGCCTGCTCGCTCGCTCCGCACATCGTCGCCCTCGAGGCCGGCATCGACCTGGCGCTCGACAAGGTCGACCTCAAGGAAAAGAAGACCGCGGACGGTCGCAATTTCCTCGAGATCAATCCCAAGGGCTATGTGCCCGTGCTGGAACTGGATGGTGGCGAAATCCTCACGGAAGGCCCGGCGATCGACCAGTACCTGGCCGATCTCAAGCCGGAAAGCGCTCTCGTTCCGGCCAATGGCACCATGGCGCGGTACCAGCTGCAGTCGCTGCTCAACTACATCACCTCGGAAATCCACAAGACCTACAGCCCGTTGTTCGCGGCGGACACGCCGGAAGCAACCGTCGCCAACCGCAAGGCCTATCTGCAGAAGCGCTACGCCTATCTCGACGCGATCCTGGCCAGGCAGCCGTGGCTGATGGGCGAGCAGTTCACCGTTGCCGACGCCTATCTGTTCACGGTGACGCGCTGGGCCAAGGCCGTGCACGTCGATCTGTCGGCGTTCACCGTGCTGGCGGATTTCCAGAAGCGTGTTGGCGAGCGTCCGGCGGTGCAGGCGGCGCTCCAGGCCGAAGGCTTGGGCCACCACGCCAAGTGATCGATCGCGCAAACAAAAACCGCTCCGAAGGGAGCGGTTTTTTCATGCCTGCGACGGCGCATCAGATCTTGCGCGCGAGTTCCGTGGCGGCGCCGATGTAACTTGCCGGCGTCATTTCCAGCAGGCGCTGTTTGGCATCGGCCGGCAAATCGAGTTGCGCGATGAAGGCACGCAATGATTCCCGGGTGATGCCCTGTCCGCGCGTCAGCGCCTTCAATTGTTCGTAGGGTTCCGGCAGGCCGTGGCGGCGCATCACCGTCTGCACGGCCTCGGCCAGCACTTCCCAGTTGGCGTCGAGATCGGCGGCGAGGCGCTCGGGATTGGTTTCCAGCTTGCTTAAGCCTCGCAGCAAGGCGTCGAAACCGATCAGCGCGTGGCCAAAGGCGGTGCCGAGCGCACGCAGCACGGTGGAGTCGGTGAGATCGCGCTGCCAGCGGCTGATCGGCAGCTTGGCGGCGAAGTGTTCGAACAGCGCATTGGCGATGCCGAAATTGCCCTCGGCGTTCTCGAAGTCGATCGGGTTGACCTTGTGCGGCATGGTCGAGCTGCCGACTTCGCCGGCCTTCAGCTTCTGCTTGAAATAGCCTTGGGAGATGTAGCCCCAGATGTCGCGCGACAGGTCGATGAGGATGGTGTCGATGCGCTTCATCGCATCGCCGAGTTCGGCGATGCCGTCGTGCGGTTCGATCTGTGTGGTGTAGGGCTGCCAGTCGAGGCCGAGCGAGGTGACGAAGTGCTGCGAGAACGCCGGCCAGTCGATGTCCGGATAGCTGACGGCGTGCGCGTTGTAGTTGCCGACCGCACCATTGATCTTGCCCGGCATCGGCAGCGCGGCGAGCACCGAACGCTGGCGTTCGAGGCGGGCGACGACGTTGGCGATTTCCTTGCCGACAGTGGTCGGCGAAGCGGTCTGGCCATGGGTGCGCGACAGCATCGGCAGCGCGGCGAGATCGTGCGCCATCGACTTCAGCTTGGCGATGGTTTCGTCGAGCTTGGGCAGCAGTACCGTGGCGCGCGCCTCGCGCAGCATCAACGCGTAGGACAGGTTGTTGATGTCCTCGGAGGTGCAGGCGAAGTGGACGAATTCGAGGGCCGGCGCCAGTTCCGCGTCGTCCTTCAGGTGTTCCTTGATCAGGTATTCGACCGCCTTGACGTCGTGGTTGGTGGTCGCCTCGATCTGCTTCACGCGGGCGGCATCTGCGACCGACAGCGTGTCGGCGAACTTGCGCAGGCGCGCCTGGGCGTCAGCGGAGAACGGCTTGAGTTCGACGATTTTCGCTTCGGCAGCCAGCGCCAGCAGCCATTCCACCTCCACCTTCACGCGCGCCTTGATCAGGCCGTATTCGGAGAAGATCGGACGCAGCGCATCGACCTTGCCGGCATAGCGGCCATCGAGCGGGGAGAGGGCGGTGAGGGTCGAATGGGTCATCCCGATATTTTAACCGTATCCTGCTGACTTTCGATTCCCGGAGCGCGCCATGGCCCAGACCTTCCGCATCGAACATGACAGCATGGGCGAATTGCGTGTTCCCGCCGATGCCATGTGGGGCGCACAGACCCAGCGCGCCATCGACAATTTCCCGGTGTCGGGCCGCCCGATGCCGCCGGAATTCATCCATGCGCTGGCGCTGATCAAGGCCGCGGCCGCCGAAGTGAACGGCTGGCTGGGGCTGCTCGACGATGGTCGCGCCCAGGCGATCGCGCGTGCCGCCGCCGGTGTCGCCGCCGGCCGCCATGACGACCAGTTTCCGATCGACGTCTACCAGACCGGTTCCGGCACCTCGTCGAACATGAATGCCAACGAGGTGATCGCGCATCTCGCAAGCACTGCCCGTCGCAAGATCCATCCCAACGACCACGTCAATCTCGGCCAGAGTTCCAACGACACCGTGCCGAGCGCGATCCGCGTCGCCGCGGTGCTCGCCGTGCAGCGCGACTTGTTGCCGGCGGTCAAGCAGTTGCGTCGAACCATCGATCGCAAGGGCAAATCACTGGCGAGGGTGGTCAAGACCGGACGCACGCATCTGATGGACGCGATGCCGCTGACGATGGGGCAGGAATTCGCGGCGTGGTCGGCGCAACTCGATTCCGCGCAGGCGCGCATCGAGGATGCATTGAAGCGCGTGCGCCGCCTGCCGCTGGGAGGTACCGCGATCGGCACCGGCATCAATGCCCATCCGCAGTTCGGTCGCCGGGTGGCGCAGGCACTCACTGCCGGAACCGGCGTGCGCTTCGAATCCGCGGCCAACAAGTTCGAGGGACTGGCGGCGCAGGATGATCTGGTCGAACTCTCCGGCCAGCTCAATGCACTGGCGGTCGCAGTCACCAAGATCGCCAATGATCTGCGCTGGATGAATTCGGGTCCGCTGGCAGGACTCGGTGAAATCGAATTGCCGGCGCTGCAACCAGGTTCGTCGATCATGCCGGGCAAGGTCAATCCGGTGATTCCGGAATCGGCGTGCATGGTGTGTGCGCAAGTGATGGGTCATCACACCGCGATCACAGTTGCCGGTGCCAGCGGCAATTTCCAGCTCAACGTGATGCTGCCGCTGATCGCCAATGACCTGCTGGAATCGATCCGCCTGCTGGCGAACGTGTTGCCGCTGCTCGGCGATCGCGCCATTGCCGGATTGAAGGCACGCCACGACAACGTCGATGCGGCGCTGGCGCGCAATCCGATCCTGGTGACCGCGCTCAATCCCGTCATCGGTTACGAGAAGGCGGCGGCGATCGCCAAGCGCGCCTACAAGGAGAAACGCCCGGTACTGGACGTGGCGATCGAGGACAGCGGGCTCGATGCGACAACACTGAAGCGATTGCTCGATCCCGCCAAGCTCACCAAGGGTGGCATTGGCGCGGGTGGCGGTTCATCGGGCTGACAGTTCTGGAAACGAATCCGGCGCCATGAAGGCGCCGGATCGAATGGACCGTTGATACAGGAAGGTCAGTCCTCGTTCTTCTTCGGGATCGAGATCTTGCCGCCGATGTTCCTGTGGTTGACGTCGCCGGAACCCATGGTGTCGACGCGCAGATCACCCTGCACGTCGTTGGCGGTGACGTCGCCGGAACCGACGGTGCCGACATGGACATTGCCGCGAATGCCGCCGACGGTGACATCGCCCGAGCCGACGGTGCCGACTTCGACCGATCCGGCGCTCGCAACCCTGGCATCGCCCGAACCCATGGTGTCGATGCTGACGGCGCCGGCGATGTTCTGCAGCTTGGCGTCGCCGGAACCGATGCTGAGGACACGCAGGCTGCGCGCGCCGTCGACGACCAGGTCGCCCGATCCCAGCTTGGCGAAGGCATCGCCGCGCACGCCGAGCAGCTGGCCATCGCCGGAACCGAGATCGAGGCTGGTGCGCATCGCGTTGCGCACGACCACGTCACCGGACTTGGCGGTCACCTCGACCGTCACGTTGTCGGGCACTCGCGCCTGCAACTGCATCACGCTGTAGCGGCTCATGCGGATCGGGCCGATGCTGATGTTGGAGCGACCGGTGAAACCGTCGGTATGCCAGGCGCGCACGGTCAGGACATCGCCGTTGCGTTGCTGTTCCACCTTCATGGAATCGAGCGAGGCCTGCGACGATGCACAGGCGCGACCGCCGACAGTGGCGCCACCGGCAATCGCATCCGCGGTCAGGTCGTCACTCTGCAAGTCGAAGCGCACCGTGCGCACGCCGCGGGTATCGAGCGCGAGACTGATCGGGCGCTGGAAGGCGCAGGCCATGCTCGCGAAGTCGTTCTTCGGCGGAACTGGAGGCACCGGCGGCGTCGGCGGCACAGGAGGAGTCGGCATCGCCGCGGCGGCTGCAGCCGCTGCCGCGGAACCGGAGTCCGAATCGGCGTCGGAGTCGGAATCGGCGTTAGGGCCAGACGACGGGCCGCGCACGACGACGCGGTCACCATTGTCCTTGCTGCAATTGTCGATGTCGTCCTGTGTCATCGTGGCATAGGGCCTGAACGCCGGCAGCGCCGCCGCAAGCTTGTCCTGGGTCATGCGCATCGCCGGCAGAGTGGCGCAGATCTGCTGCGCTTCCACCTTCAGCGATTCAGCCTGGGCATTCACGCGCTTTTCGACCTGGTCGGTTTTGCCGGTGAAGATGCTGGCCAGCGCTTCGTTGACCGCGGTGCCGGCAAGATCCGCGCCCTTGACGCCGATCGCCATGCCGATCCCGGCGATATCGATCACGTGCTTGCGGTAGTCGAGCAAGAGTGCGCGCTGATTGGCATCGACCGCGACGGTCTTGCCATCGACGATGAAATCACCCTTCGGGGTGATTTCCGCCAGCGGTTGATTGGATGCGGCCCTGTTGCTGCCGTTGATGTTGATGCCATTGCCCTGGCCGAGCTTGATGTTCTCGGTCTCCAGCTTGGTGCGGGCCTGGGCAATCGCGTTCTGCGCAGCCTGTCCGATTGCGGTCTGCGCGGTGTTGCCCGGCGCAGGCGCTGCCGCTGGCTGGGGCGATGGCGAGCAACCCACCAATGCGGTGGCGAGCGACAGTGAAACGAGTTTGGAGGTGCGGCTCATGGAAGTTCTCCGGATCAATTGATTGGCGCGATGGGCGGCGGGGCTCAGGCTTCGGTGCGCCAGCGGCGCAGGCGGATGGCGCCGAAGATCATCGCGATGCCGACGACCGCGCCGATCCACAGGGCGGGGCTGGCCCAGGCGTTCAATCCATTGAAGTACCTGAGTCCGTCGTGCAGGCTTTCCGGACCATGGTGATGACGGATTGCATCGGCGAATCCGATCACATGCGAGCCCGGGAACGTGCCGGTCAACAGGCGGACGATGCCGTGTTTCCACATCATGCCCAGCACCGGGGTATCGCGGTACATGCCGGTCAACGCCACGGCCCAGGACACCAGTGCACCGGTCAGCACGGGGACGCCCACCGCCCACAGGAAGGGCACGCGACGCGACCACGCCGAGCACAGCAGCAACCAGCCCGCCGTCGGCAGCGCCCACAGGGCATACAGCGGCACCAGGAGCAGCATCTGGCCGATGATCAACAACGGATCCAGATTCGACCACAGCAGGGCGAGCGGCAGGCCATTCCCGAGCATGAACACGCTGACGATCAGGGCGAAGGCCAGCATGGTGGCCAGTGATACCGCGATCGCGATCAGCGGCGCGACGATCAGTCCCGACAGCAGCTTCGACAACACCGTTTCACTGTCGGAGATCGGCATCGATTTCCAGAACAGCACGCTGCGATCCTTGCGTTCGTCGAACAGGGCACTCAGCAGGTAGAAGAACACCACGAAACCGAGCACCATCAGCGGCCAGATGCCGGCCATCATCAGCAGGCCGTTGACTGCATCATGCATCTGCGCGAGATCGGAGGGCGAGGCATTGGCCAGGGCCTGGCGCACGCTGTCGCTGTTGGCGGGCACGTCGTGACCGCCGATGTTGACAACCCACGACGACGATTGCGACTGGAACTTGTGGAACGCGAACTGGCCGGCGCTGCTGCCGATGATGGTGAACACCAGGAAGATGCAGCTGGTGATGATCGGCGCCCAGAAGAAGCCGCCCTTGTGTTCCCAGAACTCGCGCTTCAGCAGCGTCTTCATGCGGTGGGTGGAATGCGGTGCGCTGCGCGCCGCTGCATTCGCGTTGTTGACGATGGTGTTCATGCGTAGGTCCCCTTCATGGTGGCGACGAACAGGTCGGCGATGCCCGGGTTGCGGGTTTCGCCGAGCGCGGCGAGCTGCGCCTGCGGAATGCCGTCGAACAGCAGGATGGATTTGCCGAACGGCATCGCGCGTTCGCTGACCGGCTTGAGTGCGCGGGCAGCCTCGAGCTGGTCGGGATTCACCAGCACCTCGGTGAAGCGCAGGCTGACGTCTTCCATCGGTGCGTTGAGCACCAGCTTGCCACCCTGGATGAACATCACGTCGGTGAGGATATGTTCGATCTCCTCGACCTGGTGGGTGGTGACGATGATCGTCTTGTCCTCGTCGAAATAATCCTCGAGCAGGCGCTGGTAGAACTCGCGGCGGTAGAGGATGTCGAGGCCGAGCGTCGGTTCGTCGAGCACCAGCAGCCGGGCGTCGATCGCCATCACCAGCGCCAGGTGCAGCTGCACGATCATGCCCTTGGACATCTGGCCGACGCGCATGTCCGGCTTCAGCTGGGTATGGGCGATGAAGCGCTCGAAACGGCTGCGATCGAAGCGTGGATGCACGCCTTCGACGAATTCCGCGGCGTGCTTGACCTTCAGCCAGCGCGGCAGCACGGCGACGTCGGCGATGAAGCAGACATCATTCATCAGCGCATCGCGTTGGGTTTGCGGATCGCGACCGAGCACGTCCAGCGAACCTCCGTACGGGATCAGGCCGAGGATGGCCTTGAGCGCGGTGGTCTTGCCGGCGCCGTTGGGACCAATCAGGCCGACGATGCGACCGGACGGAATCTCGAAGCTGACATTGTCGAGCGCGGTGGTGTTCTTGTAGGCCTTGCGCAGGCCGCGTGCGGTGATGACGGCGGTCATGGCGCGCTCCATTTCTTGTTGGGATCAAGCAGTTCGGCGGGTTCGAAACCGAGGCGCTGGATCCGTTCCAGGATCAGCGGCCATTCTTCCTTGAGGAAGCGTTCGCGCTCGTTGTTGCGCAACTGGTTGCGGGCGCTGTCGGTGACGTACATGCCGAGGCCGCGGCGCTTCTCGACCATGCCTTCATCCGCCAGTTCCTGGTAGGCGCGCGAGACGGTGATCGGGTTGAGCTGGTATTCGGCGGCAACCTGGCGCACGGAGGGCAGGGCATCGCCCGGCTTGAGAACTCCATCGAGCATCATGGCGATGACCTTTTCCTTGAGTTGACGGTAAATCGGGCTGCCGTCGGCCCATTGCACGGGTGACATGTCAGATCCTTGGCGGGAAGGCGAAGAACGGAACCGCCTGGGCTTGGCGGCGGATGCGAATCGCCCTGCCGGGCCGGGCCTGGGCCGGGCGCGCCTTGGCGACAGCGACCGGTGCGGCAACGGGCAATGCGGTGGAAAGTGAAGGGGCTGCGGGCAGCGCTGCCGGCATTGGCGGTGATCCCGCCAATGCGGTGGCGGTACCGAAGCCGGCGATGGCGAAACCCAACAGAGCGGTGGTGCCGTGTCTGCGGGCGGTTGCTCCGATGTTCATGGCGGCGTCCTGTTCGACTGGTGTTGTATTGAACTATAACACCAAATCAGGCCTCGTCAATAGGCTGTACCCCAACTGAAGACCTGTGGTCGCTCCTGCTGCGCGTCGCCCTCAGCCTGTCACTGGTCACCAGTGGCATGGCATCTGCAGCCATGCCGGTTCACGGAGCGGGGCAGATGCCCGCAACCATGCATGCGCAGGCGACGCAGCACGTCGCGATGGAACAGCCGTGCCATGCACACGCCGGGATGTCGGCGAAGACACAGCATGGACATGGCGACAATGCCGCCGGCAACCATCAGAAGCATCCACAACCACAACCGGATTGCTGCAAGTCCGGGGTGTGCCAGTGTGCGTGTGTACACGCCATGCAGATGTCCATGACATCGTTGATGGCGACTCCGAATGTGCACGTCATTCGCGTTGCGCGATTGCAACCAGGCCATGTCGGTCCGGTGCTGCCGCATCTGATTCGACCTCCCATCGGCTAGGTGGTCTCGTGCGCCTTTCGCGGCGCTGTTGACCATGCGCGTCACTGGGTCGCGCATGCCTGCGGCATTCGTTGCCGCCAGATTTTCGTGGAGTTGTCATGTCATTCGATGCATTCGGCCGCCGGGATGGCGGTTTCGAGCCGTCGCGTCGCCGATTCGTGCAAGGGCTTGCCGCAGGCGGCGCAGCCGCCACGTTCGGCCTGTGGCCCAAAGCGAGCTGGGCGTTGAAATCTTCCGGCCAGCCTGTCGTGTTGTCGGGAACGGAATTCGATCTCGCCATCGGCGAAACACCGGTGGATTTCACCGGGCGCGTGCGTCCAGCCATCACCGTCAACGGCTCGTTGCCGGGACCGCTGCTGCGCTGGAAGGAAGGCACAACGGTGAACGTGCGCGTGTCAAACGCATTGTCTGCGGATTCGATGCTGGGTCACGAAACTTCGATCCATTGGCATGGCATGGTGCTGCCCGCCAACATGGACGGCGTGCCCGGCTTGAGTTTCGCCGGCATCCATCGCGGCGAATCGTATCTGTACCGATTCGCGGTGCGGCAATCCGGCACTTATTGGTACCACAGTCATTCCGGTTTCCAGGAACAGTCCGGCTTGTACGGCCCCTTGATCATCGATCCGGTCGAGCCTGAGCCATTCCGCTACGACCGCGACTACGTGGTGATGTTGAGCGACTGGACTGATCTCGGCGGCGAGGCATTGTTCGCGCGATTGAAGAAGATGTCGATGTACG
>JAEKKW010000092.1 GCA_019510195.1 Lysobacterales bacterium | reverse complement strand
ACTGACGTTGCCGCAGGGTGGTGAAGTCACCGTGGTCGATGACTACGGCCATCATCCGCGCGAACTCGCCGCGGTGTTCGAGGCCGCGCGTGGCGGTTGGCCCGATCACCGCCTCGTCGTCGCGTTCCAGCCGCATCGTTACAGCCGCACCCGCGATCTTTTCGACGACTTCGCCAATGTATTGGCGACCACCGACGCGTTGCTGCTGACCGAGGTCTATCCGGCCGGTGAGGCGCCGATCGCCGGGGCCGACGGCAAGTCGCTGGCGCGCGCGATCCGCACCCGCGGGCGTGTCGATCCGGTGGTGGTGAACAGCGCCGCCGAGTTGTCGGGCGTGCTCGCCAACGTGCTCCAGGACGGCGACCTGTTGCTGATGATGGGCGCGGGCGATATCGGGGCCGCAGCACAGAAACTGGCGCGCGAAGGCTTCACGACGCAGGAGGGCGCGGCATGAGCGCGATCACCGTGCCCGCGTTGCGCGCCAAGGATGCCGCCGTGTTCGGTCGTGTCGCCGTGCTGTTCGGTGGCGTCAGCGCCGAGCGCGAAGTCTCGCTGAACTCCGGCGCCAACGTGCTGGAAGCGCTGCGTTCGCGCGGCGTCGATGCCCATGGCATCGATGGCATCCCGGCGCTGGTCGAACAGCTCGCCGCGAAGCGCTTCGATCGCGTGTTCAACATCCTCCATGGCGGTGATGGCGAGAACGGCGTGTTGCAGGGTCTGCTGCAATCGTTCGCGGTGCCGTACACCGGCCCCGGCGTGCTCGGCAGCGCGCTGACGATGGACAAGATCCGCACCAAGCAGGTATGGCTGGCGGAAGGCCTGCCGACCGCGCGCTTCGTGCGCCTGCCTGCCGGCGCCGATGTTGCCGCTGCGGTGCGCGAACTCGGCTTCCCGGTGTTCATCAAGCCGTCGGCGGAAGGATCGAGCGTCGGCGTGTTCCGCGTGATGGGTGAAGACGATCTCGCGCCCGCGGTCGAATTCGCGAAGACCTACGAACACGAACTGCTGGCCGAGCAGCTGGTCGCCGGCGGCGAATACACCGTCGGCATCCTTGGCGATCTCGCGCTGCCGTCGGTCAAGATCGTGCCGCCGGGCGAGTGGTACGACTACCACGCCAAATACATTTCCGATGACACCCGGTACATCTGCCCGGGTTTGTCGGGTGATGACGAAGCCGAGATCCGTCGCCTGGCCATGGCCGGCTTCCGCAGCGCCGGCTGCAGCGGCTGGGGTCGCGTCGACGTGATGCGTCACGCCGATGGTCGCTTCGCGCTGATGGAAGTCAACACCGCGCCGGGCATGACCAGCCATTCGCTGGTGCCGAAAGCGGCGTCGCAGCTCGGCATCGATTTCGCCGAACTGTGCTGGCGGATTCTCGAGCAAACGCGGGAGGGCTCCGCATGAGGAACCTGCTGCGCATCCTCGCGGGACTGGTGGCGATCGGCGTGATCGTGCTGCCGGTAGTCGCCGTGCTCAACGGCTGGATCGGCACCGAGCGCTTCCCGTTCCGCAAGCTGCATGTCGAAGGCGAGCTCAGCGCTGCAGACGCCGCCGAAGTGCGCACGACGCTTTCGCCGCTGACCCGTCGCGGTTTCTTCGCCACCGACCTCCACAAGGCGCAAGCCGCGCTGTCGGCGCTGCCGTGGGTCGCGCACGCGGAAGTGCGCAAGCGCTGGCCCGACGAGATCGATGTCAAGGTTGATGCGCAGCGCCCGTTCGCCTACTGGGGCAAGTCGCAGCTGGTGTCCGACAAGGGCCTGCTGTTCCCGCGCCAGGACGGCATGGCGCTACCCAAGGGCATGCCGCAACTCGATGGCGATCCGCGCAATGTCGCCGACGTGCTGGCGCTCTACGCCAAGTCGCGCGAACTGTTCGCGGCCGCGGGCATCGGCGTCAATGCACTGACACAGGATCGTCGCGGCAGCTGGAGCATGACGCTGTCCGACGGCACGCAAGTGATCGTCGGCCGCAACGATGCCGAAGCGCGCATCGAACGCTTCGCCGGATTGATGCCGCGCCTGGTCGCGCAACAGGGCCGTCCGTTGCAACGCGCGGATCTTCGCTACACCAATGGTTTCGCGCTGGTGTGGAGCGGGGCGCCCGCAACACCGGCGGCCAAGCCGGCGCCGGCATTGCCCGCGTCGTTGCCGACACCGATCGCAACCACATTCCGCATTCCGCTCCACGTTCCACTCATGGCGTACCGCATCTCATGAATCGCAAAGGCGACAAGTCGCTCATCGTCGGACTCGACATCGGCACCTCCAAGGTGACCGCACTGGTCGGCGAATACTCCCCGGGCAATCCGATCGAAGTGATCGGCCTCGGCACCCACGAATCGCGCGGGCTCAAGCGCGGCGTGGTGGTCGATATCGAATCGACCGTGCAGTCGATCCAGCGCGCGGTCGAGGAAGCCGAACTGATGGCCGGCTGCGAGATCCGTTCGGTCTACGCCTCGATCACAGGCAACCACATCCAGTGCCGCAATTCGCCGGGCATCGTCCCGCTGCGCGACAGCGAAGTCACCTACGACGACCTCGATCGCGTGCTCGACGCCGCCAAGGCCGTGGCGATCCCCGCCGACCAGCGCATCCTCCACGCCATTCCGCGCGAATACGTGCTCGACGATTCCCAGGAAGGCATCCGCAACCCGGTCGGCATGAGCGGCGTGCGCCTGGAAGTGCATGCGCACCTGGTCGTGTGCGCGCAATCCGCCGCGACCAACATCGTCAAGTGCGTGCAGCGCTGCGGCCTGCAGGTCGACGAGCTCGAACTGGCATCCCTTGCGTCGGCGACCGCAGTATTGACCGAAGACGAACGCCAGCTCGGCGTCGCCCTGGTCGATCTCGGCGCCGGCACCACCGACATCGCGGTGTTCGTGCAGGGCGCGATCTCGCACACGGCATCGCTGCCGATCGCCGGCGACCACGTCACCAGCGACATCGCCCACATGCTGCGCACGCCGACGCCGGAAGCCGAGCAGATCAAGGTGCGTTATGCCTGCGCGCTGGCGCAGATGACCACCGCGGAAGAAACCATCCAGGTGCCGAGCGTGGGCGATCGCCCGCCGCGCCGCCTGCCGCGCCAGACGCTGGCGCACGCGGTGCAGGGCCGTTACGAGGAAATCTTCGAGATGGTGCAGGCGGAACTGCGCCGATCGGGCTTCGAGGAACTGGTGCGCGCCGGCATGGTGCTGACCGGTGGCGCCGCGAAGATGGAAGGCGTGGTCGAACTGGCCGAGGAAATGCTGCAGATGCCGGTGCGCATCGGCATTCCCCAGCACGTCACCGGTCTCGGCGAAGTGGTTGGCAACCCGGTGCACGCCACCGGCGTCGGCCTGCTGCTGATGGGCGCGCAACACGAACAACCGCGGCGTTCGCGCCCGCTGCTGTCGGGCGGCGGCCGCGCCGGCGGTCTTCTCAACAAATTGAAGGATTGGTATCGCGGCGAGTTCTGAAGCCGCGAGCCATGACGGAACGAAGTGCGACATCGCAACACGAAACGAAGCAACAGCAACGCAGCAATGCAACACATCGCCAGAGGATCCACGGGAGGCGCATCCCGCCAATGGCATCACGAAACACACCAGCGAGGGTATACACATGGCACAGTTTGAATTGGTAGAGCGGATGACCCCGAATGCGGTCATCAAGGTGGTCGGCGTGGGCGGCGGCGGCGGCAATGCCGTGGCGCACATGGTCAACAGCAGTGTCGATGGCGTGGAGTTCATCACCGCCAACACCGACGCACAGGCGATCAAGAATTGTGGCGCGAAGATGCAGCTGCAGCTCGGCGGCAACGTCACCAAGGGCCTCGGCGCGGGCGCGAATCCGGAAGTCGGCCGCCAGGCCGCGCTGGAGGATCGCGAACGCATCATCGAGGCGCTGCACGGCGCCGACATGGTCTTCATCACCGCCGGCATGGGTGGCGGCACCGGCACCGGTGCGGCACCCGTCGTCGCGCAGCTGGCCAAGGAGATGGGCATCCTGACCGTCGCCGTCGTCACCAAGCCGTTCCCGTTCGAAGGCCGCCGCCGCATGCAGGTTGCGCTCAAGGGCATCGAGGAACTGTCGCAGCACGTCGATTCGCTGATCACCATCCCCAACGAGAAGCTGATCACCGTGCTCGGCCGCAACGCGACGATGGTGCAGGCGTTCCGTGCCGCCAACGACGTGCTGCAGGGCGCGGTGCAGGGCATCGCCGACCTGATCGTCCGTCCGGGCCTGATCAACGTCGACTTCGCCGACGTCCGCACCGTGATGAGCGAGATGGGCCTGGCGATGATGGGCACCGGCCACGCACGCGGCGACGATCGCGCCCAGGCCGCCGCCGAAGCCGCGATCCAGAACCCGCTGCTCGACGACGTCAACCTGTCCGGCGCCAACGGCATCCTCGTCAACATCACCGCCGGCCCCGACTTCACCATGGCCGAGTTCGACGAAGTCGGGCGCACGGTGGAGAACTTCGCTTCGGAAGACGCGACCGTCGTCATCGGCACCGTGCTCGATCCCGACATGCAGGACGAAGTGCGCGTCACCGTCGTCGCCACCGGCCTCAACCCGGTCAACGCCGGCCGCATCGCCCCGCGCACTGACAGCTACGAGCGCAGCAGCGCGCAGTCGCGTCGTCCTCCGGTGGAGCTGGTGCGCGAGCGCCCCA
>JAEKKW010000022.1 GCA_019510195.1 Lysobacterales bacterium | reverse complement strand
GAAGGTCGACAGCGTGATCGGGCCGACGTCGCGCGGCTGCAGTGCATCGAAGGCGCGGGCGGAACCACCTTGCGCGGCCAGCACCATCGGGTCGGTGTTGCTCGCGTTGTCGCCTTCCGGGTTCTGCACGCTCAGCACGCGAAAGCGCAGCAGGCGTCCGGCGTGCGGCGCGAATTCGATCTCCTGCGTGCCCTGCAACAGCTTGAGCTGGCCGCGCGCGATTGCTTCGCCCCATTCACCGTTGCTGTCGGCCATGTAGATCTCGTAGTCGCGGATCTGGCCGTACTTCCAGTTCTTGTCGTTGCGCGGCGCCAATTCGATGCCGTCGATCAGCTTGCGTTCGCCGAAACCGACCGTCCATTCCGGTGCGCCGGTGTGGATGGCCTGGTTGCGCACGGTGCGGAACCAGGTGCCGGCATCGTCATCGAAGGCGTTTTCCAGCGCATGGCCTGGTTCTTCGGTCGGGCGATTCACCACCACCATGCTGTCGGCCGGCAGTGCGCGACCCAAGGCGGGTGCATTCGGGAACACGTCGTCGGCGATCGCGGCAGCGGTCGGGATATCGAAGCGGATGTCGTGCGCGCCGCGGATGTCGAAGCTCGCGGTGCGCACATGCACGCTGCCGTGGCGATCGTTGCGGTCGAAGGTCCAGCCTTCGTTCGCCGTGGCCAGCGACTTGCGATCGGCGATGAAGGGCAGGGCGCGACCATCGATCTGCACCGCGTTCGGACGCTGGCGACTCAACACGCGCAGCGCGTAGCGGCGCTGTGGCAACTGGCCGGCGTACTGGCCCTTCACGCCATCGAGATGCACGCGCACTTCGCCGCTGCCTTGCGTCGGCGCCTGCACGGTGATCGCCTGTTCGCTCGATTCGCCTTGTTGGTAGCGCCGCGTGTTGCCGTCGTCCTCGTACAGGGTGTAATGCGATTCACCCTGCGGATAGAGATCGAACGTCACCGTGTCGAGCGCCTTCTCGCCGTCGAACAGCATTTCCGGATACATCGGCAGGATCGCACCGGCGCGCACGAAGATCGGCAGCGTCTTCAGCTCGACCTGGCGATCGATCTGCATGCCCTGTGCCGGCGCACTCACCTGGCGACCATCCCAGTAATCGATCCAGCGACCTTGCGGCAGATGAATGTCGCGACGCCAGCCACGCGTCGCCGCCTGGCTGCGATACACCGGCGCCACCAGCAATTCGCGGCCGAGCAGGAATTCGTATTTGTGCGCTTCGGTCAACGCCTGCGGATCCTGCGGGTAGTCCCACATCAACCCGCGCACGATCGGCGCGCCGGTGTTTTCCGCTTCGCGCGTCAGCCCGACCATGTACGGCGTCAGGCGCATCTTCAATTTGAGGTAATCGCGGTTGATGCTGCGATAGGGTTCGTCGAAGGCCCACGGATGCTTGCGCTCGTTCGCCGACCAGCCCGACATGCCCATCAGCACCGGCGTGAAGCTCTTCCACTGCAGGTCGCGGGTGAAGGTTTCCGGGCTGCCGCCGAAGATCCCGTCAACATCGCCGGTCGCATACGCATAACCGGACAGGCCGGAACCGATCAGCGTCGGGATGTGCCAGCGAATGTAGTCCCAACTGCCGCTCTGGTCGCCGGTCCATGCCACTGCGTAACGCTGGATGCCGGCCCAGCCCATCACCGTCCACAGGAACGGACGCGAGTCGGAGTTGTTCAAGATGCCGTCGTAGGCGGAATGGTTCGCGTCCATCGCGAACTGGTAACCCTTGCCGGTCCACGCCACGTCGAGTTTCTGCACGCGGGTGCCGGCGGTGCCGACTTCCCAGGCGATCTTGGCGACGCCGTTTTCCGTCCACAGCCCGGTGCGGAAGCCGTATTTCGCCAGCCCCTGCACCGTTTTCGGCAGGTCGGTGTAGCCACAGCCGTAACCATCGTTGGGCAGGATCCAGCCGCCCGGCATGTCGTTTTCGCGATACTTCTTCGCCACGCTGTCGATCACGTCGGGCGTGGTGCCGGTCGGGCCGTCGCTCCAGCGTTGCGGCACGGTGCCGGGCTTCTTCTTGTTGTCGCCGTCGTTGTAGCAATCGGCGTCGCCGTAGGACAGCGCCCAGCGCGGCAGCATCTTCGCGCGGCCGGTCAGCGCGGTGTAGCGGTCGAGCAGTGCGTGCAGGTCGGCGCCGACGAAGTAGTAGGCATCGAAACGATCCTCCTTGTGCAGCAAGGTCGTGGCGTCGGCCTGGCGCAGGTCGTAGTCGCCGTCGCTCCAGGTGTTGCGCAACATGCCCCAGCCATGCGAGCTCAGCAGCATCGGCGCCGGGCTCGGGCGATCGCCTTCTTCCCAGCCGCCGGAATACGAGATCGGCACTTCGCGGCCCTTGAATTCGAAGCGGCCGTTCTGCTGGCCGCCGCCGAAGAAACGTTCGCCGGCAACGCTGGACAGCACCTGCACGCTCTGTTCCTTGGCGAGGTCGAGCGGCTGCAGTTCGTGCCACAGCGGAATCGCCTTGCCGCCGTCGATGCGATCGAGCGACAGCTTCAGCGGATGGCGCTGCACATGGAGGACCAGCGCATCGGTGCGGATGCGGATCTCGCTGGCGTCCTGTTCGAATGTCGCCGCGACCTTGCTTGCGGATTGCGGGGCGACGATCGGCGTCGCCTTGTCGCCCGAAGGTGCCAGCACGCCGTTGCGTCCGGCCTGGACGCGGATCAGGTCGGCGCGCAGCACGTCGATGCGCAGGCGGTCGCCGGTCGCGGTGGTGATCTCCCATGCGGTCGCGCTGTTGTCGGCAACGGTGGAGATGGCTCGGAGATCGCCGACGGCGTCGGCAAGGGCCGGGTGGGCGACGGCAAGGAGGGATATCGCCATTGCGATGGCCAAACCGTTCTTGCGTGGTGCGTGAATCGACAAGCTGACCCCCGAAGCGCCGAGTTGTAAGCGGCATGTGAAAGCAATTGGTCGACTCTAGGGCAGCGTTTTTCGAAAAGTCAACAAAAATGAAAATAAAATGCAAGATTAATGCGTTAATCGAAAGATTGTGCGGCGCAATAGTTTCACAATCGCGCATTCAGGGAATAGAACAGAGGCTCCAGACGAGGACAAGCGCGCAATCCGGCAACTGAACCAGTGGCAAAACGGAAACTTTCTATTTATTTTCGATATTTGACTTTTCGAAAGAAAGTGACGATTGTTGCCCGATCCCCATAGGCTTGAACCATGCAAGCGACTCCGTCTTCAGACCCCATGAATTGGCAGCAACTCGGTGGTGGCCATACCCACGCCGAGATCGTCCAGCAACCGGCGTTGTGGGCAGAACTCGCCGGCATTCTCGAGCGCGAACAGGCAGCGCTCTCGACGTTCATCGGCGACTGGCTGCGCGATCCGATCAATCGCGTGATCTTCACCGGCGCCGGTAGCTCCGGTTTCGTCGCCGAAATGGTTGCCGATCGCGTCAATGCCCAATGGCCGGCGGACGTGCGGGCGATCCACACCACGTCGTTGCTGACGCACCCGGACGACTATCTCGTTCGCGATCGTCCGACCATGCTGGTGTCGTTCGGACGCAGCGGATCGAGTCCGGAAAGCGTCGCCGCCGTCGACCTGGTGCGCGACAAGGTCGCGACCACGCGTTTCCTCGACATCACCTGCAATGCCGAAGGTGAACTCGCGCGTCGTGGCCGAGATCGCGGCGATACCTTCACCTTGCTGATGCCGCTCGCGAGTTGCGATCGCGCATTCGCGATGACCAGCAGCCTCACTTGCATGTTGCTGGCCGCGCTCGCGACTTTCGACGACGCACCGTGGCCGCAGCGCATCGCGCAGGTACGCGCGATTGCCGCGTCCGGGGAGGACGCGTTGGTGCAGTGGGAAAACGCGGTCGCCAGGCTCGCGGAGAAACCGCATGCGCGCGTGATCTGGCTCGGCAGCGGTCCGCTCGAAGGCTGGGCGCGCGAGGCATCCTTGAAGTTGCTGGAACTCACCGCCGGTCGCGTGCCGGCGTTCGCCAACACGCCACTGGGATTCCGCCACGGGCCGAAATCATTGCTCGATGTCGATACCCTGGTGGTGGTCGTGCGCAGCACGCAACCGTTGTCGCGTCGCTACGAGCAGGACCTGCTCGACGAATTGCGTCGTGACGGCATCGCCGGCCAGGTGCTGTCGATCGGTCCATCCGTCGATGGCGACAGCGATGACGTGACTCTGCGCGTTCCGGTATTGCCGGATGCGTGGCTGGCTCCCTTGTGGCTGACGTTCGCGCAACGCTACGCGCTGCGGCGTTCGGTCGCGCTCGGTTTCACGCCCGACAACCCGTTCCCGGACGGCACCGTCAATCGCGTCGTCCAGGGCGTCACCATCCATCGCCATGGCTGAGCCGGTCGGCGAGCGCAGCGCGCATCTCTGGTACGGCGTCGACGTCGGCGGCACCAAGATCGAGCTCGTCGCCTGCGATGACGATCTCCACGTGCTGCATCGCCAGCGGGTGACGACGCCGACGCAGGACTATCCGGCCTTCCTCGAAGCCGTCACGACGCTGGTGGCGAACGCCGATGCCGAACTCGGACGGCGGTGCAATGCCGTCGGCATCGGCGTCCCCGGCGTGATCGATCGCGAAAGCGGGCTTGGCTTCAGCGTGAATGTTCCGGCGATTACCGGCAAGCCCGTGCTCGCCGATCTGCGCGCGCGCCTGCAGCGACCGCTGTGCATCGGCAACGACCTGCAATGCTTCGCGATTTCGGAAGCGAACGGCGGCGCCGCCACCGGTTATCCGACGATGATCGGCGCCATCCTCGGCACCGGTGCCGGCGGCGGATATTGCATCGAGGGACGGCTGGTTTCCGGCAACAACCGCCTCGGCGTCGAGTGGGGCCACTGGGGCGTGCCGGCGACGCTGGTCGCGAAATATGGATTGCCGATCCACGACTGCGCCTGTGGTCTGCACGGTTGCATCGAGTGCTATGTCTCGGGCACCGGATTGGCGCGCCTCCATCGCCATCTCGGAGGCGATGCCGTCGATGCCGGTGCGGTGATCGCTGCGGCACACGCGGGTGACGATGCGGCGACACGCGCGCTGGCGATCCATCTCGACCTGCTCGGCCATGCGCTTGCCGACGTGATCAAGGCATTCGATCCGCACGCCATCGTGCTCGGTGGCGGCCTGTCGAAGCTGGAATCGCTGTATCGCGACTTGCCGGCGGCGATCGCCGCGCATCTTTTCCGCAATACCACCGTGCCGCCGATTTTGCCGCCGGCATTCGGCGATGCCGGTGGTGCGCGCGGTGCCGCGCTGCTGGCACGCCAGCACGGCGCGACGCCGTGAATCCACCAACAGAATCGATCGGAGCCTGACGTGTCCCTCCTCCTCCAGTCCATCATCGATGCACATCGCGCCGGCGAAGCGGTCGGCATCTGCAGCGTCTGCTGCAGCAACGACCAGGTGCTGCTCGCCGCGATGGACGTCGCCAGCGAATACGGCACGCCGCTGCTGGTCGAGGCGACATCGAACCAGGTCGATCAGTTCGGCGGCTACACCGGGATGACGCCGCTGCAGTTCCGCGAGTATTTGCTGGAACTCGCGCGCAGGCATGGCTTCCCGCGCGAACGCCTGATCCTCGGCGGCGACCACCTCGGCCCCAATGCCTGGCAGAAGCTGCCGGCCGCGGAAGCGATGGCGCATGCGCAGGAATTGATCCGCGCCTATGTCGCCGCCGGCTTCGGGAAGATCCATCTCGATTGCAGCATGTCCTGCGCCGACGATCCGGTGCCGTTGCCGGACGAGATCGTCGCCGAACGTTCGGCATTGCTGGCGCGCATCGCCGAAACCACGGCAATGGATGCGGGCCTGCCGCCGCCGGTCTACGTGATCGGCACCGAAGTGCCGACGCCGGGCGGCGAGGCGTCGCTGGATGCGGGCCTGCAGGTGACGACGCCGCAGGCCGCGGCGAAGACGCTGCAAATCCACGCACGGGCGTTCTCCGCGCCCGATCTCGCGGGAGCATGGCAACGCGTCATCGCGATGGTGGTGCAGCCCGGCGTCGATTTCGATCACAGCGATGTCCACCACTACGATCCGCCGGCGGCGAAAGAACTCTCGAGCTTCCTCGAAGCGCAACCGCGCATCGTCTTCGAGGCGCATTCCACCGACTACCAGACGGAAGACTCGCTGCACGCGCTGGTGCGCGATCATTTCGCCATCCTCAAGGTCGGCCCGGCCGCCACCTTCGCCTGGCGCGAAGCGCTGTTCGCGCTGGCCACGATGGAAGACGAACTGGTGACGGAAGCCGAGCGTTCGAATCTTGTCGCGGTGCTCGACGACGCGATGGTGCGCAATCCGAAGAACTGGCAGCAGCACTACCACGGCGATGCGCATCAACTTCACCTGTTGCGCAAATACGCCCTGAGCGATCGCTGCCGCTACTACTGGGGTGATCCCGCGCTGCGTGCCGCGGTCGACCAACTCGTTGCCAACCTGCGCTGCCACGCGCCAACGAAGATGCTGGTAAGCCATGTCCTGCCGGAGCAGGCGCTCGAGCTGTTCGAAGAGCGCCTGCAGGACGATCCGCTGGCGCTGGTGCGCGACAAGGTCGCCGGGCGCCTGGGCGAATACGCCCGCGCCTGCGCCCGCAATCGCGCCCCGGCACGCGCGGCAGGTTAATCTTCAGCCGATGCAATCTTCGCCGCCCGCCATGCGCAATACCCGTCGCCGCAGGGAACAGATCCTCCAGTCGCTGGTCGAGCACGGCAGCGTCCACGTCGCCGATCTGGTCGAGCGCTTCGACGTGTCGTCGGTGACGATCCGCAGCGATCTCAGCCACATCGAATCGCAAGGACTCGCGACCCGGACCCATGGTGGCGCGACCCTGGTGCGCACGCCGCCGCAGGAACAGGACATCCACGAGAAGGACGTGCTGAACCACCCGGTCAAGGACGCCATCGGCGCCCGTGCGGCACAGCTGGTCAATCCCGGTGACAACATCATCATCGATTCCGGTTCGACCACGATGATGCTGGCGCACCACCTGCGCGATCACCGCGACCTGATCGTGATGACCAACGGCCTCAACATCGCCTGGGAGCTCGCGAATGCGCCTGGCGTGGAATTGCGTTTGACCGGTGGATTGTTGCGCAAACAGGCGTTGTCGCTGCAGGGCGCGCAGGCCGAAGCCAGTCTCAACTCCTACGGCTTCGACACATTGTTCCTCGGCGTCGACGGTTTCGACCTGCAATTCGGCCTGACCACCCACGACGAAGCCGAGGCCAGCCTCAACCATCGCATGGTCGAACGTGCACGCAAGGTGGTGGTGCTGACCGACGCCTCGAAATTCGGGCGCGTCAGCCTGCATCGCATCGCCAAACTCGACCAGGTCCACGTCGTCATCACCGACCCCGGCATCAGCGACGAATATCGCGAGGGATTGCAGCGCCTCGGGATCGAGGTGGTGGTGGTCGATACGCGCGCCTGAGCGCGCCGGTCTCACCCCAGCGACTTCACGAACACCGCCGCAACCGCTTCCAGCCCGCGCTGGTCCTCCGCGTCGAAGCGGCCCGGTTCCGGGCTGTCGAGATCGAACACGCCGATCAGCGAACCGTCGGTTGCAACCAGCGGCATCACCAGTTCCGAACGCGATGCCGCATCGCAGGCGATGTGGCCGGGAAAGGCGTGGACGTCTTCGATGCGCTGGGTGGTGCGGGTGCGCGCGGCGGCACCGCAGACGCCCTTGTCGAGCGGGATGCGCACGCAGGCCGGCAGGCCCTGGAACGGCCCGACCACCAGTTCGGTGCCGTCGTAGAGATAGAAACCGACCCAGTTGAGCGCGGGCAGCGCGTGGTAGACCAAGGCCGACAGGTTGGCGGCATTGGCGATGCGGTCGCGCTCGTCGTGGAGCAGGGCTTCGGCCTGTTCCAGCAACTGTGCGTACTGTTCCGACTTGCTGCCGGCGAGGGTGGAGGCAGTGAACATCGGCACAGTTTATCGCGCCCGACTTCTGGTGATAATGAAAGAATGAACGCGCTGCCCCGCAATTGTTATGTGACCGGCACCGATACCGGCATCGGCAAGACGCATGCCTCGGCATGGCTGCTGCGCCAGCTCGCGCTGGAAGGCCGGCGCGTCGTCGGCATGAAGCCGGTGGCGAGCGGCTGCGCGTGGCGCGATGGCGAATGGCGCAGCGAGGACGCCGAAGCATTGATCGCGGCATCGAATGTCGAAGCGCCCTATGCCGACGTCAATCCGTATGCGCTGGAACTGCCGCTGGCGCCGGAACTCGCCGCGCGCGATGCCGGCGTCGCCATCGATCCGATCAACATCGTGGCCGCGCATTTCCGTTTGTCACAGATCGCCGATGGCGTGGTCGTCGAAGGCGTCGGCGGCTGGCTGGCGCCGTTGATGCCGGTGTTCGAGCAATCGGAACTGGTGCGTTCGCTCAACCTGCCGGTGGTGATGGTGGTCGGCCTCCGCCTGGGCTGCGTGCACCAGGCGCGCGCAACCGCGCGGGCGATCCTCGCCGACGGCTGCGACCTGGTCGGCTGGATCGGTAACGGCATCGATCCGCAGATGTCGCATCGCGACGACAACATCGCCATCCTCGATCGCGTGCTGCCGGTGCCGCGACTGGCCGTGCTGGAGTGGCAAGGTTGAGCAACACGATGACCCATCCGCCGATCGGGCACTTGCTGCGCGAATGGCGCGGACTGCGCCGGCTCAGCCAGCTCGATCTCGCGCTGGAATCGGGCATCTCCACCCGCCATCTCAGCTATATCGAAACCGGCAAGGCGCAGGCCGGACGCGGCGTGCTCGCGCGGATCGCCGACGTACTGGCGATGCCGCTGCGCGAACGCAATGCGCTGATGGTCGCCGCCGGTTACGCGCCGCATTACGCCGAAACCGCGCTCGATGCGCCGGCGCTGGACATGATGCGGCGCGCGGTCGGGCTGATCGTCGCGCACCAGGAACCGTATCCGGCCTTCGTGCTCGATCGCTACTGGAACGTGCTGCAGGTCAACGACGGCGCCATCCGCATCAACCAGCTGGTGATGTCGGGACGCCAGAGTCCGCACGGCAACATCCTCCACCAGGTCTTCGATCCCGAGGACATCCGCGCCTTCATCGTCAACTGGGAAGAGGTCGCGGAAAAATTCATCCGCCACCTCCATCAGGAAATCGTCACTTCACCGGGTGATGGCCGCGGGCAGGCGTTGCTGGAGGAGATCCTGCGTTATCCCGGCGTGCCCGGCGACTGGCGCCATCGCGATGCCCTTGGCGCACCGTCGCCGATCCTGACGATGACCTTCCGCAGCAGTCGCGGCGATCTCAGCTTCTTCGAAACCATCACCACCTTCTCGACGCCGCGCAACGTGACGCTGGACGAGATGCGCATCGATTGCGCCTTCCCCGCCGACGAGCACACCGCCGCTGTCTGCGCCGATCTTGCCGCGGCGCGCGAAGCCTGATCATCATCCAAAAGAAAAGCCCGGCCTAAGCCGGGCTCTCCACAACCATGGGGTGGTCGTTGTGCAGCGATCTTACTTGCGACGGCCGGCGGTCTTGGCAACCTTCTCGACCTGTTCGGTGGCCTTCTTGGTGGCCTGCTCGAACTGACCCTTGGCGATCTGGCCGATGGTCTCGTTGGTCTTGACGGTGGACTCGTAGGCTTCCTGACCGGCAACGACGGCGCGCTCGATGTTCCCGCGGGCGATCTGGACGCCGGCCGGCAGGACTTCACGCAGACCGTTGAGGTCGCGGACGTCGAGCAGCTGGTTGAAGTAGGCGAAAGCGGCGCCGGTGTTCTCTTCGAGCGCAGCCAGCTGCAGGCCGAACACGTGTTCGACGTTCTGCATGGCGAGGCGGTTGATGTGCGCGGCAGTCTCAGCGTACTGGCGCGTGTTCGCGGCGAACTGGTCGTTGAACTGCTGGTACATGGTGATGCTCCGTGATAAATCGGCGGAATGCCGATTTGTGCGGTGCAGCATAGCTCGATTTTTTGTGCGGCGCAACAATCCGGCCTGAATATACTGAATCGTTCAGATTCAACCGCTGTAGCGGCAGCCCGAGGTGCAGGTTTCGTGGACCACGATCTCGGCCAGCAGGGGCAGGCTCGGCTTCAGGCGCTCCCAGATCCACATCGCCAGGCGTTCGCTGGTCGGATTCTCGAGACCGGGGATGTCATTGAGATAGTGGTGGTCCAGCTGGTCGTAGATCGGCCCGAATGCGCTTTTGATATCGGCGAAATCCATCACCCAGCCGGTATCCGCGCCGGGTTCGCCGCGTACGCGCAGTTCGACCCGGAAACTGTGGCCGTGCAGGCGCGCGCACTTGTGGCCTTCCGGCACGTTGGGCAGGCGATGGGCGGCCTCGAGGGTGAAGACTTTGAAGATATCCATGCGGTGCGCATTGTCGCAGGTATTCCCGGCGTTGCCCGATTGGACCTGGCGTTGTCGCCTGAATCGGTTCTGCCGCCGCGAACGTGCTTTGTATGCTGGGCTCGGGCCACCATGGGCGATCGCAATGCGCCGGATCACGAATATCGGGCAGGTTTCCGGGGCGTGGACTGCCGCCGGGCTGATGATCCTCGTCGCCGCGGCGATGGGCGCGATCGATCTCGCCATTGCCGCCATCTACTGGAATGTCCCGCTCGATCGCATCCTGCGCTCGGTCGCGCGCTGGATTGTCGATGTCAGGTCGATGGCGCCGCTGGAGATCGCAGTGATCGGAATCTTCGTCCAGCTGGCGATGATGCTGCTGATGATTTTCGGGGTGTTCCCGCTCGGTCGCCTGCTTGAACCCGGAAGGCCGGTCGTGCGCATCGCGGCATTGGGTGCGCTCTACGGTGGTGCCTTCTACATCTTCCAGTTCCATATCCTGTTGCCACTGCTCATGCGCCATCCGCTGCCCGATTTGGGCATGCGCTGGGAGCTGGCGTGCTTCGCCGATTACGCATTGTTGCTGGGGCCTGCCGCGCTCGCCCTGGTCCAGGCCCTGAAAAGCAAAAAGCCCCGCGACAGCGGGGCTTTGCATATGGTGGCTATGGGTGGACTCGAACCACCGACCCCAGCATTATGAGTGCTGTGCTCTAACCGGCTGAGCTACATAGCCGAAATGCCCACGGCAAGCGCGGGGAACCCGTAATTTTGCATGGCTGCGGGCGGGACGTCAATGCTGTTGTTCCGTCACATTTCGCGTGGCAGAGTCGATGGCAGTCAAGTTTCTGGAGTCCGCATCGTGATCGATCCGGACGGGTATCGCCCCAACGTGGGCATCGTGCTCATGCACGAGGATGGGCGTGTGTTCTGGGCACGGCGCATACGCCGTGACGGCTGGCAGTTCCCGCAGGGCGGGATGAACAGCGACGAGACGCCGCTGGAGGCGATGTATCGCGAGCTGGAGGAAGAGACCGGCTTGCAGGCCCATCACGTCGACGTACTGGGGGCGACGCCCGGCTGGCTGCGCTACCGCCTGCCACCACGGGCGATCCGCCGCCAGGAACGCGCGGTCTGCATCGGCCAGAAGCAGGTGTGGTTCCTGCTCAAGCTCAAGGGCCAGGAGTCCGACCTGAGGTTGGACGCCACCGAGCATCCCGAGTTCGACCGCTGGCGCTGGGTCGATTTCTGGTATCCGATCGACAACGTGGTGATGTTCAAGCGCCGGGTCTATGCCTCGGCCCTGCACCACCTCGCGCCGCTGGCGCGCGATATCGCCGGGCAGGGCGCGATCCCGCAACCCGATCCACGTTCACGCGCGTTGCTGTTCAACCACCAGGGGCGGCGGCGTCCGATCCAGCAGCGCGTGCCGGTGACTCACGCCGCCGAGGATTGATCGCGATCGGCATCGATCGCGGGTTTGCCCTGGAGGGTGTCGCGCAACTGGCGGTGCAGGCGGCTCAGCTTGCGCCACAGCCACCACATCAGCAGCAGCACGGTGATGGTGACCGCCATCGCCAGCCCGAAGGCGACCCACGGATGCGTCCAGAGCAGTGCCAGCGCGCCGACGGTGGTGGTGTCCTCGACGATCGATGCCGTCCAGTTGCTGACCGGCTCGGGCGAGGTGTTGATCATCCCGCGCGTCGCGGTCTTCAGGGTGTGGCTGGTCAGCGCGGTGAGCGCGCCGGCGGCGAGCATGCCGGTATGCATTCCGGCACCGCCATCCATGCTGCCCCCGGTGACCGTCGGGATTGCAGCTGCGGCAAGGAAGGCGCCGGCGGGGACGCGCAACAAGGTATGGGCGAGATCCCAGGCGCTGTCGACGCCGGGAATCTTGTCGGCGAAGAATTCGGCGACGGCCATCACCCCGGTGATCCCGAGCACCCACGGCGATTCGGTGACCTGCAGGCCTTCGGGCAGGTGCATCCAGCCCATGGCGCCGGCGAGTCCGATGCCGAACACGGTGAGATAGACACGAATGCCCGCCAGCCACGCCAGCAGGATGCCGATGATGAAAACATGGGTGGAGGTCAGGTGCAGCATGTGGCACATCCCCTCGGGAAGCGGATCCCGTTCCGGCGCTTTATGCAGCAGCGTACCTTGACGCGATGTGAAGCCGGGGGCTATACGACCGTATGACCGTGGGCCCATCCACACAAACGACCGAGAGGCGCCGCCGCACCCTGGCGAGCGTGGCCTGGACCGTGACCGCGTTGCTGGTCATGGCCGGGGCGGCGCTGGGCCTGTGGCGGGCAGCGCATCGCACACCACCGGGCGCACTGAACCCGTCGCTGCCGATGCCGGGCAATGTCGCCGACCTGCAGCAGGCGCTGGCGAATGCCCGCAAGTCCGACGAGATCTCGCGCGCGGCCAATGCCGAGTTGCAGAAGACGCTGGCGCAGCGCGACGAGGAAATCGCCTCGCTGAAGGCGGATGCGGCGTTCTACCAGAAGTTCGTTGGCGCCAGTGCCGATAAACGCCCGTTGGCGGTGCAGGCGGTGCGGATGCACCAGCAGGCGGCGGTCTGGCGCTTCGAAGCGATGATCGCGCAGAACACCAATCGTGACGCCGACAACAGCGGGCGGCTCACCCTCGGGCTGGAAGGGATGCAGGACGGCAAGCTGCGCAAGCTGGCGTGGAGCGACCTGCGCCAGAATGCCGGCAGCGACGGCATTCCCTATGATTTCAAGCTGTTCCAGCGGGTCTCCGGCGACATCGCCTTGCCGCCCGGATTCGCGCCGACGCGGGTACTGACCCATCTGCAGCCGGTGATCGGCGCCGCGGTGGACAATTCCTTCGCGTGGAAGGACGTGGTCGACGCTGACTGAAAGGCGTCCTTCAGCGATCCACCGTCGCCACGATTTCCTGCAACAGCAGGTCCACGCGTCTGACAACGGCGATATCGCCATAGGCGCCGTCAGTTGCGACGACGCACAGATCCAGGTCCGGCACGACGAAGATGCGTTGGCTGCCGTTGCCGAAAGCGGCGGCCCAGGGGAGGTTTTTGCCGCGCCACTGCACCGAACCCGTCCACCACTGGTAGCCGTAGCGGGTGCCATCGAAGCCGGTGTCGAGGCGCGGTTTCAGCGAGGCATCGATCCAGTCGGCGGGCACGAGTTGTCGATCTTTCCACCGCCCGTGATCGAGCACGAGCCTGCCCAGCTTCGCCATGTCGCGGGGGCGCAGGCGCAGTCCGGTGAAAGCCATCGGCCGACCGTGCAGATCTCCCGTCCATTCCCAGTCCGTGATGCCAAGGGGTTGGAACAGTCGGGTGCGTGCGTAGTCCTTCAGTGGCGTTCCCGTGGCGCGGGCGAGGATGTCCGCCAGCACCAGGTTGCCGCCACTGTTGTAATTGAAGCGCGTTCCCGGCGGCGCCGCGATAGGTCGGCTCAGGGCGTAGTAGGCCGGCGTCCACTTCCAGTAGAGGCGGTGTTCGTCGTCGCGGCCGGAGCCACCTTCCTGCCATTCGAAGCCGCTGCCCATGGTGAGCAAGTGCTCGATGGTGATGGCGCGGCGCGGCGGCGTTTGCAGGTCCTTGAACTCGGGATAGAAGTCGAGCGCGGGCTTCGAAAGATCGTTGAGCTTGCCTTCCTGCCGCGCGGCACCGATGAGCAGGCTGACGACGCTCTTGCCGACGGAACGCACGTCGTGAAGCGTGGTAGGCCCGAAGTCGCGGGTGGTGGCAAAGAGGGAATAGACGCCCTTGTCCTTTCCGGCGCGATAGATCTCTGCAACAAGGTGGCCATGACGCTCGACGACGACAGCGTGCAGGTCGATGGGCTCGTCCATGGCACGTTCGAGCGTGGCCTGGAGCTTCGTGGCATCGAACCCCGAGGTGCCGGGATCGGCCCGTTCCCAACCGTCGTCGATGAGTGCGGGCGTGATGCCGGCGGAGGGCGCCGGAGGTTGTTTGCCGCAAGCTGCCAAGCCAACGAGTGCCAGACAAAGGATCAGGCGAAGCGGAGGGTGCATCGAGACCTCGGGGATGGCTCGGCGGGCCGACCAAAGCGCCGAGTCTACCGATTCCCCGCCTTATTCATGCATCCTCCCGAAATGCCAGTGCCTGCCGAGCTTGAATCGCCGGCATTCGCCCTTATCCTGTAGACATGGAAACGCAGTCCGCCACCACCGCAACGCCCAGCTACCAGCAGATCGACGCGCCGCTGGAGTTCACGCCGGCCGCGGCGGCCAAGGTGGCCGAACTGATCGCCGAGGAAGGCAATGCCGATCTCAAGTTGCGCGTCTACATCCAGGGCGGCGGTTGTTCGGGCTTCCAATACGGCTTCGAGTTCGATGAAACGCAGGCCGCCGACGATCTCGCCGTCGTCACCAATGGCGTGACCCTGCTGGTCGATCCGCTCAGCCTGCAATACCTGATGGGCGCGACCGTCGACTACGTCGAATCGCTGACCGGCGCGCAGTTCACCATCCGCAATCCGAACGCCAAGACCACTTGCGGCTGCGGATCATCGTTCACGACATGACGCCAGTTTCCGTCGGACACGATCTTCCCGGATTCGCCTTCATCGCCGACCCGCTGGATCGCGCCGACCATCTGCGCAGCGATGCAGCCGCGCTCGCCGCTTTGCGCAAGCACGCGCGCTGCATCGGCGTCGATGGCGAAGGCCGTACCGCGGTGGATGCACGGGATGGCTTGCAAATGCTGCCTGATGAATTGCCGGACGATGCGGTCTTCCTCGGATTGCAGGGCGAGGTGCCATGGTTCGCGAGACTGGTCGGGCAATGGCCGGAGGGGCAGCGCCTGCTCGACTTGCGCGCGGCAGCGATGCAATGGCCTGCCTTCGAATCCACATTGTTCGCGCAGGCGCGTGCGGTGCTGCGCTGGCGTTCGCAGCATCGCCACTGTCCGGTCTGCGGTGGCGCGCTGGCGTTCTCGCGCGCGGGCTGGCAGGGCGATTGCGCGGCCTGCGGCACAACGCAGTATCCGCGTAGCGATCCCGCGGTGATCGTCGCGGTGAGCGATGGCGAACGCCTGTTGCTTGGACGCCAGGGCACATGGCCGGCGCATCGCTATTCGACGCTTGCAGGTTTCGTCGAACCGGGCGAATCGCTGGAGCAGACCGTGCAGCGTGAAGTGTTCGAGGAAAGCCGCGTGCGCGTCGTGCGCTGCCGCTATCTCGCCTCGCAGCCGTGGCCGTTCCCGGGGTCGCTGATGCTCGGTTTCGTCGCGCATGCCGAAGCCGATGTGCCGGATACGCGGCAGGACGAGCTGGAAGACGCGCGCTGGTTCAGCCACGACGAAGTGGTGCGTGCGCTGGAAGGTCGTTCCGGCGAAGGTGGCCTGGAAGTCTCGCCGCAGGTGTCGATTTCGCGCTGGCTGATCGAACAGTGGGCGGCTGGCGAACGCGCCTGATCGTTACGCAGCATCCCCGCGCAGTTCGCGCACCTTCGCTTCCAATGTTTCACTCGTGATGCCGCGACCATCGATCGGCGCATCGGCGACGACATCGACATGGGCGCGGAAACGCCGCGGCAATCGTGCGCGATGCAGGCGCGAATCGCGACGACTCCACATGCTCGACCACATGCCGCGCAACGCCATCGGGATCACCGGAACAGGGCGTTGTTCGAGGATCTTCTCGACGCCGGACTTGAACGGCGCGATTTCGCCATCCTTGGTCAGTGCGCCTTCCGGGAAGATGCCGACCAGCTC
>JAEKKW010000021.1 GCA_019510195.1 Lysobacterales bacterium | reverse complement strand
GTTTCGTTCGAGTAAAGGACAGCAGGATCATGATCGTGGAAATGTCCGCGACGCGCCGTCATGAAGGTGACAATCAAGCAACTCGTGCAGCTCGGTGCTTCGTCGGGCAATGCAGTCCGCTATGCCGGGCCGCTGGGGGAAGCTTGCGTTCATTACGCAATCACCACGCCTGCACGCCTGGCGATGTTCCTCGCGCAGATATTCCATGAGTCCGGACGCCTGCGTTATGCCCGCGAGATCTGGGGGCCGACACCGGCGCAGCGGCGTTATGAGGGGCGCGTCGATCTTGGCAATGTGCACAGGGGCGACGGCTTTCGCTATCGCGGTCGTGGCTTGATCCAGTTGACCGGCCGCACCAATTACGCGGCGATTCGCGATTATCTCCGTCGCGACTTGTCGGATGTTCCCGATTTCGAAGCGGATCCCCGTGAACTGGAGTTGCCGCAGTGGGCTGCGTATTCGGCCGCGGCGTTTTGGGCAGCGCACGATCTCAATGCGGATGCCGATATCGGCGATTTCGATGCGGTCACGCGCACGATCAATCCGGGCATGGCCGGCATCGTCGATCGCGACAGGTTGTGGTCGAAGGCGAAAAGCCTCCTGGGCAACGGCGATTACGCCGCGGCGTCGAGCGCCAGTTCCTTGCGCGCGTAGTGGTGCCAGCCGTCGCCGCGCGTGCTCTGCTCGAACACGCCGCAACAGGTCATCGGCTGTTCGTAGATGTGGACCGAGACGGCGACATCTCGGTCGCTGGCGTTGCGGATGGTGTGGTATTCGTGCGGCGGGATCAGGCAGCCGGCGGAACCGGTGTTGCCGGTCAGGGTTTCGCATTCGACGAAGCGGAAATCGTCGCCTTCGCGTTCGGCGAGATCGTAGCGGGTGATTTCGATGTCGCCCGACCACACGCCTTCGACGCACCACATGCCGTAATGATCATGGATCTTGGTGCCTTGGCCGGGCGCCCAGGTCATCGCCACCACGCCGTAACCGTGTTCTTCGCTGCGGTACAACTCGCGACGCGCGTAGTGGCCGGGGATCGCCTGGTAGACGCAATCAGGCAATTTCACGCTGCGCGCCTTCATCAGGTCACACAGGCCATCGCGCAGGTGTTGGGTCACGGCGGCACGATCGCTGCCACCGACGAGCACCGCCTGATCGACCGCGGCGATCAGGCGATCGCGGCCGGGGAAGCTGCAGAGACTGGCGTCGGAAACGGTCATGGTGGTGATATCCGTGATTGCTGGTTGAAGTCTAGCGCCGCCTGGAAAATCCGGGGCGAGCGCGTTCATTTTCGAAATTCGAGCCGGACGGTCGCGGAAGAAGGCAGGTCGACGCGAGCCGGCGCGGTTTCGATGTCGCCATCGCCGCGCGTGGCCGAACCGGAACGCGAGATGCGCGCCAGCACTTCCACCATCTTGACGGACGAAAGGCGCGCGGTCGGCATCGGACTGTCGCGATCGTCGAGGGTGACGTCGAGCGGCAATTCTGCGAGCGTGTGCTTCTCGACCGCGACCGGCATCGGTGGACCGCCAACCTGGCGGGCGATCACGAAGACCGCTGTCGACGGATCGAGTTTCGCGACATCAACGTCATTGCTGAGCGCGACGTGGACGCGCACGCCACTTGCGTTGGCGGCAACCGGAGTTGTTGCGCGCGGCGACAGCCCGGCGGCGACACGCGCGGCATCGATCTGCGCACCCAGCACGGTGGCGGCCTTGGCATCGACCAACGGCAACAGTGTTTCCCAGATGGCGACGGCGTCGGCGTCGCGATCCGCCTGGCGCAAGGCGATCCCCTTGAACCACAGCGCACGCTGATGGCGCGGATTGCGCTTGATCGCGGCATCGAGCCATGCCAGTCCCTGTGCATCGAAGCGATGTTCGGGTGCGGCCAGTGCGCGCGCTTCGGCGGCCGCGACCAGCACGTCGGGATCGTTCGGGCTCAAGGTTGCGGCGCGGCCGGCGGCGTCGGCGGCCTTGTCGTGATTGCCCTGCGAGGCATAGATCTGCGCCAGCACGCGCCAGCCTTCGACATTGGCGGGATCGAGCGCGAGGCGGGCCTGCAATTGCGATGCTGCTTCCTCGAGGGTCGCGGGAGCATGGCGCATCGCCGGATCGAGCGCCAATGGCGTGCCCAGCAGCCAGTAGAGTCCGAGCGCGACGAACACTCCGGAGCCGGTCAACGCGATCACCAGCGGTCGTGACTGTTTCCACAACGGACGCAGCACCAAGGCGAGGATCAGCAGCGATCCGACGATCGCGATGGGCAGGAACGGCATCATCACCATTCCTCCCGGTCGTTGTTCGCAGGCGGCAACGCGCGCGTTTTCGCGGCGTTGTGCGCGACGATTCGCCACACCGCCATGCCGGCGATCAGGACCAGCGCCAGCGGTCCGAACCACAGCAGCCAGGTAGCACGTTCCATTCGCGGGCGATACAGCACGAATTCGCCGTAACGCTGCACCAGGAACTGCTTGATCTCGGCGTCCGACTTGCCGTCATGCATCAGGCCGAGCACTTCGCGACGCAGGTCGCGCGCGACCATCGCGTTGGAATCGGCCAGCGACTGGTTCTGGCACATCACGCAACGCAGTTCGCCGGTGAGGGCGTGGAAGCGCTGCTCCTCGGCGACGTCCTTGAACACCGGCGGCGCATCGGGCTTGTCCACCTGCGCGTGGGCGGCAGTGGCGAACATCAGCAACAGCGCGAGCAGCCAGTGGCGCATCAGCGCGCGGCCTCCGCGATCGCCAATGCGGGCTCGAGTTCGTTGTGGATGATGGTCGGCGTCAGCGCACCGACATGCTTCCAGAGGATCTTGCCTTTGGCGTCGATCAAATAGGTTTCCGGCGCGCCGTACACGCCGAGATCGATCGCGGTCTTGCCTTCGGGATCTGACAGCACCAGCCAGAACGGGTTGCCGAGCTGTTCCAGCCAGCGCTTGGCGTCGGCCGGATCATCCTTCCAGTTGTAGCCGATCACGCGCACGCGCTTGGTTTCGGCGAAGGCCGTGAGCGTCGGATGCTCCTCGCGGCAGGCCACGCACCAGCTGCCCCAGACATTCAACACGAATGGCGCGCCCTTCAGGTCCTTGAGGCGCACGACATGCTCGGGATTGAAAAGATCGGCCAGCGCGAACTCCGGCGCTGCCTTGCCGATCAGGGGCGAGGGCAGGGCATCGCGATCGGCGCGACGACTCATCCACACGCCGGCGGCAAGCAGCACGGCGAGGACGGCGAACATGGCCAGTGGCAACCAGCGACGGGCGTTCATGCGGAATCCTCCTTGCGACGGAAGCGACGATCGGTGGCCGCAATGAAAGCGCCGAGTGCCATCAGCAACGCGCCCGACCAGATGAAACGCACCATCGGCTTGCTATGCACGCGCACGGCCCAACTGCCGCCGCCGAGCGGTTCACCCAGGGCGACGTAACGGTCGCGGAATACGCCGCCGTGGATCGCGGCTTCGGTCATCACCTGGCCGCCGCTGGCGTAATGGCGTTTTTCGGGATGAAGCGTGGTGACGATGTTGCCGCCACGCAGCACCGTGATGGTGCCGGTGTTGGCGCGGTAATTCGCGCCATCGTGGTCGCTGACGCCATCGAAGCGATATTGCTCGCCATGCAGTTGCAACGATTGTCCGGGCGACAACGCGACTTCGCGTTGCTCGACCAGTGCATCGGCCAGCATCGCGCCCGACACGAACACCGCGATGCCGAGGTGCGCCAGCGTCATCCCGAGCATTTCCGCGGTGAAGCGCTTCCCGTTGGCCTTGAAGCGCGACCATACGAAACGCAAGGTGCCGGCGAACAACCACGCCGCGGCGAAGATGCCGAGCGTGGTGCGCAGCTTGCCTTGCGGCGCCAGCCACCAGGCGATGGCCGCGGCGATCACTGCCAGTGCCGCCCACGGCAGCAGCATCGCGACGATGCGGTTCGGTTGTTCCTGTTGCCAGCGCGTCAGCGGCCCGAACGGCAGCAGCAGCACGAGTGGCGCCATCAGCAACACGAACAGCAGGGAGAAGTAGGGCGGGCCGACCGAAATCTTGCCGAGGTTCAAGGCGTCCGCGAACATCGGGTAAAGCGTGCCGATCAGCACCATCGCGCAGGCGGCGGCCAGCAACAGGTTGTTGGCGAGCAGCAGGGTTTCGCGCGAAGCGAAGGTGAACGGCCTGGCATTGCTGGTGGTGCCGGGTGCGCGCAGCGCGTAGAGCAGCAGCGATCCGCCGATCACCACGCCGAGATAGGCGAGGATGAAGACGCCACGGGTGGGATCGGCGGCGAAGGCGTGGACGCTGGTGATCGCGCCCGAACGCACCAGGAAGGTGCCGAGCAGCGACAACGAGAACACGGCGATCGCCAGCAGCAAGGTCCATGCGGCGAAACTGCCTCGCTTCTCGGTCACTGCTTGCGAATGCAGCAACGCGGCGCCGGCCAGCCACGGCATGAAGCTGGCATTCTCGACCGGATCCCAGAACCACCAGCCGCCCCAGCCCAGTTCGTAATAGGCCCAGATGCTGCCGAGCGCGATGCCCAGCGTCAGGAAGCCCCAGGCGACATTGGTCCACGGTCGCGTCCAGCGCAGCCAGCGCGCATCGACGTGGCCATCGAGCAACGCCGCAACGGCGAAGGCGAACGGAACCGCGAACCCGACATAGCCGCAATAGAGCACCGGCGGATGGATGACCATGCCCGGATCCTGCAGCAGCGGATTGAGGTCTCGGCCTTCTTGCACCGCCGGCAGCAGGCGATCGAACGGACTGCTGGTGAAGACCAGCAAGGCGAGGAAGCCGATCGACACCGTGCCGAGCACGCCGAGCACGCGCGCGATCACCGGCTGCGGCAAACGCCGCGAAAATGTCGCGACGGCGGCCGTCCACAGCGCGAGCACGAACAGCCACAACAGCAGCGAACCTTCGTGCGCGCCCCACACTGCGGTATAGCGATAGACCAGCGGCAGCAGCGAATTGCTGTTCTCGGCGACGTAGGAGAACGAACGATCCTGGACCACGAAGGCCCAGGTCAGCACCGCGAACGCGAATCCGACCAAAGCGAGCTGCGCGTAGGCGGCGGGGCGCGCGATCGCCATCCAGTCGCGATGGCCGCGTTGCGCGCCGAGCAGCGGCAGCACCGTCTGCAGGCAGGCCACCACCAGCGCCAGCAGCAAGGCGTAATGCCCGAGTTCACCCGGCATCAGTTGCTTCCTGCCGGCGGTTGGCCGGGTACCGCGTGCTTGCGATGCGCTTCCGCCATCTTGTCGGCCACTTCCTTGGGCATGTAGTTTTCGTCGTGCTTGGCCAGCACCTGGTCGGCGACGAACACACCGTCCTTCATCGATCCGCTGGCGATCACCGCCTGCTTCTCGCGGAACAGGTCGGGCAGGATGCCGGTGTAGACCACGGGCAGGCGGGCATCGCCGTCATCGACGACGAAATGCGCTTCCATCGATCCCTGCGCGCGCTTGAACGAACCGGTCGCGACCATGCCGCCGAGACGGAAGCGCGCATGGCGACCGGCATCGCCCTTGAGGACATCGGTCGGCGTGTAGAGATAGTTGACATTGCGTTGCAGCGCCAATGCGATCAGCGTGGCGGCGATCGCGGCGGCCAGCACCAGCAAGCCGACGAAGATCAGGCGACGACGGCGTGTCGGGTTCACGAATGCACCTCGCCCTTGCGTGTGGCGTCGCGACGCGCGCGCAACTTCGCTTCACGACGCGCACGCGCAATTTGCAGCTTTGGCGCCAGCCAATCCCACAGGATCGCCAACATGAAGATCGCGTAGGCCGCGATGACGTAGCCCTGGTAATTCATGCCGTCTCCGCGATCCACGCCTTGCCGATTTCGCGACGCAGGTTGTCGGCGCGCGCACGCGCCAGCAAGGCGCCGACGAACCAGGCGTGGATGCCGATCACCATCAGCCACAGCGGCAGCTGCATGCTGGCGTCCATGTGCGAGGGGCCGGTGAGGGAAATCGTGCTGCCCTGGTGCAGCGAGTTCCACCAAGTCACCGAGAATTTGATGATCGGCAGCAGCACCACACCGACCACGGCGAGGAAGCCGGCGGCACGCGCGGCCTGGCGGCGATCCTCGATGGCGGCGTACAGGCCGATCACCCCGAGATAGAGGAACAGCAGCAGCAGCTCGGTGGTCAGGCGCGGATCCCAGTCCCACCAGGTGCCCCACATCGGCTTGCCCCAGATCGAACCGGTCGCCAGGGTGACCGCGGTGTAGAGCGCGCCGATCGGGGCGCAGGCCATCGCGAGGATTTCCGCCAGCTTGATCCGCCACACCAGCGCGATCGCGGCATAGATCGCCATGCCGAGATAGACGGCCATGCTCATCCACGCCATCGGCACGTGCACGTAGAGGATGCGGAAGGCATCGCCCTGCTGGTAGTCGGCGGGAACGCGGAACAGCGCCAGCCACAGCGCGATCGCCATCGCCACCGCGCCGATGCCGTGGCACCACGGCGCCCAGCGCGCGGCGAAACGGTCGAAGTAGGGCGGAGAGCCGAGTTGGTGGAACCAGCGGACGAGAGGGTGCATATCAGCGGGAAAGTTTACCAGTGGCCTCCCCGCGCCGGTTGATGCAGATCAATCTCAGTGCAGGGTCAGCGTGCCCCGCATTCCCTTCAGATGCCCCGGGAATGTGCAGAAATAGGCGAAATGGCCGCTCCGCAGCTTCGCCGTGGCGAAAGTGGCACTGACGGTCTCGCCGCCGCCGGCCAGCTTGCTGCGCGCGACCACGCGCTTGTCGCTGGGTTCGACGTAGCTGCGATAGGGACCGGCGCCGATGCCGGCGCGCTCGACCGCGTTCACTTCTTCGACCTTCGCCACCACCACGTTGTGGCCCATGATCCAGCGCGGCATCTGGCCGCCGTGTTCGAGCTTGATGGTGAATTTCTCGCAGGCGCTGGGGACGTCGATGTTGGCGGCATCCCACGACGGGGTATCGCCGGCGTGCAGGATGAACGAACAATCGCCGGGCGGCAGCAGCGGCTGCGCGGGCGCGACTTGTTCGACGGGTGTTTCCTTGGCGGCGAGCACGGCTTCGGGCGTGGCTTCGGAACCGGGTTTCGGCGGCGCTTCCGGCGTGTTGGGAATCTCGACCGACGGCTTGGTCGATCCATCCGATTGCGGTTGCTGCGCAGGCGGTGCCTGTCGCTGGCAGGCAGCCAGCACCAGAGAACAGACGATGACCCAAGTCTGCCGTTTCATGTTCGATCGGTTCCCCAACGATTTCGTATTGCAAGTATGACGCAGGTATCGGTGAAGCCGCATCAACGCCAGCCGATGCGCAAGGCGATCGCGGCGACCACCGGCGCGACGACCAGGGACATCGCGAGCATCGCGGCGAGGATCAGCAACGCGCCCGATGCATCCAGCCCCTGTGCCGCGGCGACCACGCTGCCGGCACCGAACACCAGGATCGGCACGTACAGCGGCAACGCGATCAGGGCGAGCAGGGCCCCGGCGCGACGGATGCCGACGGTGAGCGCGGCGACAACCGCGCCGATCAGGCTGAGCAGCGGCGTGCCCAGCAGCAGCGATCCGATCAGCATCGGCAACTGCGCATGCGGCAGATGCAGGAGTTCGCCCAGCAGCGGACTGACGACGATGATCGGCAGCGCGGTCGTCATCCAGTGGGTGAACACGCGCACCGCGACCAGCATCGCCAGCGGTTGCGGCGACAGCAGCCATTGTTCCAGCGACCCGTCTTCGGCATCGCCGCGGAACAAGGCATCCAGTGCGAGCAGGCCCGAGAGCAATGCGGCCAGCCAGATCACCGCGGGTGCGGCCTGCGCCATCGCGCCGGAATGGGTATCGATGCCGAGCGCGAACAGCACCACCACCAGCAGTGCGAACAACACCGGTTGCAGGGCATCGCCGCGCTTGCGCCAGATCAGGCGCAGGTCACGCAGCAGCATCGCGCGAATCGCCGCGCCCATCACGGCGCGCGCGCCATCAGCAGTTGGCGCGTGCGCACCGGTGGCGCGGCATAGGCGCCATGGGTGGTGACAAGTGCTGTGCCGCCATCGTCGAGATGGGCGCGGATCAGCTGGTTCACCAACTCGATGCCGTCGAGGTCGAGGTTGGCGTAGGGCTCGTCGAGCAGCCACAGCGGCGCCGGCGACAGCCACAGCCGTGCCAGCGACAGGCGTTTCTTCTGTCCGGCGGAAAGATGCCGCGCCAGCTGGTCGTCGTAACCGGAGAGCCCGACGCGATCGAGCGCTGCCTCGATGCGGCGGTCGGGCCTTCGTCCCAGCAGGCCGCAGGAAACCTCGAGATTTTCGCTGGCGGTCAGGTCGCCCTTGTGCCCGGGCAGATGGCCGAGATAGGCAAATGCGGCGGCACGGCGGGCGTGGTCGAGATCGCCGCCATCCATCCGCAACTCGCCACTGTCGGCGGGCAAGAGACCGGCGAGTACGCGCAACAACGTGGTCTTGCCGACGCCATTGCCACCCTGCACGAGCAGCGCTTCGCCGCGCGCGACGGTGAAATGGAGGCTGGAGAAGATGGTTTCGTCGTTGCGGGAAAACCCCAGTCCGTGGACGGACAGCAACGCGGGTTCGGACGGGTGGCTCATTCTGTCCAGTCGATTTGCGGATGCAGGAATTCCTCGGGCCCATACATCCGCAGGCGCACCGGTTCGCCCCGTCGCCAGCAGAGGATGCCGCGCTGGCGAAAGCGCGTGGCGCATTCGTCCAGCAACTCGATGGAGGCATCACCGACCAGCCAGCCGGCTTCCCACCACAGGCCATCGGGCGAGGATGAATTCATCGGCCAGCGCAGATGACGCTGGCGATCGATGGCGGCGCGCAATTCGCGATCAGCACGCAGGTTGTCGGCTTCCGGCTGCAGGATCGATCCCGGGTTGCAGGCGGTGATGTAGGCGAACGCATGCACGTGCGGCAATCGCGCCTCGAGTTGCACGGCGGGGTGGCCGACCGCGATTTCGATGGTCTCGCCGTCGAGGTCGACGAAATAGGCTGCCAGCCGATAGGCTTCGGCAAGGCCATCTGCCATGGCGGGGCGCGTCACTGCGGTCACGCATTCACCTTAGCAGCTTGCGTACACTCGCACATCGTTCAAAAGGGCACCCACAGTCATGCAACCGGTCACCAAGCTGCCCCGGGTCGGCACCACCATCTTCACCGTCATGTCGCAATTGGCGGCCCAGCACGGTGCCGTCAACCTGGGCCAGGGCTTCCCCGATTTCCCGGTTCCGGAACGCCTGGTCGAAGCCCTGGAGCGGGCGATGCGCGCCGGCCACAACCAGTACGCGATGATGACCGGCATCCCGGCATTGCGGCAGGCGATCGCCGACAAGACCGAAGACTGCTATGGCTGGCGTCCCGACGTCGATGCCGGGATCACCGTGGCCAGCGGCGCCAGCGAGGCCATCTTCGACGCCATCCACGCGGTGGTGCGGGCTGGCGAGGAAGTGATCGTCCTCGACCCCTGCTACGACTGCTACGAGCCGGCGATCGATCTCGCCGGCGCCCGCGCCGTGCACGTCGCGCTCGATCCGGTGACGTTCGCGCCGGACTGGGAGAAAGTGCGCGCGGCGATCACGCCGAAGACGCGGATGCTGATGATCAACAGTCCGCACAACCCGTCGGGCGCGATGTTCGGCGCCGCCGACATGCAGGCGGTGATCGACCTGCTGCGCGGCACCGGCATCTACCTGTTGTCGGACGAGGTGTACGAACACATCATCTTCGATGGCGCCCGCCACGAATCGGCGCTGCTCTATCCGGAACTGCGTGAGCGTGCGTTCGTCATCTCCAGTTTCGGCAAAACCTATCATTGCACCGGCTGGAAGGTCGGCTACTGCATCGCGCCACCGGCCTTGAGCGTCGAGTTCCGCAAGGTCCACCAGTACAACACCTTCTGCACCTTCACTCCGGCCCAGTTCGCCTTCGCCGAGATGATCGCCGCCGATCCCGACCACTATCGCCAGCTGGGCGCGTTCTACCAGGCCAAGCGCGACCGTTTCCGCGGGCAACTGGAGGGCACCAGGCTGAAGCCGCTACCGGTGCCGGGCGGCTATTTCCAGCTGGTCGATTATTCAGCCGTCAGTGATCTCGATGACCTCGAATTCAGCCGCTGGCTGACCATCGAGCATGGCGTCACGGGTATCCCACTGTCCCCTTTTTATGCCCAACCGTCCGCAGGGCAGCGTTTGCTGCGTTTGTGCTTCGCAAAGAACGAAAATACGTTGAACCAAGCAATCGAACGACTGTCCAAGTTGTAGCCACGGACACAGGAGTTGGCCATGAAATTCGCGCAGATCACCGCATTGCTGTTTGCCCTGGTCGTGACCGGGGTGATCGCGATTTGCGGGTGGCGTTCGGTGCAGGCCGGACCGGCACTGGCAACCGCGGGTGCCGTGGCCACCAAACCGGTCACATCGGCCAACCTGCAGGACATCTATTTCGGCATGGGTTGTTTCTGGGGCGCGGAAAAACGGTTGTCGGAGGTGCCCGGCGTCGCCGAGGTCGAAGTAGGCTATGCCGGCGGCGATGCGCCCAAGGTGCGTTACGAGGATGTATTGCGCACCGAGCAGGGCATCCGCAACGGCACCAGTCACGCGAAAAACCATGCCGAAGTGGTGCGGGTGCGCTACGACTCGAAGAAACTCGATCTGGCGACGCTGCTCGCGGCGTTCTGGGAAAACCATGATCCGACCCAGGTCGGCGGGCAGGGCAACGACATCGGCAGCAACTATCGCAGCGCGATCTATTACACGACGCCCGGGCAGAAGATCCTGGCCGAGCAGACCCGCGACATCTACCAGCAGGACCTGGCGCGCGAAGGCTACGGCAGCATCACCACCGAGATCCTGCCGGTGCGCAACTACAACCGGGCCGAGGAAAACCACCAGGACTATCTGGCCAAGAATCCCGACGGCTACTGCGGGCATGGCGGCACCGGGGTGAAGTACGGATTGGCGACCTCCAATAAATATCCGCAACTTGATGGCGCGGGCTTGAACGCGAAGAACCAGTTGGTGGTCTACGAGGCCGAGGACTGCCCGTTCTGCGCGCGCTTCGCCGCCGAAGTGCTGAAGACCTGGAAGTCCGACGTGCCCTATGTGCAGACGAAATCGCAACAGGCGCCGAAGGGCTGGACGCTGGCGAAGCGCTTGTTCGCGACGCCGACCATCGTTCTGTTCAAGGGCGGCAGGGAGGTTTCGCGCTACACCGGCTATACCGGTGAATCGCAGAAATTCTGGCAATGGCTGGGCTTCAACCTGCTGACGCCGGAACAGCAGCAGATCGCCTTCGACCGCGGTACCGAAATGCCGGGCACCGGTCCCTATCTGGAAGAACATCGCCCCGGCACCTATGTCGATCCGGTCAGCGGCGTGGCCCTGTTCCGCAGCGACGCCAAGTTCGACAGCGGCTGCGGCTGGCCGAGCTTCTTCGACCCGCAGCCGGGGGCACTGGTGTTCGAGGAAGACGACAGCCACGGCATGCATCGCACCGAAGTGCGCAGCGCGAGTTCCGGCATCCATCTCGGCCACGTTTTCGACGATGGCCCGCCGCCGACCGGCAAGCGCTATTGCATCAATGGCAAGGTGCTGAAATTCGTGCCCGATCCGGTGAAGGGCTGAACATGCGATGGAGTTGGCGATGACGAAACGCGACCTGCGCGTGTCCCTGGTCCAGGGCGATACCCGCTGGCACGATCCGGCCGGCAACCGCGACTACTACGCAGGATTGATGGCGCCGATGCACGGCAATACCGACTTGATCGTGTTGCCGGAAACCTTCACCAGCGGCTTCTCCAACGAGGCCATCGGCAATGCCGAAACGATGGACGGTCCGACTGTCGCCTGGATGCGCGAGCAGGCCGCGAAGCTGGATGCGGCGATTTGCGGCAGCGTGCAATTGCGCACGCCCGATGGAGTGTTCAACCGCATGCTGTTCGTGCGTCCCGATGGCAGCGTCGAGCACTACGACAAGCGCCACCTGTTCACCTATGCCGGGGAGCACGAGCGCTATGCCGCCGGCCATGATCGCCTGGTCGTGGAATGGCGCGGCTGGAAGATCTGTCCGCTGGTCTGCTACGACCTGCGTTTCCCGGTGTTCTCGCGCAATCGCCTGGACAAGGATGACGCGCCGGAATACGACCTGCTTGTCTACGTCGCCAATTGGCCGTCGCCGCGCGCCCATGCATGGAAGACGCTGCTGCGCGCCCGAGCGATCGAAAACGTCTGCTTCGTTGCCGGCGTCAACCGTTGCGGAACCGACGGCAATGGCCTGCATTATTCCGGCGACAGTGCCGTCCTCGATTTCCTCGGCCATCCACTGAGCGAATGCGCCGCGATCGAACTGACGACAACGACCACGCTGCTGGCCGCCGATCTCGCCGACTGGCGCGGGCGTTTTCCGGCGTTGCGTGACGGCGATCGCTTCAGCATCGACTGAGCGGGGGTATCCTCGGGGCTCCAGGGAGAAGGAGCTCCTCCATGTACGGGACCATGGCTGCCCGCAGGCTGGTACGCGGAATGGAAACATTGCCGGGATTCCGGCAGGCCGGGGCGGCGTTGTACGAGCAGCGCTTCGCCCGCGCCGAAAACGCCAACCTGTTCCGCGGCGTCTATCGCGACTACGCGTCCGCGCTGGCCTCGGCGCCGGCGACCAAGCCGCAGGGTTACGACCACGACGAACCCGCGGCGATGTACGACCTGCGGCGCAAGATGCTGTCACCAAGCGATTATCCGGCGCTGTTCTGGATGTCGCGATTGCTGGCAACGCACCGCAGCGTGTTCGATTTCGGCGGCCATGTCGGCCTGCTGCATTACGCGTTCTCGCGCCATCTGCCGATGCCGGCCGATCTCCGCTGGACGGTCTGCGACGTGCCCGCGGTCTGTCGCCGCGGCGAGGCGCTGGCGGAGCAGGCTGGCACCAAAGCGCTGCATTTCACCGATCGTTTTGATGGCTGCCGTGGCCACGACGTGCTGTTCGCGTCGGGGTCGCTGCAATACCTGCAGCCGTCACTGGGGGAAATGCTGATCGAGGCCGAGGCCCGCCCGCGCCATTTGCTGGTCAACCTGACGCCGATGCACGAGCGTTTCGATTACTGGACGCTGCAGAACATCTCGACCGCGTTCTGTCCGTACCACATCGTCGTGCGCGAACGCTTCGTCGGCGAACTGACCGCGCTCGGCTATCGCGTCATCGATCGCTGGACCAATCCGGACAAGCACTGCCTGATCCCGTTCCATCCGGATCATTCGCTGTCGTCCTACGACGGAATGCTGCTGTCGCTGCCCGATTGAGCAGCGACGGTTCAATCGGGATCAACTTCCGGCCCCTCGCTGGGCTCGGGGCGTTCGGAATCGTCACGCGGCATGCCGCGTAAACGGCGCTTCCTCACCCACGCGGCCCGCGATGGCCGCCGCCACCCGGGCGTCCACCACCACCGGGACGCGGGCCGCGATTGCCCGCAGGGCGCGGGGCACCGGAGCGATTTCCGCCCGGATGCGCGCCTTGCGGACGCGGGCCACCGGGGCGTGCGCCGCCAGGACGCGGACCACGCGGACGGTCATAGGCATAGCCGTGGCCGTGATCGAAGCTCGGGGTCGCGTGGTCGGACGGGAAGCTCGGCGCGTTGCCGGGATGGCCGTAGGGATGGCGCGGCTTGCCCTGGCCCGACGAGGCGCCATAGGGATTGTTGTTGAAGCCGCCGTCTTGTCCGGGACCGCGCGACTGGCCCTGGCCACCGCCCGGTCCACGCGACTGACCCTGGCCGCCGCCAGGTCCGCGCGATTTCTGCCCGTAAGGCTTGGGACCGAACGACTTCTGGCCGTAAGGCTTCTTCGGGCGGTCATCGGCATTGCGGTGGCCGGCGGGGCCGGTTTCGACGCCATCCGGCACGTACCAGGTCTTCATCGCCGCGGGATTGTCGCCACCGCGCACTTCGCCCGGACGCATGCGCTGTCCCGGCTGGCGTTCCTGGCCCTTGATCTTGAAGCGCTTGTTGGCCTGGTTGGCGGCGGCATCGCCGGTCACGGTGAGGGCACCCGGCTTGCGCGGGCCACCGCGACCGCGGCGATCCTCGCGGACGTTGTCGAAGCGGCGAAGTTCGCGGCCTTCGTCGGCGCCGTTGTGGCCATTGACGTAGCCACCTTCGGTGCGACGCTCGCTGAAATGCATCGCCGACTTCTTGCTGGCCGTGCGCTGGCCGATCACCGGCTGCAGCGTCAGTGCCGACGGCGGACCGTCTTCCAGTCCCAGAGACTTGCGCAGCGCTTCCACCTGGGCATCGGAGAGTTCCTGCGACTGTCCGCGCAGCAGCGGCTGGGGCAGGGTGACGTTTCCGTAGCGGATGCGCTTCAGGCGCGACACCTGGCAGCCCTGCGATTCCCACAGGCGGCGCACTTCGCGGTTGCGGCCTTCCTTCAGCAGGACCTTGAACCAGTCGTGCGAATCGGAACCGCCGACGCGCTCGATGTCGTCGAACTTGGCCGGACCGTCTTCCAGCGCGACGCCACGACGCAGGCGATCGACGAGCTTCTCGCTCACGTCGTCCTCCCCTTCCGGCGGACGCACGCGGCAGACATATTCGCGTTCGACCTCGTGCGAGGGATGCATCATCGCGTTGGCCAGCTCGCCGTCGGTGGTGAGCAGCAGCAGGCCGGTGGTGTTGATGTAGAGGCGGCCGATCGCGATCCAGCGCGCGCCCTTCAGGCTGGGCAGCGCATCGAAGATGGTCGGGCGGCCTTCGGGATCCTCGCGCGTGGTGACTTCGCCTTCCGGCTTGTTGTACATCAACACGCGCGCCGGTTCGGTCAGTGCGGTCGCGACAAAGGTCTTGCCGTCGAGTTCGATCTTGTCTCCACCGCCCACGCTCATGCCGATGGTGGCGGGTTCGCCGTTGATCTTGACGGCGCCCGCGGCGATGCGTTGTTCCAGTGCGCGACGCGATCCCAGTCCGGCCTGCGCCAACACTTTCTGCAGGCGTTCTTCCAGCTTGGGCGCGTTGGTGGCCTCGCGTTGCTTCAGCGAGAGGGGGGTGCGTTTTTCATTGTTGCTCATGGTGTGCTCCGGTGCTGTCGCCGTCATCGGCGAGGGCGTGATGTTCATTGGATTCGTCGTGTTCGACGGGATGTGTTTCAGGCGTGGATGCGGCTTCGCTTTCGTCGTGTTCGCTGTCGTTGGCCGCGATTTCGCCATCGAGGGAAGCGCTTGCCGCCAGCGGTACCGATTCGGGATCGAACTGCAGTTGCGGTTCCAGCTCGCCGAAGTCCTTGAGTTCGGACAGCGGCGGCAGTTCGTCGAGACGCTTCAATCCGAAATAGTCGAGGAAGCCCTTGGTGGTGCCGAGCAGTTCCGGGCGGCCGGGAACGTCGCGATGGCCGACCGAACGGATCCATTCGCGTTCTTCCAGCGCCTTGATGATGTTGCTGTTGGTGGCGACGCCGCGGATCTGTTCGATCTCGCCGCGGGTGATCGGCTGGCGATAGGCGATCAGGGCCAGCGTTTCCAGCGTGGCGCGGGTGTACTTGGTCTGGCGCTCGGTCCACAGGCGCGCCACCCACGGGTGGACGTCGGCCTTGACCTGGTAGCGCCAGCCGCTGGCGACTTCCACCAGTTCCACGCCGCGCGCTTCGCACTCGGCCTGCAGGGTGTCCAGCGCGGCTTGCACGCTGCCGTCGGGTGCCGGTGCGTCGAGCGGGAACAGCCCGTTGAGCTGCACCAGCGTGAGCGGTTGCGGTGCCGCCAGCAGGGCGGCCTCGACGATGCGGTTGATCAGTGTCTGGTCCATGTGTCTCGATCATTCGGTTCCGGACGCGCCGGAACGCTGGGGTTCAATCTTCGGTCGCGCTGTCGAATTCGCTTTCCGGAACTTCCGCCGGCGCGTCGGCGGTCGCCAGCGACTTGATGTAGATCGGCTGCAGCGGTGCTTCCTGCACGATCTCGATCAACTGTTCCTTGGCCAAGGTCAGCATGCCGAGGAAGGTGACGACGATGCCGAGGCGGCCTTCTTCCGGCGTGAACAGCGATTCGAAGCGATGGAAGGCGCCGTCGTGCAGGCGTTCAAGCAATTCGCCCATGCGCTGGCGCACGCTCAGGGCGTCGCGCTTGATCGCATGGTGGGTGT
>JAEKKW010000091.1 GCA_019510195.1 Lysobacterales bacterium | reverse complement strand
GTGGGGTGACTCGGTGTGCTCGGTGGTAACCGCACGCAAGCAATTCGCGCCGACCCTGGTTTCCCCTTCGACCGATCTCGACAACACCGAAGCCTGGGCACGCGCGGTGACAGTCGCGCTGGACGCCGAGCGCAATTGGGCGTTGCCGCGCGGCCAGCGCCGGGAAGTCGTCCCGGGAGCAACGCATTTCGCTGCGCTCGACATCGCGCAGCCGAGCTGGCGCACCGGCTACCAGGTGCGAACGATCGGCGACCACACGTTCTTCGACCTGATGGGAACACCGCGGTCGCCCTGGCGCGATTGACGCCATCGGCAATGATGACAGGCGACAATGGGCGATTCCCCACGGAACCACGCCCATGATGAAGCTCTACAGCAAGCCCGGTGCCTGCTCCACCGCCGACCACATCGCGCTGAACTGGGCGGGCCTGCCGTACGAGGCGAAGATCGTCACGGCATCGCAAATGAAGGAACCGGATTTCCTCGCGCTGAATCCGGCGGGATCGGTGCCGGTTCTGGTCGACACCGGTCTGGTCGATGGCGATTTCGTGCTGACCCAGAATGCCGCGATCATGGGTTACATCGCCGACAGCGCACCGAACGCAGGGCTGGCCGGCGATGGCTCCAAGCAGCAGCGCGCGGGCGCGATGCGTTGGCTGGCCTACGTGAATTCGGACGTCCATCCGGCGTTCAAGCCGATCTTCAATCCTGGCGCGTATTACCCGGATGCAGCCCAAGCCGATGCGGTGAAGAATGCCGCCCGCGCGAATGTGCAGAAGGTTTATCAATTCGCGGAAAAACAACTGGATGGCCACGACTGGCTGGCCGGGTTCCGCAGCGTGGCCGACCCCTACCTCTACGTGACCTTGCGCTGGGCGGTGGCCGTGCATATCGACATGGGCGCACTCCCCAACCTGCTCGCCTTCATGCGCCGCATGGAAGCCGACCCCGGCGTGCAGCAGGCACTCTCGGCGGAACACCTCAAGCCGATGGCGCCTGCGGCCTGACCGGTAAGATGGTCGCCATGGCCGATTCGCTCCGTCCCACCCTCGCCACGCGCTTTCGCGGTTTCCTTCCCGTTGTCGTCGATGTCGAAACCGGCGGTTTCGACTGGAACCGCCATGCCCTGCTGGAAATCGCCGCGGTGCCGATCGATCTCGACGCCGACGGAAAATTGGTGCTGGGCGACACCATCAGCGCACATCTGGAACCCGCGCCCGGCATGCAAATCGACCCGAAATCGCTGGAAGTCACCGGCGCCGTCGCACGCGTCGGCCACAAGCGCAATCCGTTCCATCCCTTCAGCGTGTTCGACACGGTGACGATGGCCGGACTCGCCTACGGACAGACGGTCCTCGCACGCGCGGTGCACGCCGCCGGCATCGACTGGGACGGCGCCGAAGCGCATTCCGCGGTCTACGACGCCGAGAAGACCGCCGCGCTGTTCTGCACGATTGCCAATGCCTGGCCGATGCTCACGCCGCCGAAACCGGAATTGCCGCCGGAGCAGCCGTCGTTGCTCAGCGCTGGCGACGCAACCTGAAAGAACGCGCCAAGCCGTACAACGCGATCAGCGCCCAGGTGCTCTCGAGCAGGAACACCGAGATGTTGAAGCCGCCGACCAGCGACACCAGGATGGCGAGCGCACCGATCAGGTTGATCATCTGGTAGATCGGACCGTCGCCGCGCAAGCGACCGATCTGCAGCAGGAAGAATCCGGCCACGATCAGTGCGGAACCCGCGAGCCCGGCGGCATCCCACCAGTGCAGCAGTGGCTGTGAATCGGTCATGGCATCCTCTGGCGCACGGCTTCGAACAGGGAAATGCCGGCAGCCACCGACACGTTGAGGCTTTCCATCGCGCCTGGCATCGGGATGCGCACCAGCTGGTCGCAGTGTTCGCGGGTGAGGCGGCGCAAGCCATCGCCTTCCGCACCCAATACCAGGGCGACATTGCCCCGCAGGTCGATGGAATACAGCGAGGTCCCGGTTTCGCCCGCCAGACCATAGATCCATACGCCCTGCTGCTGCAGCGACTTGAGGCAGCGCGCGAGGTTGGTGACCCGCACCACCGGCAAACGATCGGCGGCACCCGCGGAAGTCTTGCGCACGGTCGCGGTGATCGACGCCGCCTTGTCGCGCGGAATCACCACCGCGTGCGCGCCGGCCGCCGCGGCACTGCGCAGGCAGGCGCCGAGGTTGTGCGGATCCTGCACTTCATCGAGGACGAGGATCAGCGCACGGCCTTCGGCGGCTTCGACGATCTCCTTGAGATCGTGCTCGTCGTAGGTCTTGGCGGCGGCGTAGCGCGCGATCACGCCCTGGTGGCGCAATCCGCCGGCAACGCCATCGAGCGCCTGCGACGCGACGCGACGCGGCTCGATGCCGAGCCGGCGCGCCTGTGTTTCGATCTCGGCGATGCGCGGGTTCCTGGCACCGGCCTCGATCAGGATTTCACGGACATTCGCCGCGTCGTGTTCAAGCGCGGAAGCGACGGCATTGATGCCGGCGATCCATTGAGAGTCCTTGGCCATGGTGCGAGTGCTGTCAGGTGTCAGTAGGGTTTCTTGCCGCGCTTGGCCGGCTTGCCGCGCGGAAGTGGCGGACGTGGCGAATCGGAAGCACCGGTGTCGTCGACCAGTTTGAAGTCGATGCGGCGATCCTCGACGCTGGCCTTGAGCACGATCACTTCGACCGGGTCGCCCAGGCGGAATGCCAGCCCGCGACGATCACCGGTCAACGTCTTGCGGATCGGATCGAAGTGGTAGAAGTCCTGCGGCAACGAAGTGACGTGGACCAGTCCGCTGACCTTGGAATCGGTCAGTTCGACGAACAGGCCGAAAGAGGTCACGCCGCTGATGGTGCCCTTGAAGCGACCACCGACATGCTTCTCCATCCACGCGGCGCGGTAACGCTCGTCGACCTCGCGCTCTGCTTCATCGGCGCGACGTTCGCGATCGGAGCACAGCTGCGTGAGCGCCGCCATCTCGCGCGGCGTCGGCCAGCCGCGGTCGGCGGTTCCGCCATGCAGGACGTGCTTGATCGCACGATGCACGACGAGATCGGGATAGCGACGGATCGGCGAGGTGAAGTGCGCGTACGCATCCAGCGCGAGGCCGAAATGGCCGATGTTGTCCGGCGAATACACCGCCAGGCTCTGGCTGCGCAGCACCACCGATTCCAGCAGCGCTGCATCGGGACGTTCGCGAATCACCTTGAGCAACGCGGTGAAATCACCCGGCGTCACCTTGCCCCATGGCGGCAGGCGCAGATTGAATTCCTTGAGGAATTCCAGCAGGTCGGCGAACTTGGCTTCCGGCGGCTTGTCGTGGATGCGGAACGGCGCCGGCATGCGATGGGCAATCAGGAAGCGCGCAGCCTCGACGTTCGCCGCGATCATGCATTCCTCGATCAGCTTGTGGGCGTCGTTGCGCTGGAGCATCCCGGCCTGGACGACATCGCCGGTGTTGTCGAGCACGAAGCGCACTTCCGACGATTCGAATTCGATCGCGCCGCGCTTCTGGCGTGCCTCGGCCAGCACCTTGTAGAGCGCGTGCAACTGCTGCACCTGCGGCAAGAGGCTGCCGACGCGTTGCAACGCATCCTCACGGGCATCGTCGGGGATGCCGTCGCCAATCGCGTTCCACACCTGGGTGTAGGTGAGCCGCGCGTGCGAGTTCATCACCGCTTCGTGGAAGCTCGATGATTTCACCTGGCCATGGGCGTCGACCTGCATGTCGCAGGCGAAGCACAGGCGATCGACTTTCGGATTGAGCGAGCAGATGCCGTTCGACAATGTCTCCGGCAGCATCGGCACGACGAAACCGGGGAAGTACACGCTGGTCGCGCGCAGCAGCGCCTCGCGGTCGAGCGGCGTGCCTGGCTGCACATAGTTGGAAACATCGGCGATTGCGACGATCAGGCGGAAACCACCGCCTTTCTGCGGTTCGCACCAGACGGCATCATCGAAGTCCTTGGCGTCCTCGCCATCGATGGTGACCAGCGGCAACGCGCGCAGGTCGAGCCGCGCGACCGTCATCGACGCCGTGACTTCCTGCGGAACGTTGGCGGCTTCGTCCGGCACGTCCTGCGGGAATTCATGCGGCAGGTCGTGGCCGTGGATCGCGGCTTCCACCACCAGCGACGGCGTCAGCTTGTCGCCGAGCACGGCGACGATGCGCCCGATCGGCGGTCGCACCGCATCGGCGGCCTGGGTGATCTCGCACACCACCAGCTGGCCATTGCGCGCGTCGCCGCGGGCATCGACCGGGATCTGGATGTTGCGCTGGATGCGGCGATCGTCCGGCACCACGTAACTGATGCCCGACTCGAGCACGAAACGGCCGGTGAGGCGGTTGAGCCGGCGTTCCAGCACCTCGACCACCTGGCCTTCGGGGCGGCCGCGGCGATCGAGTCCGGTAATGCAGGCGAGCACCTTGTCGCCGTGCATGGCCTTGCGCATTTCCAGCGGCGGCAGGAACAGGTCCTCGCCTCCTTCGTCCGGGCGCAGGAAGCCGAAGCCGTCGGGATTGGCGATTACCGTACCGCGCACCAGGTCGACCGCGCGTGCCGGCAGATAGTCGCCGGAACGATTCCGCAGCAGTTGGCCGTCGCGCACCATTGCCGACAGGCGACGCTTCAGTATCTCGAAACGCTCGGGCGCGACGAGATCGAACGCCTGCGCCAGCATTTCCGCCGTTTGCGGGCCTTCCGATTTCGACAGCGCCAGCAGGATGGCTTCGCGGCTGGCGATCGGATCGGCGTAGCGCTCGGCCTCGCGATGGGCCATGGGATCGTGCGCACCGCCCTTTCCGGGACGATTGCCGGACGCACGCGCATCGGACCTGCCCTTGCCAGCCGTGGTCGGCATCCACGATGGCAGCGACGGCTTGCCACCGCGACCGCCAGATCCCTGCCGCGCACCGCGCCCCTGCTGGCCGTCACCCGACGGTCCCTTGCCGCCCGCACTTTTCCCGGTTTTCCTGCTCATGGCGCCATGGTCGCACACTGCTGCGCGTCGTTATCGAGACAGGTTCATCTCCTTGACGCCACTGGGGTGCATCAGCATAATGGGCGGCTCGTTCGCCCAGGTGGCGGAATTGGTAGACGCACTAGTTTCAGGTACTAGCGGGTAAAACCGTGGAGGTTCGAGTCCTCTCCTGGGCACCAACGAACGAATAAAAGCCTCGCGAAAGCGGGGTTTTTTGTTGCCCGGCTTCCTGCGAATCAGTGCGCCTGCGGCGTGGCGGCGGTGACGCGCCAGACGGCATTGCCGACGTCGTCCGCGATCAGCAACGCGCCCTCCCTGTCCAGGGCCAACCCGACCGGCGCGCCGTACAGTTTCGACTCGTCGTCCGAATGGAACCCGGTGACCACGGGTTCGGGGCTTCCCACCGGCTTGCCCTGGGAAAACGCGATGAAGACCACGCTGTAGCCGCTCAGCGGCGAGCGATCCCAGCTGCCGTGCTCGCTGACGAATGCGCCGTGCCGGTACTTGTCCGGGAGCGCGTTGGCATCCGAGAACAACAGGCCGAGCGCGGCGACATGCGATCCCAGCGCATAGTCGGGCCTGATCGCCTTCGCCACCAGGTCCGGACGCTGCGGCATGACGCGACTGTCCACATGCTGGCCGAAATAGCTGTAGGGCCATCCATAGAAACCGCCTTCCTGCACCGAGGTCAGGTAATCCGGCACCAGGTCGGCGCCGATCTCGTCGCGCTCGTTGGCGATCGCCCACAACTTGCCCGTGTGCGGTTCGAACTGGAGTCCCGTGGGATTGCGGATGCCCGAGGCATAAATCCTGCTGCCGGCGCTGGCCACGTCCACCTCGAGCACGTTCGCACGCCGGTATTCCTGGTCGATGCCGTTTTCGGTGATGTTGCTGTTGGAACCGACGCCGACATAGAGCTTGCGGCCATCCGGACTGGCCACCAGGGCCTTGGTCCAGTGGTGGTT
>JAEKKW010000020.1 GCA_019510195.1 Lysobacterales bacterium | reverse complement strand
TGGTGGACAGTTTCATCACCCCGATCGAGCGCGAGGACATCGAATCGCTGAGCTCGGCGCTGTACAAGATTCCCAAGCAGGTCGAACGCTTCGCCGACCGCTACGCCCTGGCGCACCACCGCCTCGACGGCATCGATTTCGCACCGCGCGCGGCCATGCTGGAACAGGCCGCCGGCGTCGTGGTGCAGATGGTGCACGGACTCCACCACATGAACCTGGAGGAGATGAGCAAGCTCAACGAGCGCCTGCGCGTGCTCGAGGCCGAAGCCGATCGCCTGATCCTCGAACTCCACCGCGACATCTATTCCGGTCGACTCGACGCCAGCGAGATGTTCCTGCTCAAGGAGTTCTTCGAGATCCTCGAGAAGGCGATCGACCGTTGCCGGGAAGCCGGCGTGGTCGCCTACCAGATCGTGTTGAAGAACTCCTGAGACCGCCGCCATGCTGGCTCTATTGTTGCTGGTGATCATCGCGGCGCTGGTGTTCGAGTTCATCAACGGTTTCCACGACACCGCCAATTCGATCGCGACCGTGGTCGCGACCAAGGTGCTGACGCCCGGCAAGGCGGTGATGCTGGCCGCGGCGATGAACCTCGTCGGCGCGTTCTTCGGCACCGCCGTCGCCAAGACGATCGCTTCCGGCCTGATCGACACCCACGTTGCCCAGGTCACCTCGCAGGTGATCCTGTGCGCATTGCTCGGTGGCATCAGCTGGAACCTGATCACCTGGTGGCTGGGCCTGCCTTCCTCGTCATCGCACACGCTGATTGGCGGACTCTGCGGCGCGGTGCTCGCGTCCTCCCACGGCAACTGGCACGCACTGATGTGGTCGCATCCGGGCGATGGTGGCTGGACCACCAACAAGGGCATCCTGTGGAAGGTGCTGGTGCCGATGGTGTCGTCGCCGATCGCCGGTTTCGTGCTCGGCGTGCTGATCCTCGGCCTGCTCTACGCGATCATCGCCGCGCTGCATCGCGCCGGCGGACCGTTCGCGCGCATCGCCCGCCCGCGCTGGGTCAATGCCTTCTTCGGCAAGGCGCAGGTCGTCTCCGCCGCCTACATGGGTTTCGCCCACGGCAGCAACGACGCCCAGAAGACCATGGGCATCATCGCGCTGGCGCTGTTCGGCGCGCAGGCGGCCGGCACCCTCGACGGACTGCCGGGATGGTTGTCGTTCCTGCATCCGTCCAGCGGCGACAACTCGCACATCGACGCCTGGATCATCGCCACCTGCGCACTGGTGATGGCGCTCGGCACCGCGACCGGCGGCTGGCGAATCATCAAGACGCTCGGCCACAAGATGGTGAAGCTGCAGCCGATCGACGGCTTCGCCGCCGAAACCGCATCCGCCACCATCCTGCTCACCGCGGCGCATTTCGGCATGCCGGTGTCGACCACGCACAGCATCTCCACCGCGATCATGGGCGTCGGCTTCGGCAAGAATCCGCGCGCACTGCGCTTGACGGTGATCGAGCGCATCGTCTGGGCATGGATCCTCACCATTCCCGCCGCCGGCGCGATGTCGTGGTTGCTGTTTCGCATCGCCGAGGGATTCGGTTGGGCCTGACGATCTGCTAGACTGCGCGCCGCGGATTCGCAATCCGCTTGGCGCAAGCCTCTATGGCGGCCCCGTCGGCCCCTCGCGACGCTAGTTCGAAAACCCCGCCAGGGCCGGAAGGCAGCAACGGTATTGAATGACGCGTGCGCCGAGGATCGTTGGCGGGGCCGTCACTCTTTCAGGATTCGACCAGGCGCGGCGACGGCAGCGCGATCACTTCACCCGGCTCCGCGACGCGCGCTCCCTGCCCGCGCATGATCTCCGCATCTTCCGGCGAACCGTAGTGATAGAGAATGCAGCGTGCACGCGTTTGCGCGTCGTATTCGCGCCGGAAATCGTCGAAGCCGGTATGCGATGGGTTGCCGACCAGCCCGCAATCGTGCGCGATCACTTCGTCGCCATCGGCGACCACGCGCAGCACTTCCGGAATCGGCCGGGTATCGCCCGTCCACACCACGCTGCCGGGCAAGCGCAGGCCATACGCCGATTTCGGCCAGTGATGGCGCACCGGGAATGTTTCCAGATGCATTCCGCCGTGCCAGAAGCGTTCGCCGACCGGAACCAGCCTGAACGCTTCCCAGAAATTGACGCCACCTTCGGCCAGCACGTTGGGGTAATCGCCTACGCGCTGATGCAACAGCGGCACCACGCTGTCCGGGCAATACACCCGCACGCCGCCACGCAACGCTTCGTCGAACCACGCGCCGACGAACAGTCGCTCGAAACCACCGACGTGATCGAGATGGGTGTGGGTGATGAACAGCGCCTTGGGATATTCGCCGTAGGTCGCGAGATAGTGATCGAGCCCTTCGGCCCCACAGTCGATGGTGAGCCACGGGTGACCGTCACGCTCGATCGTCGCCATCGCCGAACCGAGCCGACCCGCAGCCGAAGCATTGCCCACGCCATGGAAACGCAGCGACCATGTCATGCCAGCTCTCCTTGCACGCGATAACCCAGGCGCAATGTGTCAATCACGCGCTGCAGATACGTTGGCGATTGACCTGCACCAACCTTGAGGATCGAACGTTCCAGCCGCGACAGGTTGGCCTTCGCACGCCGGTGATCCGGTTTCGAATGCAGGTGGCTCTTGTCGAAATCGATCAGCCACGGTTTGGCGGCCGCATCGAACAGGATGTTGTGGGCGTTGAGATCGCCATGCTCGAGTCCGGCGGCATGGAAGCGCGCGATCATCGCGCCGGCATCGCGCCAACCGCCTTCGTTGTCGATTCCCGCAGCCAGTTCCGACGCCAGGGTGTGCGCATCGGGAATCCTGGCGATGATGATCGCCGCGCGATAGGTCGCGCCATCGCGCCACCACGCCGCCGCGATCGGCACCGGCACCGGCAGTTCGCGCGCGTGCAACGCTTCCAGCAGGTGCAACTCGGCGACACTGCGCACGCGCTCCTCGCCACCCCAGAGGTAGCGATCCTGGCTCAGTCTCGCCATCGCGCCGCCGCGACGGTAATGGCGCAACACGCCATCGCCGAACGGTCCGTGCACGAACCACGCGCTGCCACGTCCGCCGGATTGCACTGGCCGTGCCGCCAGTGCGGTCGATGCGGAATCGAACCACCATGCCTGCGGCTGCGGCATGGCGGCCGCGCCGAGCATCGCCGGGGCGCCGCCTGCAGCCGTGGTAGTTTGATGCGCCATCGCCATCCGAAGAGTCTAGCAACGTCGTGCGTCCGTCATCGCCGCCCCGCCATATCTGCCTGCTGCGCCTGTCCGCGCTTGGCGATGCCACCCATGTCGTGCCGCTGGCGCGCACCCTGCGCAAGGCCTGGCCGGAAGTCGCATTGACCTGGATCATCGGCAAGGGCGAGCACAAACTGCTGGCCGGGCTGGAAGGCGTGGAATTCGTCGAATACGACAAATCCAGCGGATTTTCCGGCATGCGCGCGCTCGGACGTTCGTTGCGCGGATCGCATCCGCAAAAATTCGATGCGCTGCTGCAGATGCAGGTCGCGGCACGCGCCAACCTGCTGTCGGCCTTCGTGCCCGCACGACTGCGTGTTGGCTATGACCGCGCACGCGCGAAGGACCTGCACGGATTGTTCATCAACGCGCGCATCGCGGATCGCCCCGGCATCCACGTGCTCGACGCCATCGGCAGTTTCTGCGAACCGCTGGGGCTCAGGCAGACCGAAGTGGTGTGGGAACTCCCGGTCCCGGAATCTGCATTCGAATGGGCACGCATGCAATGGAGCAATGACGGCCGGCGCACGCTGATGATCTCGCCGTGCTCGAGCCATATGCGCCGCAACTGGCATCCCGACCGTTACGCCGCGCTGGCCGACCATGCCGCCGAACGCGATTGGAAAGTGGTGCTGTGCGGCGGCCGCAGCGAACTGGAGCGTTCAACCGGTGACGCGATCCTCGCGGGGATGCGCATGCGGGACCAGGCGATCGATCTCATCGGCAAGGACACCCTTAAGCAGCTGCCTGCCCTGCTCGCCCGCGCCGACCTGCTGGTGACGCCCGACTCCGGTCCGATGCATATCGCCAATGCGATGGGGACCAAGGTGCTGGGCCTGCACGCCGCCAGCAATCCGGCACGCAGCGGCCCCTATTCCGATCGCCGCTATTGCGTCGATCGTTACGACGATGCCGCGCGCAAATACCTGGGCAAACCGGCTTCCGAAATCAAATGGGGCACCAAGATCGAACACGATGGCGTGATGGACCTCGTCACCGTGGATGATGCGATCGCGGCGTTCGAGCGTTACCGCAGCGATTTCTCCTAGGCGCCCGAACCGCTGCCGTAGTCCTGGTACGACTTCTCCTCGACGTAGGCAGAACCCAGCGCGAGGTTGATGTCCTTCTTGATCTTCGCGCGCACGTCGTTCTCGAAGTAGACACTGCGCGCCAGCTTGATGAATTCGGCGTCGAAGGCCTGGGCCTTCTCTTTCAGGCGGATGTCGTCCTCGATCACCCACAGGCGCTCGTTCACCGCCTTCAGGCGCGCGCGCAGATCCGCGATGTCCTGCGCAGAGGCCGGATGCGCCGCCCAGGTGCTTTCCGCGGCCGCAAGTTCGTTGCGGACATTGGCGAGCTTGCCGGGATCGCTCATGCGCTCGGACTTGATCTGCAGGATCGCGATCTTGTCCAGCAATTCGCCATAGGACACTGGGACGAGCAGTTCGGACATCATTGACTCCGGCGCGGGTTGCCGCATGTGCGGTGGAGCCGTATCATACCCGGCTCGCTGCATCCATCCGGAGGGGTGGCAGAGCGGTTGAATGTACCTGACTCGAAATCAGGCAGGCGTTTATAGCGCCTCGGGGGTTCGAATCCCCCCCCCTCCGCCAAATTGAACAGACGCCCCTTCATGGGGCGTTTGTTTTATTGGCACTGAACCGGGCGGTTGAAATCATCGCCGGTGCCCGCGATCATTCGAGGATGTACGAATTTGGCCATCTGACCCACCCCGGGCTTCGGCGCAGTCTCAACGAGGACACCTACCACGGCGAAGGAACGCTGGGCCTGTGGCTGGTCGCCGATGGCATCGGCGGCCACGACTTCGGCGAGATCGCCAGCGCGCTCGCGCGCGTGGCGGTGGTGCGCGAAGTCCGCGACGGCACGCCGCTGGTGCAGGCCGTGCGCATCGCCGGCGAGGACATCGTGCGGGCATCACGGCGACGCTCCGAAGCATTGCCGATGGGCACGACGGTCGTCGCCGCGCTGGTACGCGGCGATCGCTTCGAGGTGGCCTGGGTCGGCGACAGCCGCGCCTACCTGTGGCGCCCCGGACAAGGTCTGCTGCAGCTCACCCAGGACCACAGCCACGTCGAGGAGCTGGTCGTCCAGGGCATCCTGACCCGCGACGAGGCGCGTGCCCACCCGCAACGCAAGATGGTCACCCAGGCGCTGGGCGTCACCGATCCCGGCCAGCTCAACATCGAGCGCATCAGCGGCGAATTCGCCAAGGAAGCGCAGTTGCTGCTGTGCAGCGACGGCCTCACCGAACACGTCGACGATCAGGCGATCGCACGCATCCTCGCCAATACCGGTTGCAGTGCGCAGGAAAGCGTCGACACCCTGGTCGCCGCGGCGCTCGATGGCGGTGGCTCCGACAACATTACCGCGGTATTGATCCGCAACAACTGATTACCGCGGCCAGAGCACCCGGCCGTCCTTCGCCTTCTTCGCGATCGCCGCCATGCGCGCAAGATGCGCCTCGACATCCCCAGCCGAGACGATCACGCGCGGACGCACGCCGGCGTCGCCGCTCGGCAGCCACGTGGGCACCACGACTTCGGGAGCACCCTCGGTCGCCGCGCCGAAACCGATCTCGCCCTGACCCGAGGTCATCGCCAGATAGGCTTCGGCCAGCAACTGGGCGTCGAGCAAGGCACCGTGCAATTGGCGGTGCGAATTGTCGACGCCGAGGCGTCGGCACAGCGCATCCAGTGAATTGCGCTGGCCCGGATATTTCTGCCGCGCCAGCGCCAGCGTGTCGAGGATGCCGGCGCGATCTCCGAGCCTGCCGTAGTGGTCGCCGGCGCGCGACAATTCGTGGTCAAGGAAACCGACGTCGAACGCGGCGTTGTGGATCACCAGTTCGGCGCCGTCGATGAAGGCGAGGAAGTCGTCGATGATGTCGGCGAACAGCGGCTTGTCGGCGAGGAAATCCAGCGTCAGCCCGGTGACTTCCTGCGCGCCCTGCTCGAACTCGCGCTGCGGATTGATGTAGCGATGGAACGTCTTGCCACTCGGCCGGCGCTCCAGCAATTCCACGCAGCCGATTTCCACCACGCGGTTGCCGATCTTCCATTCCAGACCAGTGGTTTCGGTGTCGAGTACGACCTGGCGCATCAGACCGCCATCTCCTTCATCTTGATTGCTTCCTCGCGCGCCAGGGCATCGACGCGTTCGTTGTCGGGGTCACCGGCATGGCCTTTCACCCAGCGCCATTCCACCTGATGGCGCGCGCGCGCTTCGTCCAGGCGTTGCCACAGGTCCTGGTTCTTCACCGGATCGCCGCCCGCGGTTTTCCAGCCTCGGCGCCGCCAGCCCGCCAGCCATTCGGAAATGCCCTGCTGCACGTAGCGCGAATCGGTATGCAGGATGACCCTGCAATCCTCCGTCAGCGCTTCCAGCGCGTGGATCGCCGCCATCAGCTCCATGCGATTGTTGGTGGTCTGCGCTTCGCCGCCGTGGAGCTCGCGTTCGCGCGCGCCATACCGCAGCAACGCCGCCCAGCCACCTGGCCCGGGATTTCCCAGGCAGGCGCCATCGGTATGCGCCTCGATCTGCTTCTTGCCAGAACTCATGCCGGGGTCAGGGCCGGACTGGGCGCACGAACGCGCTTGATCGTCAATGGAAGCGAACGCTTCTCCGCGCACAGGCGATACGCCGCCCGTGCGCCCGCGCCGGTCTGCACCGCGGAAATCCGCTGGGCATTCCAGGCCGGACCGATGCCTTCGGCCACCGCCTCGGGCTCGAAGCCGTGGCGCCGCAGGCGCCGACGCCAGGTGAACGGTTCGGCATCGGCGACGCCCTGGCGCCACCAGTAGCGTCGATATGGCGATAGCGGATTGAGACTGAACAGCCACAGCCGCCCACCAGGCACCAGGACCCGGTTGGCTTCGACCAGCGCTTCTTCCCAGGCCAAGCCGCAATCCCCGGCGTGCTGCAGGACGACCGTTCCGACCGATTCGCTGGCCAGCGGCCAGCGATCCGTCGCGCAGCCGACATCGCCCATCAGGACATCAGAGCCGTCCACGCGCAGCCACAGCAGATGGCGATCATCGAGCCCGGCAGGACGGTCGGCGGGAGAAATGCAGACCCATGGCAACCCCGGACGCTCCTCGCCGGCGCGCGCCAGCAATGGCTGTTCGCAGGCCAGCACCACGCGCCCGTGGGCGGCCCCGAACCAGTCGCGTGCAGGCAGGTCGGGTTGACGGTGGGGCGAAAGACTGGGCATGGTGCCTAGTGTAATGGCACGACCCGACCCCATTCCCGCGTACGATGACAACTACATCTGGCTCCTGCGGGACGGGCCATCGACCCTTGTTGTCGATCCCGGCGATGCAGCGCCCGTCATCGCACGATTGGGCTCGGCACCGCCGACGGCGATCCTGGTCACCCACCATCATTGGGATCACATCGACGGCCTGCCGGAGTTGCATGCGCGCTGGCCCGCCGTGCCGATTTTCGCGCCGGAGGACCCACGCATCCCGATCGCGACGCGGCGCGTGTCCGATGGTGATGCGGTCGAGGTCGGGCCGTGGCATTTCGAAGTCATCGCGGTCCCCGGGCATACGCAGACCCTGATCGCCTATCACGGCGAAGGACTGGTGTTCTGCGGCGATTCGATGTTCAGTCTCGGCTGCGGCCGCCTGTTCGAGGGCACGCCAGCACAGATGCTGGCCTCGCTCGATCACCTCGCCACCCTGCCCGGCGACACCCTGCTCTGTTGCACCCACGAATACACCGCGGCCAACGGTCGATTCGCGCTCACCGTCGAGCCCGGCAACGCCGCACTGCAGGACCGCGTCGCCGAAGTCGCGGAACTCCGCGCGCACGACGCGCCAAGCCTGCCATCCACCATCGCTTCGGAACGCGCCTGCAATCCCTTCCTGCGGATCGATTCGCCGGAGATCCTGCAATCGCTGGCACGCCATCTCGGCCATGCCCCGCAAGATCGCGTTGAAGCATTCGCCTCATTGCGCAGCTGGAAGGACACGTTCCGATGACCGTGCTGCGCCATGGCCTGTGCCTTGCCCTGGCGTTCATCGCCGCTCCCCGCGCATTGGCCGCGGACGACGACACCACCACCGGCAGCGCCGTCCTGGCGCAGTTCCAGGGGCACCTCGCCTCGCCCGGCTGCAACGATGCCTCGTCCACATGGCGTCGCCACTACGCACCGTTCGTGCGCCGCCTGATCGATTCGCGCGACCCCGCGCTCGCCCGTTTCGACTACGTGCTGACACGCATGGCCGACGCCGGCCTGCCCAGCGAATACGCGATCATCCCCTTCGTCGAAAGCCATTACGAGCCGGACCAGCGCAGTGGCATCGGCCCGGCCGGGCTGTGGCAGTTCACCACCCAGACCGCACGCGCCCATGGACTCAAGGTCGGGGGCGGCCGTGATGACCGCATGTCGATGGAAGCCTCCACCCGCGCTGCAGTGACCTACCTCAAGACCCTGCATCGCCAGTTCGGCGGCAACTGGCGGAACACGGTGATGGCCTACAACGCCGGAGACGGCCGCATGCGCATGGCCCAGCGCCGTGGTGGCGCGGGCCTGTCCTTCATCACCCGGATCTACCCGGACAAAATCCACGCCATCGCCTGCGACATTATCGATCACGGCGACAGCGAACACTGGAAAGCGCCGCTGCAACGCCCGCTGCCGCGCCTGCGGCTGCCCGGGGTGCTGCGGGCAAAGGGCTGAAGCTACGCCTACGAAGGGTGACGGCAGGCGCCATGGCGGGCACACTGTCAGCTTTCCAAGCGACACAGGTGTCATCCATGGGGTTCCTGCAGGGCAAACGCGCACTCATCACCGGCATCGCCAGCCAGCGTTCGATCGCCACCGGCATCGCCGAGGCCATGCATCGCGAGGGCGCCGAACTCGTCCTCACCTACCAGAACGAAAAGCTGAAATCGCGCGTGGAAGACGCCGCCGCGGAATACGGCGCGAAGCTGGTGCTGCCGCTGGATGTCGCCGATGACGCCCAGATCAATGACTGTTTCGCCCAGTTGGGCCAGCACTGGGACAGCCTCGACATCCTCGTCCACTGCATCGCCTTCGCCCCGCGCGAAGCGATCGAAGGCGACTTTCTCGACGGCATCACCCGCGAGAACTACCACATCGCGCACGACATCAGCGCCTATTCGCTGGCCGCGCTCGGCAAGGCCGCACGTCCGTTGATGAAGGGCCACAACGGCGCCATCCTCACCCTGAGCTATCTCGGCGCGGAACGCGCCCTCGCCAACTACAACACCATGGGCGTGGCCAAGGCCAGCCTGGAAGCGACCGTGCGTTACATGGCGATGAGCGTCGGTCCGGAAGGCACCCGCGTCAATGCCATTTCGGCCGGTCCGATCCGCACGCTGGCCGCGTCGGGCGTCGCCAATTTCCGCAAGATGCTCACCCAGTTCGAAGCGGTTGCGCCGCTGCGCCGCACGGTGACGATCGAGGACGTCGGCAACACCGCCGCCTTCCTGTGCTCCGATCTCGCCCGCGGCATCACCGGCGAAATCACTTACGTCGATTCCGGCTACAACATCATGGGCATGAGCGGGATCGAGTAAGCAACACGCGCTCGATGGCCACATGGAAAAGCCCGGCATTCGCCGGGCTTTTTCGTGGTGCCGCGTTGAACGGCTCCCCTCAGAGCCGGTCTTCCGCCACCGTCACCTTGAACAGCTTGCGCATCGCCTTGATGTAGTCCTGAGCCGATGCCTGGCCATTGGCCTGGGCGATCTGCTGCATCAGGTTCGCGCGCATTTCCGGCGGGAAGGTCGCGGGATCGCCGGCCTTCACCGACTCCACCGCGAACACCAGCCAGCTGCCATCCGGCAACTGCACCTTGCCGGCGCCCTGCTTGCCGGCCGCGGGACGGGCCGTGGAGAAAATCGCCTTGTTGACGGCCGGCGTCGGCACGTTGCCGCGCGGCAGGGTCATCGCGGGCTGCGGCGCGGGAAGCGACTGTGCCGCGGCAACCTCGGTGATCATCTGTCCGCCTTCGATCGCCTTGATCATCGCATCGGCGCGCGCGGCCGCAGCCTTGCTGGCACGGTCGGCGCGCACGTCGGCGATGACCTGGTCATTGACCTCGGCCTGCGGGCGCTGGCGTGCCGGGGTGTAGTCGAGCACATGCACCATCACCGAATGACCCGGCGCAATGGTGATCGGATCGCTCACCCCCTTGTTCTTCAGCAGATTGTCGGAGAACGCGACGCGGCGCACCGCGGTTTCGGCAAGCACCCCCTGCGCGTTCGCCGGCGTCACCGGGCCGACCTTCTCGAACGGCAACTTCTGCGCGGCGGCGGTGGCGGCAAAGCTGGCGGGATTCTTGTAGGCCTCGTCGGCGAGCACGCCCATCGCGGCATTGACCGTCTTGTCGCTCGCGGTCTTCGCCAGCGCCTTCTCGATCTCGGGACGCGCTTCCTCGAAGGTGACGACCTTGCCTTCCTTGGCGTCGCGCAGCTGGATGACGTGGAAGCCGAAGTCGGAACGCACCGGCGCACTGACGTCGCCCTTCTTCATCGCGAACAGCGCGTCTTCGAAGGGCTTGACCATGCTGCCGTCATGCGCGATCCAGCCGAGATCGCCGCCCTTGGCCTTGGAGCCGGCATCGTCGGAATTGGCCTTGGCCAGCGCGGCGAAATCCGCGCCCGGGGCCTTGGCCTGCTCGGCGATCTGCTCGGCCTTGGCCTTCGCCGCCGCGACCGCCTCGGGCTTGGCGTCCTTGGCTACCGCGACGAGGACATGCGACGCCAGGCGCTGGTCGGCGGCGACGTACTTGGCCTTGTCGGCGTCGTACTGCTTGCGCAGCTGCGCCTCGTCAATCGCCACCGGAGCCATCTTGGCCGGATCGCCATCGACGACTTCGAACGTCGCCTGCATCGGCTGGGTGTATTGCGCGCCATGCCCGGCGTACCACGCCTTCGCTTCGCCCTCGCTCACCGGCGCGGCATCGATTGCCGCAGGCACGGCCACGGTCTGGACTTCGCGTTGTTCGGTCAGCGCGTTCACCAGGCGACCGGCTTCACCCGGCGTCACGAAATCGCTGAGCGCGATGCGGCCGGCCAGCGCTTCCCGGCGCAGGCCGTCGCGGATCTGGGTTTCGAATATTTCCGGCGACAGCGGCGGGTTGGCCGTCGCCAGCGTGCGCTGGTAGGTCGCCAGGTCGAACTTGCCGTTGGCCTGGAAGACCGGCATCGATTCGATGGTCTTGCGGATCGAGGCATCGGACACGCCGATGCCGTTGCGATCGGTGGCCATCAGCATGACCCGCTCGTCGATCATCTGGTCCAGCACCCTGCGCTTGTTGTCGGCGCTTTCGAACTGCTGGCTGTCGAAGGCATCGCCCATTTGCTGGCGTTGTTGCTGGCGCAGCTGGTCGAACTGCTGGCGGAAATCCTGCTGGCTGATCTCTTCGGTCGTCCACAACTTGCCGAGCGGCCAGAACGACGGCGCCGACTTCCACCACGTCGGCGGCGCCTGCACGCGCGCGACATAGGTGTCGTTGCGACCGCCGACGTACTGTTCGATGCCGAACAGCGCGAAGGGAACGATCAGCAATCCGAGGATGGTGGTGGCAATCCAGCCGTTGGTCTTTTCGCGAAGTGCTTGCAGCATCGATAGGGTCTTGGTTTCAGCCGACCGCGAAGTGTAACGCGAGCGGAACGCCGGGCAAAACAAAAGGCGCCTTGCGGCGCCTTGTGCGTTTCTCATGGCGGAGCGGACGGGACTCGAACCCGCGACCTCCGGCGTGACAGGCCAGCATTCTAACCAGCTGAACTACCGCTCCGTTGAGCCCGAAAGAATAACGCGGCCTGGATGAATGCGCAAGCGTTGCGATGCGGAAATCCAAAAAAGGAAACACCCGGCGCGTGGCCGGGTGTCGAGGTGGTGGGCGCTGAGGGTTTCGAACCCCCGACCCTCTCCGTGTAAAGGAGACGCTCTACCGCTGAGCTAAGCGCCCGTGTGGATCAGATCGCGTCCTTGAGGCCCTTGCCGGCCTTGAACGCCGGAACCTTTGCGGCCGGGATGTTGATGGTTTCGCCGGTCTTCGGGTTGCGGCCCTGGCGGGCGGCGCGCGAGCGCACTTCGAAGGTGCCGAAGCCGACCAGCGTCACTGCATCACCCTTCTTCAGCGTGCTGCCGACCACCGAGATCACGGCGTCGACGGCGCGCGTCGCGTCCATCTTGGACAGACCGGCGGCAACGGCCACGGCATCGATGAATTCACCTTTGTTCATGTGTACTCCTAGTTGGGTGATCGACCGGGTCGATCATGAAAAGCCAATCGGGGCGCCTCGGGCGACCGTACGGCAAAAGACGGGAGGATTCCCGGTGCGGAATGGATTCCGCCATGGACGAGCCAAGCCGGGGCCGTTATACCAGTCGCTTCCGCGCTTCCGCAACCGCGCCCTTGTGTGGCAGGCACGATCGCGGATGGGCTGGCATTCAGGCAAATCAGTGCTTGATGCCACGCTCCTTGGCGGATTCGCGACGGCGGCGCGCGGCCGGCGGGACCGACAAGGTGGCCTCGGCGCTGGCGGTTTCCCGTGGCGCGATCGGCCGTTCCAGCGCCAGATCGAGTACCTCGTCGATCCATTTCACCGGCACGATCTTCATGCCCTCGGTCACCGATTTGGGCAGGTCGACCAGGTCCTTGCGGTTCTCGTCGGGAATCAACACGGTCTTGATGCCGCCACGCAGCGCGGCAAGCAACTTCTCCTTCAACCCGCCGATCGCGGTCACGCGCCCGCGCAGGGTGATCTCGCCGGTCATTGCGACATCGGCGCGCACCGGGATCTTGGTCAGCGATGAAACGAGCGCAGTCGTCATCGCTGCACCGGCGCTCGGACCGTCCTTGGGCGTGGCGCCATCCGGCACGTGCAAGTGGATGTCGAACTTCTGCAGGAAGTCGTGTTCGATCCCGAGGCGTTCGGCGCGCGAACGCACCACCGACAACGCCGCCGACGCCGATTCCTTCATCACGTCGCCGAGCTGGCCGGTGAGGATCATCGCGCCCTTGCCCGGCACCAGCGCCGATTCGATCTGCAGCAGATCGCCACCGACTTCGGTCCAGGCCAGGCCGGTGACCATGCCGATCTCGTTCTCGACCTCGGCGCGGCCATAGTCGAAGCGGCGCACGCTCAGGTACTTGTCGAGATTGCCGGCATTGACCACGAGGGTCTTCGGCTTGCGCTTGCCCTTCTGCGGTTGCGGGCCGGCCAGCGCGATCTCCTTGACCACCTTGCGGCAGATCCGCGCGATCTCGCGCTCGAGGTTGCGCACGCCGGATTCACGCGTGTAATAGCGCACGATGTCCTGCACGGCGCTGTCCTCGATCCTGAGTTCGCCATCGCGCAGGCCATTGGCCTTCATCTGCTTGGGCACGAGGTAGCGCATCGCGATGTTGAGCTTCTCCTCTTCGGTGTAACCGGGGATGCGGATCACTTCCATGCGATCGAGCAACGGCCCCGGGATGTTCATCGAGTTCGATGTCGCGATGAACATCACTTCGCTGAGGTCGAGATCGACTTCCAGATAATGATCGTTGAAGGTGTGGTTCTGCTCGGGATCGAGCACTTCCAGCAGCGCCGAGGAGGGATCGCCGCGGAAGTCCATCGCCATCTTGTCGATTTCGTCGAGCACGAACAGCGGATTCTTCGATCCGACCTTGTTGAGGTTCTGGACGATGCGGCCCGGCATCGAACCGACATACGTGCGGCGATGGCCACGGATCTCGGCCTCGTCGCGCACGCCGCCGAGCGCCATCCGCACGAACTTGCGGTTGGTGGCCTTGGCGATGCTCTGACCCAGCGAAGTCTTGCCCACGCCCGGCGGCCCGACCAGGCACAGGATCGGGCCCTTCATCTTCGAGACCCGTGATTGCACGGCGAGATATTCGAGGATGCGGTCCTTGACCTTGTCGAGGCCGAAATGATCGGCATCGAGCACTTCCTGCGCGACCTTGAGGTCCTTGCGCACCTTGGATCTCTTCTTCCACGGCACGCCGAGCAGCCAGTCGAGGTAATTGCGCACCACGCCGGCCTCGGCCGACATCGGCGACATCTGCCGCAGCTTGGCGTATTCGGCCTTGGCCTTGGCTTCGACGGCCTTGGGCATCCCGGCATCGGCGATCTTCTTGCCGAGCGCGTCGAGTTCGTTGCCGTTGCCGCCTTCCTCGCCTTCGCCCAGCTCCTTCTGGATCGCCTTCATCTGTTCGTTGAGGTAGTACTCGCGCTGGCTCTTCTCCATCTGCGACTTGACCCGGCCGCGGATCTTCTTCTCCAGCTGCTGGACGTCGAGCTCGCCATCCACCAGGCCGATCAACAGTTCAAGGCGCTCGCCGACGTCGACGGTTTCCAGCAGTTTCTGCTTGTCCGACAACCGCACCGACAGATGCGCGGCGATGCTGTCGGCGATCCGCGCCGGATCATCGAGCGTCTGCAGCGTCTGCATCAATTCCGGCGGGAGCTTGCGATTGGTCTTGAGGTATTGCTCGAACAGTCCGGTGAGCGAGCGGCTGAGCGCCTCGACTTCCTGGACATCGCGCTCAGGCGGCGGTGGCAGTTCATGCGAGACGCCGTAGAGCGCGCCATCGTGCGACTCGACACCGCTGACGCCAACGCGCTCGGTGCCTTCGACCAGCACCTTGATGGTGCCGTCGGGCAGCTTGAGCAGTTGCAACACCTGGGCCAGCGCGCCGACTCCGTACAGATCGCCCTGGGCCGGGTCATCGATGTCGGGGGAAGTCTGCGCGACCAGCAGGATGCGCTTGTCGCCTTCCATCGCCACTTCCAGCGCCTTGATCGATTTCTCGCGCCCCACGAACAGCGGGATCACCATGTGCGGGAATACCACCACGTCGCGCAATGGCAATACCGGCAGCGTGCCCTCGGGCAGGGTCATCGGGCTGGGCTGGCTGGATTCCACGGTCATTCAATCGCTCCGGTGCGGCAACAGCCGCTTCCCCAGAAGGTGCGGCACCTTCCCGCCATTTGCAAGGGATGAAAGCGAACGGGCCGGCACAAGGCCAGCCCGTTCAGTTCACGGTTTGTGAATGCGCCGGCTTATTCCGCGGCGGCGATTTTCTGCTGCTGCGGCGGAACGCTGGCGTCATAGATCATGAACGGCGGCGTCCTGTTGTCGATCACCGATTCGTCCACCACGACCTTGCTGACATTTTCCAGCGAAGGCAGGTCGTACATGGTGTCGAGCAGCACCGATTCGACGATCGTGCGCAGGCCACGGGCACCGGTCTTGCGCTTGAGCGCCTTGCGCGCGATCGCGGCAAGCGCTTCCGGGCGGAATTCCAGCTCCACGCCTTCCATCTCGAACAGTTTGCGGAACTGCTTGGTGATGGCGTTCTTCGGTTCGGACAGGATCTTCACCAGTGCGGTTTCGTCCAGTTCCTCGAGCGTCGCGACCACCGGCAGGCGGCCGACGAATTCCGGAATCAGGCCGAACTTGATCAGGTCTTCCGGCTCGACATCGGCCAGCACCTTGCCGGTATCGGCCTTGCGCTCCGACGACTTCACCTTGGCGCTGAAACCGATGCCGCCGCCATCCGTGGTGCGTTGCTGGATGATCTTGTCCAGCCCGGCGAACGCGCCGCCGACGATGAACAGGATGTTGCGGGTATCGACCTGCAGGAATTCCTGTTGCGGATGCTTGCGCCCGCCCTGCGGCGGAATGCTGGCGACGGTGCCTTCGATCAGCTTCAGCAGCGCCTGCTGCACGCCTTCGCCGGAAACGTCGCGGGTGATCGACGGGTTCTCGCTCTTGCGCGAGATCTTGTCGATCTCGTCGATGTAGACGATGCCGTGCTGCGCCTTGTCGACGTCGTAGTCACACTTCTGCAGCAGCTTCTGGATGATGTTCTCCACGTCCTCGCCGACGTAGCCGGCTTCGGTGAGCGTGGTGGCATCGGCCATGGTGAACGGCACGTTGAGCAGGCGCGCCAGCGTTTCCGCCAGCAGCGTCTTGCCCGAGCCGGTCGGCCCGACCAGCAGGATGTTCGATTTCGCCAGTTC
>JAEKKW010000085.1 GCA_019510195.1 Lysobacterales bacterium | reverse complement strand
CACCGACATGTGATTCGGCGTGCGCCTTGAGGCCATCGATCCAGCCATAGCCGACGCCATCGCTGAACTGTTCTTTCTGGCGCCACAGGATCTCCTGCGGCAGGCAGCCTTCGAAAGCCTCGCGCAATATCGATTTCTCGATGCGCCCGCCGCCCGACATCTTGTGCACGGCGTCCATGCGCATCGCCACGTCCATGAATTCGACGTCGAGGAAGGGCACGCGCGGCTCGACGCCCCAGGCCATCATCGACTTGTTGGCGCGCAGGCAGTCGTAGCTGTGCAGGGCATCGAGCTTGCGCACCAGTTCGTCGTGGAATTCGCGCGCGTTCGGCGCCTTGTGGAAATAGAGATAGCCACCGAACAATTCGTCGCTGCCCTCGCCTGACAGCACCATCTTCACCCCCATCGCCTTGATCCGCCGTGCCAGCAGGAACATCGGCGTCGATGCACGGATGGTGGTGACGTCGTAGGTCTCGATGTGGCGGATCACTTCCGGCAGCGCATCCAACCCTTCCGCGAAGGTATAGGTGAAACCGTGGTGCACGGTGCCGAGCGCATCGGCGGCGACCTGCGCCGCGGCGAGATCGGGCGAACCGTCGAGGCCGATGGCGAAACTGTGCAAACGCGGCCACCATGCTTCGCCGCGATCGTCGTCCTCGATGCGCTGGCGCGCGAACTTCGCCGCGCACGCCGCGACCAGCGACGAATCCAGTCCACCCGAGAGCAGCACGCCATAGGGCACGTCGCTCATCAACTGCCGATGCACCGCACGCTCGAAGGCCGCGCGCAATTCCGCCTTGTCGGCGGCGACACCTTCCACCGCGTCGTACTCGCGCCAGGCGCGCCTGTACCAACGCACCGGCTCGCCACCACGTCCGCTGTCGTAGACATGGCCTGGCGGAAACGCCGCGACATCCTCGCAGACGCGCGCCAACGCCTTCATTTCCGAGGCGACCCAGACCCGACCGTCGGCATCATGGCCCCAGTACAGCGGGCAGACACCCATGTGGTCGCGGGCGATGATGAAGCGTCTCGCCTGTTCGTCCCACAGCGCGAACGCGAAGATGCCGTTGAGGCGACCAAGCCAGGTTTCCGGCGCTTCGCCATCGCGATGCAGCGCGTTGATCACCTCGCAATCGGAGCCGGTCTGGAAGGTGTACGGATGCGCCAGGCGACGCTCGAGATCGCGATGGTTGTAGATCTCGCCGTTCACCGCCAGCACCAGTCTGCCGTCGCCGGAACGGATCGGTTGCGCGCCGCCGGCGGGATCGACGATCGCCAGCCGTTCGTGCACCAGCAGGGCGTTGGCATCGGAATGCACGCCGCTCCAATCGGGGCCGCGATGACGCTGGCGCGCGGACAGCGACAGCGCCAGCGGCCGCAGGGGTTGCAGGTCCGCGCCGTGGCGGAGGTCGAAGACGCCGAGAATCGAACACATGGTGGAACTCCTGGATTTTTTGAAGGCGCAAAGAAAAAGCCCGCACGTTTCGGTGCGGGCTTTCGGGTGTTGAGCGTGTGACGCGCGCCCTAACGACCGACCCGCGGGGGGCTGGCGTTGTTGCGATTATTGAGGGCGAAGGCGCGGGTCATGGCCTGACCTTACCCCAGTTTTGCGGCAGCGCGCAACGGTTGCGCCGGCAACCGTTCGACCGGGACCGGCGGGAACCTTTTCCGCGGTTGCTGCATCCGACGTATAACAGGCCGGAGGATCCGCCATGCCGAACGTCCGCACCATCACCGATTACACCTCGGCATCGCTTGCCGAGCTGGTGGCAATGGCGCGTGCCGGCGAGCGCGAAGCCTATCGCCACATCATGCAGCGCTCCAACCAGCGCTTGTTCCGCACCGCCCGCGCCGTCCTCAATGACGATGCCGAAGCCGAAGACGCCTTGCAGGATGGCTATGTCAGCGCGTTCGCGGCGCTCGGCAGTTTCCGCGGCGATGCCGAAGTCACCACCTGGCTGACGCGCATCGTCCTCAACGCCTGCTACCAGCGCTTGCGATCACGCCATCCTTCAGTCCATCTCGACCAGGCCGAAGCCGCGCACGACGACACCCACATCCTGCAATTCCCGACGAGGTACGGCATGGAAGATCCGGCGAACTCCGCCGCACGGATCGAGATCCGCGGCCTGATCGAATCCGCGGTGGGCATGTTGCCCGAAGCTTTCCGCGTCGTTTTCGTGCTGCGCGACATCGAAGGCTGCAGCATCGAGGAAACCGCACAGGCACTCGGCATCCGCGAGGAAACCGTCAAGACGCGCCTGCATCGCGCGCGCCGGCAACTGCGCGACGCCCTCCACGACAGTGTCGAAACCTCGCTGCACGACGCGTTTCCCTTCCTCGGCCCGCGTTGCGCGCGCCTCACCGCCGCGATGATGCAGCGACTCGACTCCATCCCTCGCACTCCATCCACCCAAGGAGATTCCTGACATGCTCGGTTATGCACTCATCGTTTTCGCCATCGCCGCACTCGGCGGCCTGGCAATGGCCGCCCGCGTCCTGCGCGGGCATTTCGCCCCGTGGGCGCTTTCAGTGCTGCATGCGCTGCTTGGCGCGACCGGACTCGTCCTCCTCGTCATGTTGCTGCTCCAGGGCTCGACTCCGCAACGCGTGATGGTCGGTTTCGCCTTGCTGGTGATCGCCGCGCTTGGCGGCTTCTTCCTGGCGTCATTCCATCTCCGTCGCGCCTTGCCGCCGAAAGCAGTCGTCATCATCCACGCGGGCGTGGCCGTCGCCGGTTTCCTCACCCTGCTGAGCCTGGCGATCTGACCATGCCCGCGCGCCATCCATTGCATCCCGCGCTGGTGCATTTTCCGTTGGCGTGCTGGTCGCTGGCGACATTCGCCGATGTCGCCAGCCTCCACTTCGGCGAACGCGCGTGGTGGCTGGGTGGAATGCTGTTGCTCGCTGGCACTGCATTGGCAGTGCCGGCCATGCTCGCTGGCTTGTACGAAATGGTGCGCATCCCGGTCGACAGCTCGGCGACGCGCATCGCCTATCTGCACATGGCGGCGATGCTGGGCGCGTTCACCCTGTACCTGGCCAGCTTGCTGTTGCGCGCAGGACATTTCCAGTTGCATCAGCCCGGCAATGCCTCCCTCGTTCTCGACATTGCCGGGTTTCTTGCGCTCGCAGCGGGTGGCTGGTGCGGTGGCCAGCTCGTTTACCACCACGGCATAGGTACGCGCTGATCAGCTTGCCGCGAGCAAACGCGCGATCACCACACCGTACAATCCCGGCAAACGCTCCAGGTCATCGATGCGGACGTGTTCGTCCACCTTGTGGATGCTGGCATTGACCGGCCCGATCTCCACGCAATGCGCGCCCAGCGGCGCGATGAAACGCGCATCCGAAGTGCCACCGCCAGTGCTTTCTTCCGGTGCCGTGCCCGCGACTTCCGTCAGCACCTCGCGCACCACGCGACGCAATTCGCCTTCCGGGGTGAAGAACGGCTCGCCACCGCGTTGCCATTCGATCGTGTAATCGAGGTCGTGCGATTTCAATACGGATTCACAGGCCTGCTCCAGTCGTGCCGCGCTCCAGTTCGGGTTGTAGCGCAGGTTGAACAGCACATCGAGCTGGCCGGGGATCACGTTGTTGGCGCCATTGCCGGCGTGGGCATCGGTGATCTGTAAGCTGGTCGGCGGAAAAGTTTCGTAGCCATCGTCCCAGCGTCGTGCCGCCAAATCCCCCAGTGCCGGCAACGCCTGGTGGATCGGATTGCGCGCCTTCTCCGGATAGGCGACATGGCCCTGGATGCCACGCACATGCAGCTTCGCCGACAGGGTGCCGCGACGGCCGACGCGGACCAGATCGCCCAATGCGTTTTTCGATGACGGTTCGCCGGTGATGCACCAGTCGATGCGCCGGCCGCGTTCGCGCAAGGTCGCGGCGACACGCCGCACGCCATCGATCGCCACGCCCTCCTCGTCCGAGGTCAACAGGATCGCCAGCGTGCCGCGATGATCTGGATGCGCCGCGACGAATCGCTCCGCCGCAATCACGAAGGCGGCGACGCCGCTCTTCATGTCGGCCGCACCGCGTCCGTACAGCACGCCATCGCGGATTTCCGGCACGAAGGGATCGCTGCTCCAGGCCTCGCGCGGACCCGGCGGCACCACATCGGTATGGCCGAGCAACACCAGCACCGGCGAGCCTTCGCCATGCGTCGCCCACAGGTTGTCGACCTCGCCATGGCGCAGCGACTCGCAACCAAAGCCGGATTTCGTCAATCGTTCCGCGATCAACGGCAGGCAGCCGGCGTCATCGGGGGTGATCGAGCGGCGTTCGATCAGCGCCTTGGTCAGTTCGAGGATGTCGCTCACTTGCCTGCCCCGAACAGTTTCTTGAAGCCGTTGTCGCTGAAGCCCTGGTGGATGCTGCCGTCGTCCATCACCACCAGCGGACGCTTCACCAGCGTCGGGTGTTCGCGCAGCAACAGCTTCCATTCGGCGTCGGAACCCGGCGTCTTGCGATTGGCCGGAAGATTGCGCCAGGTCGTCGACGCCTTGTTGATCAGCGCATCCCAGCCACCGACGGCGTCCTTCCACGCCACGAAGGTCTCCGGCGCTTGCGGCGATTCGCGCACATCGACGAAGCTGTACGGGATTTCGAAGCGCTTCAGCCAGTTCTGCGCCTTCTTGCAGGTATCGCAGTTCTTGAGTCCGTAGAGCGTCGTCATGGATCGGGCTTCATCGCGGGAATGGACGGATTATCGCCAATCCGAAACCTCGATCGCCGTCGGATGCGCCGCGTCCTGGTAGACGCGCTGGGTCGCCTTGATGAAGTCGCCGTCCTTCGCCTCGTAGATGTTCGGCACGAACTTCTGCGGATTGCGATCGATGAACGGGAACCAGGTCGACTGCACCTGCACCATGATGCGGTGGCCGGCCTTGAAGGTATGGAAGACGTCGTTGAGCGTGTAGTTCACCGCGGTCGGCTGGTTGGGCACGAACGGCTCCGGCTTCTCAAAGCTGTTGCGGAAACGCGCGCGCATCGGTTCACCGCGCACCATCGTCTGCTGTCCGCCGCGATCGGGCTTCCCGGCCTTGCGATCGGCATCGCTGTAGTCCGGCATCCTGTCGGGATTGACATCGATCAGCTTGACGATGAAATCGGAGTCGGTGCCGCTGGTGCTCACCCACAGCTTGACCTTGATCGGCCCGGCCAGCGTGGTATCCGCTGCGAGGGGTTCGCTCTCGTAGGCGATCACGTCCGGGCGCGACGCCGCGAAGCGCTGGTCGGCGGCGATGTAGTCGCGGCTCCAGCGATTGATGATCTCGGTGGTGTACGGC
>JAEKKW010000084.1 GCA_019510195.1 Lysobacterales bacterium | reverse complement strand
GAAGTGGCGGGAATCGACGACATGCTCAAGCTCCGTATGGGAATGGACGCGCCTCGTGACGGTATCAGGTCAACCCTGATTACTCGGCGCGGATCGCGTCCTGGAAGGACATTGCCTGTTCCGTGTGCTGGGCCTGCCCGGCGATCCAGTCGATCACCTGCTCTTCCATCACGCGGTTCTGCAGACCCTGCATGAGTTGGGGGTCGTTGCGGTACAAATCAATGACCTGTTGCGGCTCTTCGTAGGTCGAGGCGATCAGGCGCAGCGTCTCGACCAGGCGGCCGGAATCGAGGCTGAGCTTGTTCTGGCGAGCGATCTCACCGACCAGGAGACCAACCAGCACGCGCTTGCGGGCGGCATCGGCATATGGACCCGGCGCGGCTTCGACCACCTGGGCGCCATTCTGGCGCGCCTGCTCGGCGTCGGCATTGGCCATCGCCTGCGCTTCGTCCTGCACCAGGCGCGGCGGCAGTTCGACACCGGCGAATTCCTTGACCAGCGCTTCGCCAACCTCACGACGCAGGCGATACATCAACGCCCCCTTGAGCTCGCGCTCGAGGTTCTGGCGGATGTCGTTGCGGAACTGCTCCATTTCGCCGCTGCGGACGCCGAAGCTGCGGATGAAGGCCTGGTCGATCTCCGGCAGCTTGGCTTCGGCAACCTGGGTGACCTTGGCATGGACCCTGGCGGTCTTGCCGGCCAACGACTCGATGCGCCAGTCGGCCGGGAATTCGATCTCGATGTCCTTCTCGGCACCGGACGCGAGGCCTTCGAGGGCGGTTTCCAGCGCCGGCAGCATCTGCGCCGAACCGAGCACGGTCGAGGCGGACTCGAGGCCCTGCGGCGGCATGCGCTGGCCATCGATTTCGCTGCTCATCTCGACGTCGACCAGATCGCCGCTCTTGGCTGCACGCTGCACCGGCGACCAGCTCTGGCGCTGCATGCGCAGGTTCTCGATCATGCGGTCGATGTCCTCGTCGGTGACATCGGCGGTGTGGCGGACCACGTTGAGCTTGGCGGCATCGATATCGCCAAAATCCGGAACCAGCTCGAAATCGGCGACGTAGGCGAGTTCTCCTTCGCCAGCGGATTCGCTGTTCGGCACGATGCGCGGATTGCCGGCGATTCGCAGGTCCTGGCCTTCCACGGCCTTGCCGAAGCCTTCGCGCAGCATGCCGTCAAGGATTTCGCCGCGGATCTGCTCGCCATAGCGGTTGTCGATCACGCTGGCCGGCACCTTGCCCGGGCGGAAGCCCTTGATGCGGGCATCACGCGCGATTTCGCGCAGGCGTGAACCCACCTTGTCGTTGAAATCGGAGCTCGGCACCTTGAAGGTGACGCGGCGGCCGAGGTTGCCGGTGGATTCGATCGAGACTTGCATGGACGCTCCTGCTTGCCGCGCTGACCTGCGGCCTGACGTTGTAGGTTGTTCGGAGCCCGCGCGGCGCGCGGGCAAGCGGGGGATTTTCGCCGATTTTCGGGTGCTGTGCCAGTCGGCCAAAAAGCCCGCCCTCACAGTTCCAGGCTCGCCAGCGCTCGCTGGGCATTCCGGATTGGGCATTGCCTCGCGGGCTCGCTACACTTGCGCGGCAACGCATCGAGCGAAAGTGGCGGAATTGGTAGACGCCCTGGTTTTAGGTACCAGTGCCGCAAGGCGTGCGGGTTCGAGTCCCGCCTTTCGCACCACGCCGTGACGGACAAAGAAAAACGCCCAGCCTTGCGACTGGGCGTTTCCGATTTTGGTGGGCTGTCAAGGATTCGAACCTTGGACCTATTGATTAAGAGTCAACTGCTCTACCAACTGAGCTAACAGCCCCGAACCGCCAATGATACCGCATGCGCGAAGACATGCAAGACCACTTGTTGAAATGGGGTGGCTGAGGGGACTCGAACCCCCGACATCCGGAATCACAATCCGGTGCTCTAACCAACTGAACTACAGCCACCATTGAAACTGGAACTTCACGTTCGCGATTGGCGCGCCCGGCAGGACTCGAACCTGCAACCACCGGCTTAGAAGGCCGGTGCTCTATCCGGTTGAGCTACGGGCGCAGTGGAAGCAATGGCGGAAGAAGTGGTCGGGGTAGAGGGATTCGAACCCCCGACATCCTGCTCCCAAAGCAGGCGCGCTACCAGACTGCGCTATACCCCGACGAGAGCTTCTTCTGCCCGCCCTGCGGTCCCCGCACACCGTGCAACGACGCTCGCGAAACGTGCGGCATTGTCGCGTCCGCCCGCTGCACTGTCAAATTGCCGCGGCCGGCTTGCGGCTTACAGTCTGCGCGTGATCGCTTCGGCGAAGCTGGTGGTGGTGCCGCTGCCGCCGAGATCCGGCGTCAGGTTGTCCTTCGCTTCCAGCGTGGCGACGATGGCGTTGCGCAGGCGCGTGGCCTGTTCCGGCATGCCGAGGTGGTCGAGCATCTGGCCGGCGGCGAGCAGCAGTGCGCAGGGGTTGGCGATGCCCTTGCCGGCGATGTCCGGCGCGGAACCGTGGACGGCTTCGAAGATCGCCGCGCTGTCGCCGATGTTGGCGCCGGGCGCCAGGCCGAGGCCGCCGACGAGACCGGCGCAGAGGTCGGAAATGATGTCGCCGAACAGGTTGGTGGTGACGATGATGTCGAACTGCTCCGGGCGCATCACCAGCTGCATGCAGGTGTTGTCGACGATCATCTCGTTGCACTCGATGTCCGGGTACTGCGCGGCGATTACCCGCGCGGTCTTGAGGAACAGTCCGGAGGTCGACTTCAGGATGTTGGCCTTGTGCACGACCGTGACCTTCTTGCGGCCGAGCCTGCGCGCCATTTCGAAGGCATAGCGGACGACGCGTTCGGCGCCCTTGTGGGTGATGCGCGAGGTCGAGGTGGCGATCTCGCCGTCCTCGGACACGGTCTGGCCTTCACCGATGTACAGGCCTTCGGTGTTCTCGCGGATGGTGATCAGGTCGATGCCCGAAGGGAAGCGCGACTTGGTGTTGGGGAAACTCTTGGCCGGGCGCACGTTGGCGTAGAGGTCGAAGGTCTTGCGCAGGGTGACGTTGATCGAAGTGAAGCCCTCGCCCACCGGCGTGGTCAGCGGCGCTTTCAGCGCGATGTGGTTGCGCGCGATCGAATCGAGCGTCGCCTGCGGCAGCAGCACGCCATGCTTTTCCTGCGCGACCATGCCGGCGTCCGCTTCCTCGTAGGCGAGGTCGAGCTTCATCGCGTCGAGGACATGCAGGGTGGCGGCCATGATCTCGGGGCCGATGCCGTCGCCGCGGATCACGGTGATGGTCTGGGTCATTGCTGGAGTCCTTCTCTGGAGTACGGGCGTGGCGAAACGGCGCCTGCAGGCGCGTCCACGCGTGGAATCGGGTCCGTCAATTATGCCAGACGGCGGCGCATGGCGATCCTATGCCGACTGCAACAGCGGCTCGAACTTGCCGGCGCGATGCAAGGCCATCATGTCGTCGTAGCCGCCGACGTGGGTCTCGCCGACGAAGATCTGCGGCACGCTGGTGCGCTTCGCCATCGCCACCATCTTCTCGCGCTCGGCGGGATCGAGGTCGACGCGGACTTCGCGCCATTCCAGGCCCTTGCTCTTGAGGAAGTTCTTGGCGGCCACGCAATACGGGCAGACCTGGGTGGTGTAGATGGTGATTTCGGGCGCGGACATGCTGGAACCGATGGCTGGAATGCCTGTCTATGATGAGCCTTTCGCAGCCGCTTTGCAGCCGATCGCCGGAGCGGTTTACACCAAATTCACCCCTCCCCCGGGATCAGGCCACATGATGACGCGACCCTACCGCCGGATGTCCCGAGTGCGTCGCCACCTCCCCACCGCCCTCGCCTTTGCGCTCACGCTTGCCATCGGTGCGGCCCGTGCCCAGCAGAGCCATCTGCCCGACATGGGATCGTCGGCGGCGCGCATCATCACCCCGGCGGAACAGCGCGAATACGGCGCGATGACGCTGGCGCAGCTGCGCCGCTTCGACTACACGCTGGACGATCCGCTGCTGGCCGACTGGCTGCAGGGCGTGGGCAATCGCCTGGTCGCATCGAGTGATGCCAACAGCACGCCCTTCACCTTCTTCCTGTTGCGCGAACGCGAAATCAACGCCTTCGCCACGCTGGGCGGCTATGTCGCGGTGAACAGCGGCCTGGTCCTCACCGCCGAACGCGAGGACGAAGTGGCGGCGGTGCTGGCGCACGAGGTTTCGCACGTCAGCCAATCGCACGTGTTGCGCGCGGTCGAACGTGCGCAACGCGACCAGTTGCCGATCCTGCTGGCGATGCTCGGTGCGATCGTGGTGGCGCAGAAAGCCGGTGGTGGCGGCAATTCCGCCAGCAACGCGACGATGGCCGCGGTCGCGGGCGCGCAGGGACTGCTGGTGCAGCGCCAGCTCGACTATTCGCGCAGCAACGAATCCGAAGCCGATCGCGTCGGCATCCGCCTGCTGGCCCGTGCCGGCTACGACCCCAACGCGATGGCGGGGTTCTTCGAGCGCATGGAAACCGCGATGCGTGCGAACCGCGGCGGCGATCGCGAGCAGACGCCCGACTATCTCCTCACCCATCCGGTCACCGGCAGCCGCATCGCCGAAGCCAAGGCGCGCGCCGCGCAGATGAGCAGCGCGCCGGTGGTCACCAGCATCGCCAGCCGCGACAATCCGCTGCTGCCGCCGGGCACGCGCGTGCAGGTGTCGCAACGCGGCGCCAGCAGCATCTTCGATTACGCCAAGGAGCGGATGCGCGCGCTCACCGCCGCCACGCCGGCCCAGGCCGTGCAGGAATACGAACGGATGGCGACCCGCCATC
>JAEKKW010000005.1 GCA_019510195.1 Lysobacterales bacterium | reverse complement strand
CAGAATCCGGATCTCAAGATGAATCCGAATCTGTGGTGGACCCAGTACGGCGCGACCTTGGCTGCCCGTTACCACTTCCGTCATGCCGACAGCAAGTGGTGGCCCTACCTGAAGGCCGGCATCGGCCTGCAGCGTCATGAGCAGCAGTTCGAAGGCGCCTGCGGTAACGGTCTCGTCCCGGGCACCACCATCGCCGCGCAGTCCAAGTGCCCGGCCGTCCACAAGGACAACAATGTCGCCGCCGAGCTCGGCGCCGGCCTGCAGTTCGACTTCGGTCGCGTGAACCTGCGTACCGAAATCGGCACCCGCGTCGATTTTGACAAGGTCCAGGCTCCGCACAAGGCTGGTGCCGCGACCGTCACGCCGGACAGCAAGTACCAGGCGCTGGCCCAGCCGCAGAAGAGCCAGTTCGTCGACCTGCTGGCTTCGGTCGGCCTGACCGTGGCCCTGGGTCCGGACAAGGTTGCTCCGGTTGTTGCTCCGCCGCCGGCTCCGCCGCCGAGCTGCGCCGACAAGGACAGCGATGGTGATGGCGTCAACGATTGCGACGACAAGTGCCCCGACACCAAGGCTGGCGAAATCGTCGGTCCGGACGGTTGCGCCAAGCCGGTTGCCATCGACCTGAAGGGCGTCAACTTCAACTTCGACTATCCGAAGCGCAACTGGAAGGGCAAGCTGGCCACCGCCGGCCTGGTCGCCGGTTCGACCGAAACGCTGGATCAGGCCATCACTGTCCTGCAGGCCAACCCGGCCATCCGCGTCGAAGTCGCCGGTCACACCGACCTTTGCGGTGCCGATGCCTACAACCAGTCGCTGTCGGAGCGTCGCGCCCGCGTGGTGTTCGACTACCTGACCGCGCACGGCGTCGACGCCGGTCGCCTGGTTGGCCCGGTCGGTTACGGCGAAAGCCGTCCGCTGGTCCAGACCGCGCAGACCAAGCCGGAGTGCAAGAACGAAACCAACCGTCGCACCGAACTCAACGTTCAGCACTAATCGCGACAGTTTGTTTCAAAGGCAATACGCGAAACCCGGCTTCGGCCGGGTTTCGTTTTTTCCGGCGCTGGCGGGTACACTGCCATCATGCCCGCCGGAGATTCGCTGCATGACATTTGCCCGCTATGCCTTCACGACATCACTGCTCGCATGCGGCATTTTCGCAACGACGGATGCATCAGCGCAGCAGGTGAACTGCACCGACGTGCCGCAATCCATGCCATCGGGGAATGACGCGTTGGCACCGGTTGCCGCCGAGTTGCGACCGATCATCAGCGCACAACTCGGATCGCCATCGGGCGTGCTTGCGCAGGCTTACGACCAGGCGATGTCCGCCGACATGGTGGTCTTGCGTCTCCGCGTGGAAACGTGCCGAAAAATCGCATCGACCTTGCCGTCGCCTTCATCGACCAGCCCCAACGATCCGGCGGCCTACAAGCCGCAGTCGCAATGGGACAACTCGCCATGGCGTTTCAACATGCAAAAGGGCATGACCGCGACCGAGTTCGAGGCATCGATGAAGGCCAAGGGCCTGCGCGTGGCCAAGGGCAAGCCGCCGGCCGCACCTGCCAGCCCGGCGCCTGAAGGCAATGGCCAGGTGCAACCGCCGGCGAACAATGCCGGCACATCGCAGCCGACGCCCGCCAAGAAACCCTGAGCATGTCCACGGGCCCGCGCCATGGTTTGGCGCGTGTGCTCTCGAAGCGCGGCCTGTGTTCGCGCAGCGAAGCAGAGCGCTGGATCCGCGCCGGCCGGGTGCGCGTATCGGGGCGCGTCGTCATGGATCCCGAGCGGCCAACCCGTCTTGATGAAGCCGGCATCGAAATTGATGGCGCCGATGCGGAGACACGGGAGCGCCGCTGTTTCATGCTCAACAAGCCGCGCGGGTTGGTGACGACCGCACGTGACGAACATGGTCGCGACACGGTGTATCGCTGTTTCGACGGTGCCGGTCTTGAGTGGATCGCGCCGGTCGGGCGTCTCGACAAGGCCAGTGAAGGCTTGTTGCTGTTCACCACGGATCCGATGTGGGCGAGCGCGATCAGCGATCCTGAGCGCGGACCCGACAAGACCTATCACGTGCAGGTCGATCGCCTTCCGTCGCAGGAACAATTGGCGATGTTTGCCAATGGAGTGGAATCCGATGGCGCTGTGCTGTCGGCGAAATCGGTGTCGCTGTTGCGCAGTGGCGGCAAGACCGCATGGCTGGAAATCGTGCTGGACGAAGGCCGCAACCGCCAGATCCGCAGGATGCTGGCGGCGTTCGACATCGGCGTGTTGCGGCTGGTGCGCGTCGCGATCGGTTCGTTGCAACTTGGCGAATTGCCGAAAGGGCAATGGCGCGAGTTGACGGCGGAAGAGGCTGAGGCACTCGCGCATGCTGGCTAAGCGGAGCGTTGTTGCTTCCTCTTGGTGCGAAAAGCTCGCACCGGCGGCGCCGGCGCGGTACGTCCGATGGCCGACCATCCGCAGCATGGATGCTGCGGATGAGCCTGCATCGACGTATTTACGGCGTGTCGACCATGCAGACAACCGTCGCAAGGCGTTCAGCCGGGCGATTACTTTCCGATCACGTCCAGTTCGCGACCGATGCGGGTGAACGCGTCAATCGCGCGATCGAGATGCTCGCGGGTGTGCGCGGCACTCATCTGCGTGCGGATGCGCGCCTGTCCTTTCGGCACCACCGGGAAGAAGAAGCCGATCGCATAGATGCCTTCCTCGAGCAGCCGCGACGCGAATTTCTGCGCCAGTGGTGCGTCGTAGAGCATCACCGGCGAGATCGGATGCACGCCTGGCTTGATGTCGAAGCCGCGCGCGGCCATCTGTTCGCGGAAGTAGGCGGTGTTCGCGGCAAGGCGTTCACGCAGGTCGCCGGCCGAGGACAGCATCTCGAACGCCTTGATGCCGGCGGCGGCGACGTGCGGTGGCAACGAGTTGGAGAACAGGTACGGGCGCGAACGCTGGCGCAGCAGCTCGATCACTTCACGTTTCGCGGTGGTGAAGCCGCCAAGCGCGCCGCCCATCGCCTTGCCGAGCGTGCCGGTGAAGATGTCGATCTTGTCCATCACGCCCTTCACTTCGGCGGAACCGCGGCCGGTCTTGCCGAGGAAGCCGGTGGCATGGCATTCGTCGATGTGGAGCAGCGCGCCGTACTTCTGCGCCAGTGCGGTGATTTCGTCCAGCGGAGCGATGAAGCCGTCCATCGAGAACACGCCATCGCTGGTGATCATGATGGTGCGCGCGCCGTCGGCCTTGGCCTGCTTGAGCTGCGCTTCGAGGTCGGCCATGTCGCAGTTGGCATAGCGATAACGCCTGGCCTTGCACAGGCGCACGCCGTCGATGATCGAAGCGTGGTTGAGCGCGTCGGAAATGATGGCGTCGTTTTCGTCCAGCAGCGGTTCGAACAGGCCACCGTTGGCATCGAAGCAGGCGGCGTAGAGGATGGTGTCCTCGGTGCCGAAGAAATCGGAGATCGTCTTCTCGAGCTGTTTGTGCAGGTCCTGGGTGCCGCAGATGAAACGTACCGAGGCCATGCCGAAACCGTGGCTGTCGAGCGCCTGCTTGGCTGAAGCAATGATGTCGGGATGATCGGCGAGGCCGAGATAGTTGTTGGCGCAGAAGTTGAGCACCGTGCGCCCGTCTTCCAGGGTGATTTCCGCGGACTGCGGGCTGGCGATGATGCGTTCGCTCTTGAACAGGCCGGCGTCGCGGATTTCGTCGAGGGTGTGGGCGTAACGTTCGGTCAGGGACATGCGGATTCTCTGCTTCAATTCCAACTGAGGACGACTTTGCCGGACTTGCCGGATTCCATCAGGTCGAAACCTTTCTGGAATTCGTCGATTGGCAACTGGTGGGTCAGGACCTTGCCGAGCGGGAATCCGCCGAGCACGAGTTGCGTCATCTTGTACCAGGTCTCGTACATCTTGCGGCCGTAGATGCCGTGCAGGGTCAGGCCCTTGAAGATGATCTTGTCCCAGTCGATGCCGGTGCCGTTGGGCATGATGCCGAGCATCGCGATGCGGCCGCCGTGGTACATGCAATCGAGCATGTCGGAGAAGGCGCGCGGATTGCCGCTCATCTCCAGGCCGACGTCGAAGCCTTCCATGTGGAGGTCGGCCATCACCGATTTCAGCGGCGTGTTGATGACGTTGACCACGCGGGTCGCGCCCATGTCGGTAGCAAGTTTCAACCGATAGTCGTTGACGTCGGTGACGACGACGTTGCGCGCGCCGATGTGCTTGCAGATGCCGGCGGCGATCACGCCGATCGGGCCGGCGCCGGTGATCAGCACGTCCTCGCCGACGACGTCGAATTCCAGCGCGCAGTGCGCGGCGTTGCCGTAGGGATCGAAGAACGCGGCGAGTTCGCTCGGGATCTGGTCGGGGATCGGCCACAGGTTGGTGGCCGGCATCACGATGTATTCGGCGAAGGCGCCATTGCGATTGACGCCGATGCCGACGGTGTTCGGGCACAGGTGCTGGCGGCCGGCGCGGCAATTGCGGCAATGCCCGCAGACGATGTGGCCTTCGGCGCTGACGCGCTGGCCAATGCTGTATCCCTGCACGCCGGGGCCGATTTCGGCGATGCGGCCGACGAACTCGTGGCCGATCACCAGTCCCGGCTTGATGGTGCGCTGGCTCCAGTCGTCCCACAGGTAGATGTGCAGGTCGGTGCCGCAGATCGCCGTCTTCTCGACCTTGATCAGCACTTCGTTGGGACCGGGCGACGGCACCGGCACGTCCTCCATCCAGATGCCTTTGCCGGCATTGCGTTTCACCAGGGCTTTCATGGTCGCTTGCGTCATGGCGGTGCTGCGTTGCGGAAGAACCGCCATTTTACCGCCGGATTCCGCTCAGGTTCGAAGTTTCGTTTCGATTGCGGAGAGTGCGATGCGCAGGATGCTCCTGGCCACCCTTGCGGCAGTGACCGCCGGCATTCCCGTTGCGCAGGCCGGTGAGGGCATGTGGACCCCGCAGCAGTTGCCGGAGATCGCCAGGCCGTTGAAGGCGGCGGGGCTGAAGCTCGATCCCGCCCAGCTGGCCGACCTCACCGGCGATCCGCTGGGCGCGGTGGTATCGCTCGGCAATTGCACCGCCAGCTTCGTGTCACCGCAGGGGCTGGTCGCGACCAACCACCACTGCGCCTACGGCGCGGTCCAGCTCAATTCCACCGCGCGCAAGAACTTGATGACGACCGGCTTCAATGCCGGGAAGATGGCCGATGAAGTCACCGCGGGGCCGTCGGCGCGCATCTTCGTGCTGGAACGCATCGACGATGTCACCGCGCAGGTGCAATCGGCTATCGCGTCGGCGACGGCGCCGATCGAGCGTACCCGCGCGGTGGAAACGCTGGAGAAGCGGCTGCTGTCCGCCTGCGAGACCGGCGGTGGTTATCGCTGCCGTCTCTACAGTTTCTTCGGTGGCAATACCTATCGCCTGTTCAAGTACATGGAAATCCGCGACGTGCGCCTGGTGTACGCGCCGCCATCGTCGATCGGAAATTTCGGCGGAGAAGTCGACAACTGGATGTGGCCGCGCCACGCCGGCGATTTCTCCTTCCTGCGTGCCTACGTCGGCAAGGACGGCAAGCCGGCTGCGTACAGCAAGGACAACGTGCCTTACCAACCGAAGCATTGGCTGAAGATCGCCGACCAGCCGTTGCGGGCCGGTGATTTCGTCATGGTGGCGGGCTATCCGGGATCGACCAGTCGCTATGCATTGGTCGGCGAATTCCGCAGCACCCAGGACTGGTTGTATCCGACCGTCAGTCGCACCTACAAGGAACTGGTGGCGATGGTGCAGGCCGCGGGTGCGAAGAATCCCGATGTCGCGGTGAAGTACGCGAGCACGGTGCGCGGCTGGGAAAACACCCTGAAGAACTTCGACGGCCAGCTCGAAGGTTTTCGCCGTACCAATGCATTGGCAGCCAAGCAGGCGGAGGAGTCCGCGGTACTGGCATGGCTGAAGAAGCAGCGCAGGTCGGGAGAGCCGGCGTTGGCGGCCTACAACACCATTGAAGCGCTCAATGCACAATCGGCGAAGACGCGCGAACGCGACCTCACCGTTCCGCAGTTGGGCGGGACCTTGGGCGGCGCGGCGGTGCAGCTGTATCGGTTGTCGATCGAGCGCGCCAAGCCCGATGCCCGGCGCGAATCCGGCTACCAGCAGCGTGATGTCGCCGGCATCGAGGCCGTGCTCAAGCAGATGGACAAGCGTTACGACAGCGGCATGGACAGCCAGCTGCAGGCGTACTGGTTGAATCGTTACGTGGGCCTGCCGGCCGACCAGCGCGTCGCCGAACTGGACAAGTGGATCGGTGGCGGCGATGCCAAGGCGGTCGCGGATGCCGTGGCGCGGATGCACAAGAGCGCGCTGGGCAAGGATGCCGAACGCACGAAGTGGCTCAATGCGGATCGCGCCACCTTCGAGGCCAGCACCGACCCGGCGATCAGGTACGCGGTCGCGGTGATGCCGACGCTGCTGAAGCTGGAGGAAGCGCGCAAGACGCGCGCCGGTGAACTGCTCGTCGCGCGACCGGCCTATCTCAAGGCATTGGCCGATTACCGCAAGGCGCATGGCAAGGCGGTGTATCCGGACGCCAACTCTTCGTTGCGCATCACGTTTGGCAACGTGACCGGCTATACCAAGCTCGATGGCAGCAAGCAGGCGCCGTTCACCGTGGTCGAGGAAATCGTGGCCAAGACCACGGGCAAGGAACCGTTCGACACGCCGAAGGCCGCGATCGATGCGATCAAGGCCAGG
>JAEKKW010000004.1 GCA_019510195.1 Lysobacterales bacterium | reverse complement strand
CGACGGACTGCTGTTTCGCGTCTCCACCATCGATCGCGACTACGCCAACGGTTTCCGCACGCAGGATGACTTCATCCGCGCGCTGGTATCGGCGCTGACCCCTGCCGCCCGGCGGCAGTTGGTGGGGCTGGCTTGACACTCGCGGCGCTCGGGCGTCGCTGCGCCGCGTTCGTCAACGCGGCGTTCGTTGCCGCGGGATTGACGGGGATCGCCGCCTTGTGTCTCGACGCCGCCATGCCTGTTGGCGGGTCTGTTGCAGCATCTGTTTCAACTCGAGGCGTAATTGCAAGACCCGCGGCATGCAAAACGCATGCTGAACAGTTACTTACGACCGGTTTCGTGGAAACCGGAATTGATGGAGCTATTGATGTCTTATCGTCCTTAACGAGGACGTCGGTGCTGTCGAAGAAGGGAATGAAACCGCACGGTCCGGCGATTGGTATCGCCGCGAGCTTTCCCGGTGCGACTCATTTTCGAGACTTCGACATGCTTATTGATTTCCGCAGACTGCTGCGCGCGTCTGCGTATACGGTTGCCGTGAGTTCTGCACTCGCTGCCTGTGGCGGCGGCGGCGGCAGCTCTGGCGACGACTCCGCGCCGGGCACGACGGCGACGTCCACCGGCGCCGGCAACAACGAGTCGGCAACCAGTATTGCTTCGGCGACGGACGCTTCCAGCCTGGAAACCACGATCTCGCCCGTCAAGCCGGCGGACGACGCGACGCAGGCGACCTCGACCGAGGTGGCCCTCGCGGCGCAGTCGAGCACTGATTCCGCAGATTCGACGACCGTGGCCAGCTATTCCGGCAACCAGGCGACGTCGGGCCAGTGGGCGACGCCGATTCCTTCGGATTCGACCTCGGTGGCAGTCGCGCTCAACTCCAGCGCGCCGACCACCACGTCCACCTCCACCGCCAGCGCCCCGGCCATCGCAGTCGCCTCGCGTTCGGGGATCGGCATGAATCTCGGCCAGTGGAACACGACCTCGCCCGAGATCGGATCGATCGACCTGATGAAGCGGTCCGGCGCCTGGTACGTCGGATGCGCGGCCAGGGTTGGATCAGGAGCCTGCCCTCCGCCACGGATACCAGCGTCAAGTTCCGCTTCGCGACGACGGTGCTGTCCTCGGGCACCGTGCCCAGTGGCAAGTACGTCGTGCGTTATGACGGCACCGGGACGATGACGTACTCGGGTGTCGCCAAGAAGGTGGCCGCCGAGTCGACGCCCGGGCGCGATGTCGTCCAGCTGACGAACTCCGCTTCGGGTGGCTTTTTCCTGACCATCAATGCGACCACGCCGGGCAACTACCTGCGCAACATCCGCGTCTACCCGCCCGGTGGCGCGTGCGCGAACGACTACTCGACGTTCGCGGCCTCCGCGAGCGACTGCTCGAGCACGAAGGGCGCGTTCGTCCCGTTCGAATCGTTCCCGGCCAACCAGCAGATCTATCCGCCGTTCCTCAGCGACGCGAAGGGCTTCCGCACGCTGCGCTTCATGGACTGGATGCACACCAACACCACGCTGATCAGCGACTGGCAGAAGCGCTCGCTTCCCACGGACCGCACCTGGACCGCCGACAGCGGCGTGCCGATCGAGCCGATGATCGACATCTCGAATGCTGCGGGCGCCGATCCGTGGATGAACATCCCCGCGCATGCGACGGACGACTACGTGCACCAGTTCGGACGCCTCGTCCATCAACGCCTGGCCGCCAACCTGCACCTGAACCTCGAGTACTCCAACGAGCCCTGGAACTACCAGTTCGCCCAGACCAGGTGGATGAAGGACCAGGGGGCGGCCAAGTGGTCCGCCGAGTTGGCCAAGGGAGCCAATCCTTACACGCTCGGCTACGACTGGTACGCGGAACGCCTGGTGCAGGTCTGCAACATCGTCAAGCAGGAGTTCGGTGCCGATGCGTCGCGCGTGCGCTGCATCGCCAACTCGCAGGCGGCCAACACGGCCGTCACCAGCGCCATCCTGGCCTGCACCTATGCCGTGGCCGATCTCGGCAAGCCATGCGGCAACCTGATCGACGTCGTCGCCATTGCGCCTTACTTCGGCTACTACGTGGGCAGCATGGCCTACCGGCCGACGGTGCAGACCTGGTATGCCGACGCCGACGGTGGCCTGACCAAGCTGTTTGCGGAGCTGAACGGCGTCGACGCCGCCGGCAAGGCTCTTGTGAAGCCGCTGATGTCCTCGTTCTCGGCCGGCGCCCGCGGCATGAGCATGGGATGGATGACGACGACCAAGGCGCTTGCCGACAAGTACGGCCTGCCGATGTGGGCCTACGAAGGCGGCCAGCACCTGGTGCCGCCGCCCGGCGACACCGACGCCAAGTTCCTCGCGCTGATCATCGCCGCCAACCGGGATCCTCGCATGGGTGCGGTCTACAGCCAGGACCTCGCCGACTGGAAGGCTGCCGGTGGTCAGACGTTCACCTATTTCTCGCACCTGGCAGTGCCGTCCAAGTTCGGGGTCTGGGGCGCCAAGGAGTCGCTCACCGACGTCAGCAACCCGAAGTGGCAGGCCGTCGTCAAGGCGCGCGACACGAGCTGCTGGTGGTCCGGCTGCTGACGCGCGGCGTCATTCCCTGCGATAGAGCGCTGTTCCTACAAGAACGGTGCTCGACGGTCGGCTAGACTGGAGCCCTCTTCGGAGAGGTGCCTGCAACTGTTGATCGCAAAGGCGGCTCAGGCCGCCTTTCGCTATTTTTCAGGCACGAAACCGGCTTTCCCTGACGAGGTCGACCCCCCAAGCCATGAGTGACCCCGCCCCCCTGCTGACGACCCTGCTCGTGAGTTTCAATACCCGAGAGCTGCTCACGCCCTGCCTGGATGCCCTGGCCGCGGCGCGCGCGCCGCTCGGGCCATCGCCGGTCATCGTCGTCGACAACGGGTCGGTCGACGGCTCCGCCGACTACCTCGAGAAGCACCATCCCGAGGTGCGCCTGATCCGCTCTGCCAGGAACCTGGGCTTCGGGCGCGCCAACAATCTCGGCCTGCCCGAGGTGCACAGCAAGTACTTGCTGCTGCTCAATACCGATGCCTTCGTGCCGCCCGACGCGCTCACGAAGACGGTTGCGTTCATGGACGCGACACCGGACTGCGGCATCCTCGGCGTTCGCCTCGTCGGCCGCGACGGCGCCCTGCAGCCGTCGTGCCGATACTTCCCGACGCCGTACAACACCTTCCTCTCGCGCAGCGGCCTGGCCCGCTGGCTGCCCTCGACGCGCATGGTGGACGACATGGACTGGGCGCACGACGAGGTCCGCGAATGCGATTGGGTGCCCGGCTGCTTCTACCTGATCCGTTCCGACCTGATTGCCCGGGTCGGCCTGTTCGATCCGCGCTACTTCCTCTACTACGAGGAGGTCGATCACTGTTTCGCGGCCAAGGCGGCCAACGCCAAGGTCATGTACTACCCGCATGTCTCGGTCGTCCACATCGGCGGCGAGAGCGCCAAGTCGTTGGGAGCCATCAACAATGCCGGCCGCCAGGTCGAGGTGCTGCAGATCGAGAGCGCGCAGATCTACTTTCGCAAGCAGTTCGGGTTCGCGGGGCTGCTGCGCCATCTCCTGCTGGAGGAACTGGCCGATCTCGTCCTGATCGCCAAGGCGATCGTCAGCCGCAACAAGCGCGGCAGCATTGGCTACCACCTGCGGCGCATGCGCAGCACGCTGGCCATTGCCGGCCGCACGCGGTTCGGCCTGCAGGCGACGCGCTGAAATGGCCTTCGACCTGATCCGGGCCGACTTCCGGGCGCATGGCCGCAAGTTCGGCGCCCAGGGGTTCTGGGCGATGCTGGTCTATCGCTACGGGCGCTGGCGCTACACGGTGCGTCCGAGCTGGCTGCGCAAGATCTTCAGCCTCGTCTATCACTTCCTTTTCAAGCTCGTGCAGATCCTGACCGGCATCGAACTGCCCTGCGAGGTGGTCGTCGGCGACAACTTCGTGATCGACCACTTCGGCGGCATCGTCGTCAGCGGCTACGCCCGCTTCGGCGCGAATTGCAGGATCCGCAACGGCGTCGTCGTGGGGCTGAAGAACGTCGAGCAGCCCATTGCGCCGATCTTCGGCGACAACGTCGACATCGGGGCCGGCGCCAAGGTGCTCGGCCCCATCCGCATCGGCAACAACGTTCGCATCGGCGCCAACGCCGTGGTGCTGTGCGACGTGCCGGACGACCATGTGGCGGTGGGCGTGCCCGCCGTCATCAAGCCGATCCGCCGCGCCCATGAGTGAGGCCACCGCCATCGCCGCGCCCAAGCCCAAGAGCCTGCGCCACCGGGTCGCCAAGGCCGGCTCGTGGGTGCTGATCGGGCACGTCGTCCAACAGGTCGTGCGACTGGGTACCAACGTCTTCCTCGCGCGCCTGCTCTCGCCCGACGCCTTCGGCCTGATGTCGGTGGTCTACATCCTGATGATCGGCCTCGCGTTGTTCAGCGACATCGGCATCACCCGAAGCGTGGTGCAAAGCCCGCGCGGCAATGACCCGGCCCTGCTGGATACCGCCTGGGCGATGCAGATCATCCGCGGCCTGGGGCTGGGCGCGGCGAGCATCGTCGTCGCCCTCGGCTTCGCCGCGGCAAGCCGCTGGGGCTGGACCTCGGCTCGCACCGTCTACGGCGACCCGCGGCTGCCGTGGATCGTCGGCGCTTTCTCCATCGTGGCAATCCTGCAGGGCTTCGAGTCGATGCGCAACGGCGTGGCCAAGCGCGACATGCAGATGAAGATGCTGACCAAGATCAACATCGCCAGCCAGGTGGTGGCCGCCGTCGTGATGGTCGTGGTCGCCTGGATCTTCCACTCGATCTGGGCCCTGGTGGCCGGCGCCATCGTCACGGGGGCCGTTCGCTGCTGGCTGGGCCACGCGGCGCTTCCTGGCCACCGCGAGAAGTTCCGCCTGGTGCCCGACGCCGTCGCAGAGCTGCTGGGCCACGGCAAATGGATCTTCCTGTCCTCCATCCTGGGCTTCGTGGCGATCAACGGCGACCGCCTGCTGCTCGGCGGCCTCATCGACAAGCACTCGTTCGGTCTCTACACCGTGGCGTTCATGCTTGTGAACATGTTGCAGGTGGTGGCATCGACACTGTGTTTCAACGTGGCCTACCCGGCCATTGCCGAGGTCCATCGGGACCGCCCACGCGACCTCTCCGCGACGCTGGAGAAGTTCCAGTGGCTCTACGACGGCCTCGTGGTGTTCCTGGCAGCGATCCTGATGACCGCCGGTCCCGCCATCATCGACGTGCTGTACGACACGCGCTACCGGGACGCCGGCTGGATCATGGTTGTCCTGTCCGTCGGCGCCATGGGCTTGCGCTACCAGTTGGTGGAGCAGGCCTATCAGGCGATGGGCAAGCCGCAGTTCGTGACGCTGGCCAACTTCATCCGCCTCGCCGCCCTGCTGGTGGGCATCGTCGCCGGTCAACACTTCTGGGGCGTCGCCGGTGCGGTCTACGGCATCGCGCTCAGCCAGTTCTCCACCTGGCCTCTCGCCTGGTGGTTCAAGGCCCGGCATGGTGTATTCACCTGGCGCTCCGAGGGGGCGCTCGTTCCCGCGATCATCGCGGGCGCGCTGGTCGGCTGGGCGGCTTCCTCGCTTCTTGCCTGGCTGTTGCCAGCACACTTCCTGCATTGACGAAACCATGAGCGAACATGCTTCCCGATTCGGCGTCCTGACCCTGGCCACGCCCAACGATTACCTGAAGGCGATCGGCCTGGCGTTGTCCTTGCGGGTCAGCAACCCGGGGGTACCGATCGCGGTGGCCTGCTCCGCGAAGGTGCGCCCGCTGCTCGAGCCGTACTTCGATCACGTGATCGAGGAGCAGAAGGGCCTGCGCGGGTTCGTCCACAAGGTCTATCTGGACAAGTATTCGCCGTTCGACGAAACGATGTTCTTCGACTCGGACGTGTTCGTGTTCAAGCCGCTCCAGCCCTTCGTGGACGACTGGCGCCAGCACGCGTACACCGCGACGGGCAAGATGCTGTCGACGGGCAAGAGCACG
>JAEKKW010000003.1 GCA_019510195.1 Lysobacterales bacterium | reverse complement strand
GGACGCGGCTTCGAGCGTTTACTGGCTGAGTCCTCCCCGGTTGCCTGCCATGACCAAGCCCGTTGCTGCATTGTCCCCGCGCAATTTCCTGACGAAATCCCTGTTCGCCGGCCTCGCCATCGCCGCCGGACTGGCGATGAGCCATCCCGCCCGGGCGATGCTGTCGATCAGCGTGCGCTTCGCGCCTCCGCCGCTGCTGGTCTACGAACAGCCGATGATCCCGGCATCCGGCTATATCTGGGTGCCCGGCTACTGGGCCTGGGACGACGACATCGGCGACTACTACTGGGTGCCAGGGCAATGGGTGTTGCCGCCCTTTGCCGGCGCGCTGTGGACACCGGGTTACTGGGCCTGGAACGACGGCATCTATTTCTTCCACCGTGGCTACTGGGGCCCGGTCGTCGGCTACTACGGCGGTATCAATTACGGCTATGGATACTTCGGTCACGATTATGTCGGTGGCTACTGGCGTCGCGGTGTCTTCAACTACAACCGTGGCTACAACCACATCGACAATCGCGTGGTCAACGTCTACAACAACAATACGACGATCATCAACAAGACCGTCATCAACAACAATCGCATCAGCTACAACGGTGGCCCTGGCGGCGTGGCGGCGCAACCGACCGCGCAACAACGCCAGGTCGAACGCCAGCGTCATTGGGATGCAGTTCCGCAGCAACGTGCGGTGATGCAGCAGTCACGCGAGGATCGCACCGCGCGCTACGGCTACAACCACGGGCAGGCCGACAAAATACAATGGCGCGGAGTGCCGGCGTCAACACCGGCCGTGCCCGCGACACCCGCACGCCAGCAGCCGGTCGCGACGATGCAACCACCGCAGCATCCGGGCAACATGCCGGTTCGTCCTGCACGCGGCAACATGATGCCGGCCGATGGCATTCCGGATCGCAGGCCACAGCACTGGCCGGGCGCACGCGAACGCACACTGACGCCCGAGGATCGCGCCGCGATGCGCGAAGAGCGCCGCGCAGTCGCGCGACCACCGATGCCGATGCCGACGCCAGCGATGCAACCCCGCATGCAGCAGCCGCGGCCCATGATCATGCACGCACCGGTGCCCCAGCCAGTTGCACATCCGGCTCCGCCGCAGCAACAGGCCGCGCACGGGGGTGGCAATCCGCATCGCGACGAGCGTGGTCGCGGCCATCGCGACAACAATGGCGGCGACTGATCAGTCCTTGCCCGAGCGCGCGCGGAGGCGTGCCGCGCGCAGGGCGTCGAGCTTCTCTTTCAGCTTGAGTTCCATGCCGCGCGCCACCGGTTCGTAGTAGACGCGCTCGCCCATCGCGTCGGGAAAACCGGTCTGGTCGAGCGCAACGCCGCCTTCGGCATCATGGTCGTACTGGTAGCCCTTGCCGTAGCCCAGTCCTTTCATCAATTTCGTCGGTGCGTTGCGGATGTGCATCGGCACCTCCTGGGTGCCGTATTCGCGCACGTCCTCGCGCGCCTTGTTGTACGCGATGTAGGCGGCGTTGGACTTTGCGGTGCTGGCGAGATAGAGCACCAATTGCGCCAGCGCCAGTTCGCCTTCGGGCGAGCCCAGGCGTTCGTAGGTATCCCAGGCTTCGGTCGCCATCGCCAACGCGCGCGGATCGGCGAGACCGATGTCCTCCACCGCCATCCGCGTGAGCCGGCGCGCGAGATAGACCGGATCGCAGCCGCCGTCGATCATCCGCGCGAACCAGTACAGGGCCGCATCGGGATTGGAACTGCGCACCGACTTGTGCAACGCGCTGATCTGGTCGTAGAACTGCTCGCCCCCCTTGTCGAAGCGCCGGGTGCGATCGGCCAGCACTTGCTGCAAGGTGGCATCGGTGATGTGGCCACCCTCCTCGCCCGCCAGTTCGGCGGCGATCTCGAGCAGGGTCAGCGAACGCCGCACGTCGCCGTCACCGGCGATCGCGATCTGTTCCAGCGCCTGCGGCGATGCCTGCAATCCGCGCCCGCCGAGGCCATGGACGCCATCGCCGATCGCACGTTGCAGCACCTGCACGACGTCGGCAGCCGAGACCGCTTCCATCACGTGCACGCGGCAGCGCGACAGCAACGCGGAATTCAGTTCGAACGAAGGATTTTCGGTGGTCGCGCCGACAAAGATGATCGTGCCGCGCTCGATATGCGGCAGGAAGGCGTCCTGCTGCACCTTGTTGAAGCGGTGGACCTCGTCGACGAACAACAGCGTGCGTTGCCCGCCGATGAAGCGCTGCTCCGCAGCCGCCAGTACCTTGCGCACTTCCGGCAAGCCGCACAGCACCGCCGAGACCGCTTCGAAATGCGCATCGGCATATTGGGCCAGCAACAACGCCAGCGTGGTCTTGCCGCAGCCCGGAGGCCCCCACAGGATCATCGAGTGGACGTGGCCCGACTCGATCGCGCGGCGCAATGCCGAGCCCGGTGCCAGCAGTCGCTGCTGCCCGGCCATCTCGTCCAGCGTCCGCGGGCGCATGCGTTCGGCCAACGGCTGCAAGGCGCTGACGTCGGGATCAAGCCCCGGGAGTGGCATGCTGGTGTTCATTCGCGTCAATGTTACGACGTCACCTGATGCGACGCGCTTCAGTCACCAATGACATCAACGCCCTTGGGCGGCGTGAAACCGAAGTTCCCCGCCGGCAAGGCGATGTTGCGCTGCCACTGCGCGAAATACATCTGGGTGCGCTGGCCAAGCGCATCGATGACGACGATCTGCGCCAGCTGCCCGTCCTTGAAGCCGATGCGCGCCGTCTGGAAATTGCTGTCGCCCCTGGAACGCGGCGCGATCGTCAGCCAGTCGGTGCCCGCCGACGTGCCGCCATCGGTCACGACGTAACTGCGGTCAAGGCGTGCCGGATCGACCAGGATCGCCAGTGGACTGTTCTGTTCCTCCGGCCCCTGCGGGCGCTTGCTCACCTGCTGCAGGTCGGGCTCGTAGATCCACACCGTCTTGCCGTCGGCGATGACCAGCTGGCGATACGGTTTGACGTATTCCCAGCGGAACTGGCGCGGTGTCGCCAGCGACACGCGTCCGGAAGACGATTGCTTGAGATGGCCCTTGGCGTCATACACCTCTTGCGAGAAGCCGCCCTGCAGCGACTTCAGGCCCTGGGTGAACGTCGCGAGATCGGCGCGAGCGTCGGCATGCGCGACCTGTGCCAGCGCCAGCACGCAAACGGCTGTCAGCCATCGGGAAATACGCATCGTTCGCTCCTGGCGGGACTCCGCAGGCAGTGTGCCCCGGAACGGCTGAACCCCGACCTGAATGCGGCTCGGAGCGAATCGTGCGGTCAGGCCGTCACTGCTGGCGCACGCACTGGAAATAATCGCGCGCGGCTTCGTGGGCATCGTCCTGGTCCGCAATGCTGTCCGGAATGTCCGCGGACGTCGCACACTTGGCGATGCCGGCCTCCAGCGTGCTGCAATTGATGCCGCGACCCGACTGCTGCGACTGGGTATCGCGGCTGGCGCAACGCTGCCGCATCCGCGTGTTCATCCGGGTGATGAAATCGGCCTTGGCCAGCGGAAACTTCACGTCGCTGAAATCCATGCCGCGACCGTGATGGCCACCATCACCATTCCCGGCCTGGCCGTCCTGCCCGCGATGGCAGGCGGTGGTTGCGAATGCGGCAGACAGCCCGAGGGCGGCAACGGCGGTGGTGCGCAGGATTTTCATGCGGGTCTCCGATGGAAGGATGCGTACTCGGGAAACCAACGCATGGACAGCGGCTGTCGTTGACAGCCGATCATGGCGTGCCTAGTGCTGCGGCGTGAGATCGCCGTAGACGACCTGGGCGCGGAAGCCACGCCGCACGGCTTGCATCAATGCGCGGTACAGGCCGTAATCCTGCGGCTGGCACAAGGCATGCGCCCCATGCACCGACTTCAACTGCAGGACATGCACCGCCGTGACCTTCTGGCCGTCGCGCTGCCAACGGGCGCTGTATTCTCCCGCCGCATTGCGGAATTCCACGTTCTTCGGGATCACATCCAGCTTCACCGTGGCCGGGAATTCCAGCACATAGGTTTCCTGCTCGCGCGATACGTCGGAACAATGGAATGGCACTTCGTTGCCCGGGTTGGCATAGCGCTGGTACTTGTTGCGCAATGAACCGCTGCCGGGCGGCCACGGCAGCGTCATCCCACCCGGCACGCTGAAGTCGACGACATCACTGGCTTCGAATCCGAATCCGTAACCGAAGGGTTGCCCCAGGTCGGTGGCGTCGCCATGCAATTCCAGGCGCCCGTTTCCGATCAAGCCTGCCTGGCCGAGGAAGGATTGCTCCACCATCGAACGAACCTGGCCGTTGACCTGCGCGAATGCACCGCGCAGCCCGATCTCGCCCACCGGCCCGATCTCGATGGTGGTCTCGCCCTTGGCGTTGCCCGCGGCGTCATAGCGGAACGTGGTGGTGACGTGGCTGTAATTGCGTTCTGCGTTGTTGTCCGGCGTATGGGCCAGGCGCCCGTCGCGGGTGTGCACGACCGGTTTGCCGAGATCGCCGCCCGGGAGTTGGCCGAAGCGCGCATAGGGGCTGGTGGAATCGAGGTAGAGATCGAATTCCGGGACATAGGTGATGGCGTGGTTGAAACGCTCGACCAGCGCCACCTGCGACCATTCCGGACCACCGCCGGCACCGATCAGTACCGGTGAACTCGGGATCCCCTTCGCCGCGAGCAATGCTTCGAGAATGACGGTGTGATCCTTGCAGTCGCCGTAACGGTTGGCGAGGATGCTGTCGGCGCTGTTCGGCTCGTAACCACCGTTGCCGAGATAGATGGCGACATAGCGGATGTTCTTCGCCACCCATGCGTAGATCGCCTGCGCCTGTTCGCGCCGCCCGCCGATGCCCCGGGTGATCGCGTCCGCCTGCTTGCGGATGTCCGGGGTCACTTCCGCCGCGGCCTTCGCCTTGACGTCGTAGGCGCGCCCCAGCTCCGCGAAACCGGAATAGGTGCTGGCCATGATCACCGGTCCGTATGC
>JAEKKW010000019.1 GCA_019510195.1 Lysobacterales bacterium | reverse complement strand
CACTTGTGGCCGACGAAAGCCTTCAACTTGGCGATATCCACGCGCTGCTCCGGGGTGAAAACCCCATTTTAGCGCTGCAGCTGTGATGTCGGATTTTTCTGACCCCACGGCGCGCATCACGCCGACAGACGGCAGGCCTCGACAGGCCGACACTTGCTTGCACAGACCAGAAGAGCAGCGCGTCGGATGCCGGGAGTGGGCAGGCGGCGTGCGGAGCGGGCAGGGACGCCCGAGCGATGGAGATGGGGGGAGGACACGGAGGTCAGTCGCCCGGCCGCATTGGGAGGTGCGGTCGGGCGATGTTTTCTGGCGTGGCACTACACTGGCGCGATGAGCCTCCGCATCCTCAGATCCGGTGACAGCCAGCGCCAACCATGGGCCAATGGCGACGGCAGCACCCGTGAACTGATGCAGTGGCCGGGCGATGGCCAACCCTGGCAATGGCGATTGTCGATCGCCGATGTCGATCGCGATGCGCCGTTCTCGGCCTTCCCCGGTGTCGATCGCATCCTCGTGTTGCTGAATGGCGATGGCCTCGTCCTGCGTTTCGCCGACGGTCGCGAGGCACGCCTCGACACGCCGTTTGCTTTGGCACGCTTTCCCGGCGAAGCGGAACTCTCCGGTGGCCCGATCGCCGGCCCCACCACCGACTTCAACCTGATGTGGCAGCGCGATCGTTTCGATGCCGAGCTGTGGGTGCGGCCGATGGTCGGATCGATCCAGTTGTTCGCGGCGCCCGGCGAAACCTGGGCCCTCCATGTCGCCGCCGGTCATGTCGATGGCGATGGTCGCAGCTTGCATCTCGAGACCGGCGACACCCTCGTCAGCATCGACGACGGCAGTGCGCGGCGCCTGCACCTGGACGGGGCAGGCACGGCCCTGGCAATCCGCTTGAAGCCCCTACAGGAACGCCAGCACGAAGGCTGAGCCTGTCGCCAGTACCGCCAGCGCGAACACGCTCATCACCATCTCTTTCGCGCCGCGCCCGCGCGCCCACATCCACAGGCCGGTCAACGCCAGCAGGATCATCGCGATCGCATAGCTGTCGCTCAGCACGCGCCACCATGTCCCACCGATGCCCTTGTGCAACTTGTTGAACACCGCGAGCGGGGTGCTGGTGCTCCATTTCACGTCGACATTCTCGCCGCCGACCACGTATTCCGCGCTCCAGCTGTTGCGCGCGCTGCCGCCGGAGAAATTCCACTTCTGCGGACCATCGGGCTTGCCGTCACCGCCGGGGCGCGGCTTGCGGATCATGTCGGCATCGAGGCCGCGCGTCTGCCGCAGCCACGTCGACATCGCTTCCGGTGATGTCCGCACGTCGGCGGGCGCCGCGAGCTGTTCCTTGCGCACGGGTTCGGTCTTGCCCTGCGGCCAGGCGTTGTCGCCGATGCGATGGTTGAGCACCAGCCCGGTGATGCCGAACAGCAGCGCGGCGATCGCGCCCCAGGCGCCGATCCACAGGTGGAACTGGCGCATCCAGCGGAAGGTGCGGTGGTGACTGAAAATCTTGAAGGCCATGTGGCAAGGGTTCCGTTGTCGATGGCGTGGATGTCAGCTGTCGGCCCAACGCCGCAGCAGGTTGTGGTAGATGCCGGTCAGGCGCAGGATCGCGGCGCCATCGCTGGTGCCGCCGCCGAGTTGCCGGATCGAAAGATCGAGATCAAACAAGGTCTGGCGCTCTGCATCGTCGCGCACCATGCTCTGGATCCAGAAGAACGACGCCAGTCGCGCGCCGCGCGTCACCGGCGCGACGCGATGCAGGCTGCTCGACGGATAGAGGATGAGATCACCCGCAGGCAACTTCACTTCATGCTCGCCATAGGTGTCGTGGATGACCAGCTCGCCGCCGTCATATTCCGCGGGATCGCACAGGAACAGCGTGCACGAGAGATCGGAACGCACGTAACCGTCGCCGGAGCGCATCATCGCGCCATCGACATGGAAGCCGTACTCGCCACCGTCGCTGTAGCGATTGAAGCGCGGCGCCAAGGTCTTCAACGGCAATGCCGCGCCGAAATAGTCCGGATTCCGCGCCAGCGCCGCCAGCACCACCTGCCCGAGCTCCGCGCGCAGCGACGAGGCATCCGGCAGTTGCTCGTTGCGCTTGGCGCGTGCGCCCTGCGCACCGACGGTTTCACGGCCATCCGTCCACCCCGCCGCGTCCAGCGCGCCCCGCAGGTGCGCCAGTTCGTCGGGGGTGAGGATGCCGGGAAGATGCAGCAACATGGTGATGTTGTATCAGCCGCGGCTCAGAAGCGGAAGTCCGCGCTCAACAGGAAGGTTCGCGCCGCGCCCGGCATGTAGCGGTAGCCGCTCTTGTTGATCGCCGCGACATAGTGCTTGTTGCCGAGGTTGTAGCCGTTGAGGCGCAGGGTCAGGTTGCGGTTGACGGCCTGCGAGACCACCGCGTCGTAGACCGTCCATGCCTGGGTGTAGAGCGGGGTACCGACCGCGCCGTCGGTGCCGCGATGCAGCTCGCCGGAATGGCGCGCGCCGCCACCGATGGTCAGGCCGGAATCGAAGCGGTAACTCGTCCACGCGGTGAAGGCGTTGTCCGGGGTATAGGTGAGGTTGGGCGAGCCGTCCTGCGCGGTCATCGCGCCTTCCACCACGCGGGTCTTCAGGCGGGTATAGCCGGCGGAGACCTGCCAATGTTCGTTGATGTTGCCGACCGCCGACAGTTCGACGCCTTCGATGCGCTTCCTGCCGGTCTGGGTCGGATTGCCGGCGTCATCCAGCACCTGGGTATTGATTTCGTTGTCGACGGTGGTGCGGAACAGCGCGGCATTTAATGACAGCCGCTGCTGCAAGGTGTTCCATTTGGCGCCGATTTCCTGCGTGCGGGCTTTCTGCGGGCGCATCGCCGGGTTGTCGGCGCTGTTGCCGGCCGCGCTCAGCGCGAAATTGGCGCCGCCCGGCGGCTGCTGCGACACCGCCGAATTGGCATAGACGCTCAGCGTTTCGCCGAACTTCCAGACCGCGCCGAGTTTCCAGTTGAGCAGGGTGCCCGATGTCGAGGCATCGACGCTCGGCAGCACGGTGCCTGCCGGGTTGGTTCCGCAGAACGGCGCGCGTGTCGCCGAGCACACCGCGGAGGCGGCGTATTGCGTGCGATAGCGATCGGCGCGCACGCCGCCGGTCAGCAGGAAGTGTTCGCCGAACTTCAGCGTGTCGAACAGATAGGCCGATGTCGTCGTGGTCTTGCCGTGGCCATCGGCGCCGTTGTGCGCCCAGCTGAGTCCCGTGGCGTTCCAGTCGGGATCGTAGAGGTTCGCCGGTGTCCACTTGCTGCCGTTGGTGGCGGCCTGCCCGAGCGCGACCTGCGTTTCGCGGGTGAATTCCAGGCCCGCGGTGAGGTAGTGCTTCACCCGGCCGGTGGCGAAATCGGCGCGCAGGTTCAACTGGTCGGTGAAGATGCGGTTGTCCTGGTCCTTGAAGTTGGGCGTGCTGCGCGCCATCGTGTAGGTGGAGAGATCGGCGGGATTCGTCCACTTGACGTTGCCGGCCATGGGATCGGTCGCGGTACCCCCGGTGACCAGGAACGACGTCAGCAGCATGTTCTGCGATGTGCGTCCCCAACGCGTGGTGTTGGTCAACATCACCTTGTCGGTGAAGTCGTGTTTGATGCGCAACGTCGCCATCGCGGTTTTCGAATCGTCGTGGTCGGCGCGGGTGCCGTAGAAATTCTTCGGATCGACCGGGTGTCCTGCCAGTTGACCCAGTCCGGTCTGCGGTGTCCAGCTCGGCAGGCCGATGGTCGGCACGAATCCGTCCGGCACGTTGTCCTGCTTCACGTACAACAGGTTGATCCAGACGCGGGTGTCACCCTTGAGGCCGAAGCCCAGCGAAGGCGCGAGCCCGAAGCGACTGTTGTTGACATGATCGCGGCCCGGGACATCGCTGTCCTGCCACATCAGGTTGAGCCGCAGTGCACTGTCGGCACCGAGCGCCTGTTTCCAGTCGGTGGTGACGCGCTTCTGGCCATCGCTGCCGGCGGTCACGCTGCCGGACACCGCGTCCTGCATCTGCGCCTGCTTGCTGACCATGTTGATCGAACCGGTCGGTGCGGCGCGGCCGGTATCGGTGCCGGCGGGGCCCTTGATCACTTCCACCTGTTCGATGTTGAAGACATCGCGCGAAACGCTGCCGAGATCGCGCACGCCATCGACGAAGATGCTGTTCGAGGTATCGAAGCCGCGCATGCTGATGGTGTCGCCGGTGCTGGTATTGCCGTTTTCGCCGGCATAGAAGGTGCCGACGCCCGCGCTGTTGCGCAGTGCTTCGGTCAGGTTGGTCGCGCCCTGCTGGTTGAAGAGATCGCTGCTGATGATCTGCACCGTCTGCGGCGTATCCTGCAGCGGCTGGGTGAACTTGTCCGACTGCAATTCGTCGCGCTTGATGCCGCGCTGTCCCTTCACCTCGACCCGGCCGAGCTGGTGGGCGTCATCGCCGGGGCTGGTGCCGGCATCGCTGCCGGTGCCCGCCATCGCGGGCAGGGCGAGGGTCAGGCCGGTGGCGAGGACGGCGACGGGCAAGACGTGCTTGCGCGACTTGATGTAGGCCATTGCAGGGATTCCGGACGATCTGGGACAGTCCGGAAATCATAAATGATAATTATTATCATTTGCAACAACTCAGCGATTGTCGCGCGTCCACACCGCGCCGTTGGCTACCCGGACCGGAAAACTCGCGACCGGGGTATAGGCGGGGGCGCACAACACGGCGCCATTGCGCAGGTCGAATTTCGCGCCATGCAGCACGCATTCGATGCTGTTGTCGTCTTCGCTGACTTCGCCGGCAGAAAGCTCGAAGTCCTCGTGGGTACAGCGATCTTCCACCGCGTAGTAGTCGCCATCGAGATTGACGACGAGGATCGGGGTGTCACCGTCCCAGACCGTGCGTTTCTCGCCCGGAAGCAACTCGCCTTCGTTGCAGACGTATTCCCAGCCTTTCAGGGAATCGTCGCTCACAGGGGCTTCTCCAGGATTTCAAAGCGCAGGTCGTCGCGTTTGGGGATGCCGTAGCGCGCGTCGCCGTAAGGGAACGGTTTGTAGATCCCGGTGCGGCGATAACCGCGACGTTCGTAGAAGGCGATCAGTTCGTCGCGCGAGTCGATCACCGTCATCCGCATCACCGGCAGCGACCAGTCTTCGCGCGCGGTGCGTTCGGCTTCGGCCAGCATCACCTTGCCGATTCCGCCCCCCTGCAGGTTCGGGCGCACCGAAAACATGCCGAAATAGCCGGCGCCTTCTTCGTCCATCACGTGCGCGCAGGCCAGCATTTCTCCATCACGCTCGGCAATGACGATCCGGCTGCGTTCGCGATCGAGGTCGGCCTGGATGCGTTCGCCATCGATGCGCATGCCGTCGAGCAGGTCGGCTTCGGTGGTCCAGCCGGCGCGACTGTCGTCGCCGCGATAGGCGGAGGTCACCAATTCGACCAATGCCGGGATGTCGCGGCTGTCGGCCGCGCGGAATTGGATGGCGTCGTTCATGCGAGGAGTGTACGAACCTTGCGCAGGGCGGTGGCGAAGCGCTCGATTTCGTCTTCGGTGTTGTAGAAGGCGAACGAGGCGCGGCAGGTGGCGGAGACGCCGAAGAATTGCAGCAACGGATGCGCGCAGTGCTGGCCGGAGCGCACCGCGAAGCCTTCGATGTCGAGCAGGGTGGCGAGGTCGTGGGCGTGGGCGCCTTCGATCGCGAACGAGATGATCGCGGCCTTGCCGGGTGCGGTGCCGAAAATGCGCATTCCCGGGATATCGGACAGCGCCGCGGTGGCATGCGCGAGCAGCTGCGCTTCGCGGGCATGGATCGCGTCCATGCCGATCGCCTGCAGGTAGTCGACAGCAGCGCCGAGCCCGACGAAGCCGGCGATGTTGGGCGTGCCGGCCTCGAAGCGGTGCGGTGGCGTGTTGAACACGGTGCCGTCGAAACTGACTTCCTTGATCATCTCGCCGCCGCCGAGGAAGGGCGGCATCGATTCGAGCAGTTCCTTGCGCGCCCACAGAGCGCCAGTGCCGGTCGGGCCGCACAACTTGTGGCCGGTGAAGGCGTAGAAATCGCAGCCGATCGCGGGAATGTCGACGGGCATGTGCGGCACCGCCTGCGAGCCATCGACCACGGTGACGATGCCGCGCCTGCGCGCTTCACGACAAATATCGCGCACCGGATTGACGGTGCCGAGCACGTTGCTGACGTGCGCCACGCCGAGCAGCTTCACGTCGGGTGTCATTGCGGCATACAGGGCGTCGAGATCGAGCGCGCCGTCGGGCCGCAGTTCCGCGACCTTGATGGTCGCGCCGGTGCGTTCGGCGATGAGCTGCCACGGCACGATGTTGGCGTGGTGTTCCATCCGCGTGAGCAGGATCGAATCGCCGGCCTTCAACCGCGGCAACGCCCAGCTGTAGGCGACCAGGTTGATCGCGAAGGTGGTGCCGCTCCACAGCACCAGTTCGTCGGCGCGCACGTTGAGGAAGGCAGCGAGCTTGCGGCGCGCGCCCTCGTAGGCTTCGGTCGCTTCGCTGCCGAGGGTGTGGACGGCGCGACTGACATTGGCGTTGTGCAGGCGATAGAAGTCGTCAACCGCTTCGATCACCGCCGCCGGTTTCTGCGAAGTGTTGGCGGAGTCGAAATAGACCAGCGGCTTGCCATTCACCTCGCGGGTGAGCAGCGGGAAATCGCCGCGGATCGCGGACCAGTCGTGAGTGGCCGTTGTCATGCCTCGTCGCCCGGGTCGAGTTGCTTCAGTGCCGCGGACAGCCGCGCATCGAGCAGGCTGCGGATGTCGGTGTCGTCGACTTGCGACAGCAGCGACTGCACGAAGGCGGCGGTGAGCATTCGTCGTGCCTGCGCGTCGGGCACGCCGCGCGAACGCAGGTAGAACAGCGCATTGGCGTCGAGCTGGCCGACGGTGGCGCCGTGCGCGGCCTTCACCTCGTCGGCGTGGATCACCAGCACCGGCTGGGTGTCGATTTCGGCGTTGTCGGAGAGCAGCAGGTTGCGGTTGGAGAGTTGCGCGTCGCTGCCATCGGCGCCGGCCTCGATGCGGATGCCGCCGTGCATCACCACGCGCGAACGGCCACTGGCGAGCCCGCGCCATTGCAGGTCGCTGCGGGTGTCGCGGGCGTCGTGTTCCACCAGCAACCGCGTTTCGACATGGCGCTTGCCAGTCCCGAGGAGGACGCCGTGGGCCGCGGTGGACGCTTCGTCGCCATCAAGGCGGATATGCAGTTCGTGGCGGCTCAGCGCTGCGCCGAGTTCGAGATCGAAGCGCGCGTAATGCGCTTTCGCCGCGACGCTGACATCGGTGTGGAGGAAGCGGGTCGCGCCATCGGGATCGTCATTGACGCGCGCATGGCGCATGTGGGCGCCCGCGGCCAGCGAGACCGTGACGGCGCTGTTGGCGAAGTGCGAATGTGCGCCACCCGCGAGTTGATGCTCGAGCAGGGTGAGACTGGCATCGTTGCCGACATCGACATGGACGTGGCGATGCCAGAGTTCGGCGTCTCCTGCCGGCATGCCGAGTTCAACGACATGCAGGCGCGCGGTGGTGGCGGGCGGAAGCGTGATCTTCGTCGCCGCTTGCGCCAGCGCGCTGCGGGTGAAGGCGGATGCGCGCGCGTCGATCACGTCGTCAATGGCGGTATCGTGTTCGATGGCGATGCCGGTGGCGAGGCCGGAGAGATCGCTCAGGCGTTCGTCCAGCGCGCCGTGCACGAATACCAGTCGCGGCGTGGGAATGTCGGCGACCAGTTCAGCCGATGCCGATGGATAGGTGGCCGTGACGAAGGCGCGCCGTTCCAGAGCGCGCAGCGGCATGCTTCGCCACGCTTCCTCGCGTTGCCCGGGCATGGCCTTTTCGGCGACGCCAAAGGAGTCGGAAAGCGCGCTCATATCAGGCTGCGGCCTCTGGCGTGACACGGTCCTTCAACCACGCATAGCCGTGTTCTTCCAGCTGCAGCGCCAGTTCCGGGCCACCGCTCTCGACGATGCGGCCATCGGCCAGCACGTGGACCACGTCCGGCTTGATGTAGTCGAGCAGGCGCTGGTAGTGGGTGATGACGATGAAGGCGCGATCCGGCGAACGCAGCGCATTGACGCCGTCGGCGACCGCCTTCAATGCGTCGATGTCGAGACCGGAGTCGGTTTCGTCGAGGATCGCCAGCTTCGGTTCCAGTACCGCGAGCTGGAAGATCTCGTTGCGCTTCTTCTCGCCGCCGGAAAAGCCCTCGTTCACGCCGCGATTGAGCAGGGTGTCGGGCAGGTGCAGCACCTTGATCTTCTCGCGCACAAGCTTGAGGAACTGCACGGAATCGAGTTCCGGTTCGCCGCGCGCCTTGCGCTGTGCGTTCAATGCGCTGCGCAGGAAGTAGGTGTTGTTGACGCCGGGGATCTCGACCGGGTACTGGAAGGCGAGGAACACACCCAATGCGGCGCGCTCTTCCGGTTCCAGCGCCAACAGGTCGCGGCCGTCGAAGTCGACATGGCCGGCGGTGACGTCATAGCCCGAGCGCCCGGTCAGCACGTTGCCGAGCGTGGATTTGCCGGCGCCGTTGGGACCCATGATGGCGTGCACTTCGCCCGGTTTCACGACGAGCGTCAGCCCCTTGAGGATTTCGCGGGGGCCGACGGCGGCGTGGAGATTGTCGATCTTCAGCATGTTCGTTTCTCTTTGGGTTTCGTGCTGCTCAGCCAGGCGTCGCTGCGCTTCACCTCGATGTAGGGGAAGGTATGCGCGCCGCACTTCTTGCCGATCAGCAGCGAGTCGCACTGGGTGTGGTTGCGCGCGGCTTCGGCGCCGCGTTCGATGCGAACCAATCCGCGGTAGCTGTTCTGGCCGTGGCCGGCGCTGATGCCCTTCGACACGATCTTCGACTTGGTGCGCTTGCCGACATGGATCATCTTGGTGCCGGTGTCGGCCTGCTGGCGATGATGGGTCAGCGCGACGGAGTGGAATTCGCCGACGCTGTCGTCGCCGAGCAGCACGCAACTCGGATATTTCCAGGTGATCGCCGAGCCGGTTTCGACCTGCGTCCACGTCACCTTGCTGCGCGCGCCGCGGCATTCGGCGCGCTTGGTCACGAAGTTGTAGATGCCGCCGACGCCGTTTTCGTCGCCGGGGTACCAGTTCTGCACCGTCGAATACTTGATCTCGGCGTCTTCCAGCGCCACCAGTTCCACCACCGCCGCGTGCAACTGGTTCTCGTCACGCATCGGTGCGGTGCAGCCTTCGAGATAACTGACGTAGGCCTGGTCTTCCGCGATGATCAGCGTGCGCTCGAACTGGCCGGTGTGGCCGGCATTGATGCGGAAGTAGGTGCTCAGTTCCATCGGGCAGCGCACCCCCTTGGGGATGAACACGAACGAGCCATCGGAGAACACCGCGGAATTGAGCGCGGCGAAATAGTTGTCGCCGGTCGGGACCACGCTGCCGAGGTATTGCCGCACCAGTTCCGGATATTCGCGAATCGCTTCCGACATCGAGCAGAAGAGCACGCCCTTGTCGGCCAGTTCCTTGCGGAAGGTGGTGCCGACGCTCACCGAGTCGAACACCGCATCCACCGCGACGCCAGCCAGTTTCGCGCGTTCATGCAAGGGCACGCCGAGTTTGTCGTAAGTGTCGAGCAGTTCCTGCGGCACTTCGTCCAGCGAGGCGTACTTGGCCTTGGGCGCGCTGTAGTAGCTTAGCGCCTGGAAATCGATCGGCGCGACGTTCGACTTCGCCCAGTGCGGCATCGGCATCGTCAGCCAGTGGCGATAGGCGGCGAGGCGCCATTCGGTCATCCATTCGGGTTCGTTCTTCTTCGCCGACAGCGCACGGATGATGTCTTCCGACAGTCCCGGCGGCAGCGAATCGGATTCGATGTCGGTGACGAAGCCGGCGTCGTAGCGGCGGCCCAGTTGTTCGATGATTTCAGCGTTCTGCGTACTCATGTTCCGATCCTCATGCGGTCAGGCGCACCGGGATGCCACGCGCGGATCGCGGCGTGGCGACGGACTGCGCCATGCTGGCCAGGCTCACGCCGCGCAGGGCGTCGGCGATGACATCGTTGACGCGCAGCCAGTTGCTGCGCACGCCGCAGGAGGTCTCGATGCCGCACTGGCCTTCGTGGGTGCTGCATTCGGTCATCGCCAGCGGGCCTTCCATCGCCTCCACGATGTCGGCCAGGGTGATCGACCATGGGTCGCGCACCAGGCGATAGCCGCCATTGGCACCGCGCACGCTCTCGGCCAGGCCGGATTGCGCCAGCGGCTTCAGCACCTTGGCCACGGTCGAGAGTTCCAGCCCGGCGCGCGCGGCCAGTTCCGACGCGCTCAGCACCGTGCCGGCCTCGCGGGCCAGGACCGTCATCAGGACGGTGGCGTAATCGGTGAGCTTGGTGACGCGGAGCATGGCGGCGGCCCGGCATGGACGAATGAATCAGGACCAATATTGTACTGATTCGCGCGCTGGCCTGCGAGAACGCGGTTTGCCTGCATTAACGGTGGTGACGCCGTCGCCGTGGATGGGGGACAATGCGCGCTCCTATCTTCCCGGTCATCCCATGCCCAAGAAGCACCGCAAGATCGAGCGCCGCGAGTCGGAGATCCACGGCAACGGCGTGTTCGCCACCGAGTTCATCGCCAAGGGCGAACGGGTCGTGCGTTACAAGGGCACGCTGCGCAGCCACGACGAAGTGGACGGCATGTACGGGGAGAAGGACGAGGACGGCCATACCTTCCTGTTCACCCTCAACGACGATTACGTGATCGACGCCAACGAAGGCGGCAATGTCGCGCGCTGGATCAACCACAGCTGCGCGCCCAATTGCGAAGCGGTGCAGGAAGAGAACGCCAAGGGCAAGACGCACAAGGACAAGGTCTTCATCGAGGCGATCCGCGACATCCAGTCCGGGGAAGAGTTGAGCTACAACTACGGCATCGTGCTCGACGAACCGCATACCGCCAAGCTCAAGAAGCTGTGGGGCTGCCGCTGCGGCGCGAAGAACTGCACCGGGACGATGCTGCAACCGAAGAAGAAGTAAGCACTACCCCGGGCCATTGCTCGCGGCGGGCCCGCGGGCAACATGTCGGAAGTCACGTGACTTCCTGCAGGCGCAAATGTCGGGCGTCTTCCATAAGCTGACTCCATCGTCTCCCGAGTCAATCGCCCGATGAAAGTCCGCACGCTCGCCGCCGCGTTGTCGCTTGCCTGCATGGCGACATCCGCCATGGCCGCGGACATCAAGATCGACGGACACATGGATCCCGGCGAATGGGACGGTGCGCGCCACATCACCGATTTCCGCACCGTGCAGCCGTTTACCCAGCAGCCCGGCAGCGTACCGACCGAAGTCTGGTACGTGGCGACGCCCAAGGGCCTGGCCGTGGCATTCCGCAACCACCAGCCGGCCAGCGTGCAGCGGATGCGCCAGAAGACCCGCCGCGACGAGAATGCGCAGGCCGATCGCGTCAACGTGATGATCGATTTCGACGGCGACGGCAACCAGGGCTACGACTTCACCGTCCTGCTCGGCGGCGGCATCCAGGACGGCACCATCACCAAGATGGGCAATTTCAACAACGACTGGGACGGCAACTGGTTGCACGCCGTCAGCGAGGATGACGAAGGCTGGACCGCGGAAGTGCTGATTCCGTGGAGCGTCGCCACCATGGGCAAGGCCAGGGGCGACACTCGCAAGATCGGTTTGTATTTCGATCGCGTCATCGGCGTCAACGGCGATCGCATCGGCTGGCCGGCGATCACCTTCGACCGCCCGCAGTTCCTCGCCAAGTTCGAGCCGATCGAAGTGCCGGCATACAGCCAGGCACTGCTGGCGCTCACGCCGTATGCTTCCGCCACTTACGACATGGTCGGCCACAAGACCTCGAACAATGGCGGCATGGACGTGTTCTGGAAGCCCAACGGGCAATTCCAGCTGAGCGGTACCATCAATCCCGATTTCGGCCAGGTGGAAAGCGACGACCTGGTGGTGAACTTCAGCGCGCAGGAAAGTTTCTTCAGCGACAAGCGGCCGTTCTTCACCGAGAACCAGTCGATCTTCGACTTCAATCTGCTGCTGGACAACAGCCAGCTGATCTACACCCGTCGCGTCGGCGGTCCGTCCGACGACGGCAAGGGCGCGGCCGACATCAATGCCGCGGTCAAGTTGAACGGCAGTTTCGGCAAGACCAATTACGGCCTGATGTGGGCGGAAGAACGCGGCGACGCCGGTCGATCCTTCCGCGCCGCGCGCGTGACCCACACGTTTGATGCCAACACGCTGGGCGCGATGGTGACCCAGGTGGTGCATCCGTATCTCGATCGCACCGCCACCGTGGTCGCGGTGGACGACCAGTGGAAGCCGAATGCGCACTTCACCCTGACCACGAATGCGGCGCAAAGCGCGATCGACGTGCAGGGACAGAAGCAGCGCAGGAACGGCGCGACCTTCCTGGCCGAATACGAGATGAAGGACGGCTGGCGCCAGCAGTGGATCGGCATGCATTTCGACAAGGGCTTCGAGATCAACGATTTCGGCTATCTCGGCCGCGCCGATCTCAATTACTTCCATTGGGAAGTCGGCAAGCGTTTCACCGACCTGCCCAAGGATTCGATCTACGCCTCGCATAACTGGCGCTGGCGCTACGACATGTTGACCAACGCCAACGGCAGCCTGGTGCTGCAGCGAGAGTTCCGCATCCAGCGCAACAGCCAGCTGCGCGATGGCGGCAGCCAGATGTTCCTGGTCAATCTGCGCACGCCCGCCCACGACGACTCGATGCTGTTCTGGCACGCCAACGTGCGCACCACGCCGGGTTATTACGCCACCTTCGACCACGAACCCGGTCGCCGCGGCAATTGGCAGTGGTGGTCGCAGATCGAATCCGCCTACGGCATGGGCGTCGATCCCAAGCGCCGCCCGATGTACAGCGTGACCCTGGGCACGCGCTATTTCTTCAGCGATTCGCTCAACGCGCAGGCCAGCCTGTTCGGGTTGCGTGATGGCGAATGGCTGTTGTGGCAGCACGACAACCTGCTCGGCATGTATGACCGCCGCCAGCTCCAGCTTTCCGCCGCGTTGAACTGGAACATCAGCAACAAGCAGGAATTGCGGATCAAGCTGCAGGCGATCGGCCTGACCGGGAGTGCGCGCAAGGCGTGGCGCGTGCAGCCCGATACCAGTGCGGTGGAAAGCGGCGAATCCATTCCCCAGTTCAACCTGCACACGCTGGGCTTCCAGATCCGCTATCGCTACGAATTGGCGCCGCTGTCCAACATCTATGTGGTGTACGGTCGTGGCGGCTACGACCAGGGTGAATTGTTCACCGATTCGCCCGGGGAATTCCGTCGCGCCTTCAACCTGCGCGACACCGAGATGCTGATGGTGAAGCTGGCCTACCGTTTCGAGCTCTGATTGCAGTCATGGCAGAGGGGCCATCGCCAGGGACGGCGTAGCTGCAATCGGGGCTGTTTTATTCAATCGTCTTTCTGCAAGCGCGCCGACTGGATGCGCCATTTGCGCTGTTCGGCGCTGGCGCCGTCGACGACACTGCGGCGCAGGATGTAACTGCCGCTGTAGGTGTTGCTGCCCTGGTCGCGGCGGGTGGCGATGACCCGCACAGGGATTTCGAGGTAGCGACTGCCGGCTGCTCCCTCCACCGCGGAAGCGGACGGACGCTGGATGTCGATGGAATCGCGCGCGGTATCGGCGAAGCCATCGCTGAACTGCTGCAGGCTCTTGCCGCTGGCCGCGCCACGATCGCTCCAGAGCGCATAGGCGCGATCGTAGGCGCCGCGGTTGATGGCGTCGTAATACTCGCGCACCACGCGCACGGCGTCGTCGACGGTGGGTTCCGCACTGTCGCCGATCACCGCACCCTGGGCGCCGGAATCCGCAGCAGCGGGCGGTGGCGCGGCGACGTCACCACCGGGTGCAGATGGCTGCGGCGAGTCGATGGCCGGCGCAGGCGTCGTGGCGATCATGGCCGGATCGACGGCCGCGGGTTGCGCGCGCGCATCCGGCATGCCGGTGACGCCGCGGCCATCGCTTTGCGGATGCGGCAGGGGTTGCCGCGGGGCATCGGGATCATCGGATGCGGCCACGGCATCGCCGGCCGGTGTGTTGCCATGGCAGGCGGCGAGCGGGAACGCGACCAGCGCGATCATCGCCACCCGCAGCGGCAAGGTCATCTTCATTGGCCGTTCCCGAGTTGGACCTGCAGGCCGGACGCGGTCACGGCGATACCGCGGATGCTGCGTCCGCGCAATTTGTCCTGGTCGGTCGTGCTGAAGCGATACACCGGCTCGTTGCGCGCCTCGTCCAGCAGCCACTGGTTCAACAGCGATTCGATCGCGCCCTGGCCGAAGCCGGCAAGCGCGGGGACGTCGGCGCGTTCCACCGCCGGCGCATCCAGCATCAGGGCCATTGCCGCCGGATCGAAGCGCAGTCCGCTGCTGACGGTGAAATGACCGCGCGGCGTCGCGGGATCGGAGCCGAAGGCGGCGACGCCGGCATCGAAGTCGAGCAGCAGGCGGTGGCGTTCCGGTTGCAGGTGCAGCCGTGGGTGCATCACCCGCACGCTGACCATGCCGCCGAGCTTGCGATAGTCACGCGGGAAGCGGCGATCGAGTTGCGATTGCAGCTGTTCCGGCGACACCGTGACGCGGTTGGACAGCAGGTCGCCGACGCTGGTGCAGGCGACCAGTGCCAGCGACAGCAGGGCCGCGATCGCCAGCCGGTATGCGGGACGACGATGCATGCGAAGCGACTCCCTTGTCCGTTGCGATGCGGCGAGGATGCGCGCACGCGGATGAATATCGCTTTACGGGCATGAAAAAAGCCGGCACTGGGCCGGCTTTTTCCTGCATCGCGGCAAGAATCAGGCCGCAGCGTCCTTCAGCTTCTTGAGCGGACGGACCTTGACCTTCGTCGACTTCGGACGGGCCTTGAACGTGACCTCTTCCTTGGTGAACGGGTTGATGCCCTTGCGTGCCGGACGGGCCGGAACTTCCACGGCGGTGATCTTGAACAGACCCGGCATGGTGAACGAGCCAGTGCCCTTCTTGTTCACCGAAGCGTGCACGGTGTTTTCCAGCGCAGCCAGGACGGCGCGCACGTCACGCGAGGCGACGCTGGTGAACTCGGAGATGTGAGCGACCAGACCCGACTTGGTCAGGGCTTCCTTGATCGGCTTCATCGTGGCTGCCTTGGGAGCAGCTTTCGCGGCCTTGGTGGCCTTGGCAGCTTTGGCTTTCTTCGTGGCCATGTGTTTTCGCTTTCCTCGAAAGTGTGGAATTTGGTTGCGCGGTTGCGACCGGCAATCAACTGTATTGCATGTAAACCGCGTCGCCAAGCCCCGTGGCGAACTTTTTTGCCTTGTTTTGCCGGGCGGAATCGTCCGGGCGGAATCGCCGGCGGAGGTCGGGGGCGTGAATGCGTGACGCAGGAAACAGGATGGGGCGGCGTCGGCGACTTGAAGTAAAGGGTGAGGAATGGCGCCGGAAGGTGCCGCCGCGACTCAGCGCCAGTCGAGTTCGCCATGGATCACGGTGCACACGCGGCCACCCGACCACACGTCACCGTCTGCATCGACGGTGAGTTCGATGATGGCATCGTGGCCGACTTCGCGGCCCTGGCTGATGCGATAGAAACCACCGGGGCCGGGCAGGGCATCGCGCTGCGCCAGCCATGCCGCCAGCGTGGCGTTGGCCGCGCCGGAAGCGGCATCCTCGAATTGCGCGGGCGCGCCGACCCAGGCGCGCACGGCGAGGTAATAGACCGGGTCGCTGCTGCGCGCGAACGCGCACAGGCCCATGCTGCCGGTGTTTTCGGCAAGTTTCGCGATCGCGCTCCAGTTCGGTGTCGCCGCGCGCAGGGTGGCTTCGTCGGCGATTTCCGCCAGCCACCAGCGGCGTCCACCATCCATCAATGCCGGCGGCAAGGAACCCAGCGGCAAACCGGCGAGGACATCGCGCAGGCGCGGATCCTCGGCATTGGCGGTCTCCTGCAGGCGCGCGCGTGGCGTGCGCACGGCGATCGTGCGTCCGGCGCCGTGGCCGTGGACGCGCAGGGGCAGGGCGCCGGCGATGCCGTCCTGCACCAGCACCCCGTCCTTCGGTTCGGCGAGGCCGGCTTCGAGCACGGCGTGGGCGGTGCCGACGCTGGGATGCCCGGCGAACGGCACTTCGCGGCGCGGGCTGAAGATGCGCAGGCGATAGCTGGTATCCGGCTTGTCCGGCGGCAGCACGAAGGTGGTTTCCGGCAGGCGCGTCCAGCGTGCGATGTCCTGCATGGTGGCGTCGTCGAGGCCATCGGCATCGAGCACGACGGCCAGCGGATTGCCGGCGCCGGGGCGATCGGCGAAGACGTCGACCTGGGTGAAGCGCCGACTTTTCAGAGAAGAAAAAGACATGAAGGATCCGGGGAATGATGCAGGCAATTCGCTAGAATCGAGGGTTCACGCCCGCAGTCGGGCACATGGTGAAGTGTAATGCCGCAGATCGTCTCCCCGTCGCGCTGGATCGTGCTGAAGTTCGGTGGAACTTCGGTGTCGAAACGCGAGCGCTGGGACACGATCGGGGAACTGGCGGGCGAACGCCGGGCCGACGGCGCGCGCGTGCTGGTGGTGGTCTCGGCCTTGTCCGGCGTCACCAACCTGCTGCAGTCGGTGGCGGAAGGCAACGGCAATGGTGCGGAGGTCTTCGCCCAGCTGGAAACGCGCCATCGCGATTTCTGCGCGAATGACCTCGGGCTGGAAATCGAGACCGTGCTCGGCGATCGCCTGCGCCATCTGCGCGGATTGCTGGTCGATGACAGCCGCGCGGCGATCCGCGGGCTCGACTGGCAGGCGGAAGTGCTGGGGCAGGGCGAGCTGCTGTCGTCGACACTCGGCGCGGCCTATCTGAGCAGCCGCGGCATGGGCATGCAGTGGGTGGATGCGCGCGAGTGGTTGAACGCGTTGTCGCTGCCCAACGAAAGCGCATGGTCGGCGCGCTTGTCGGTCAACTGCGAAATCACCGCCGATGCCGGCATGCGCGAACGCTTCCATGCGCAGGCAGGCGATCTCGCCATCACCCAGGGGTTCATCGCCCGCCACGCCGATGGCGGCACGGCGATCCTCGGCCGTGGCGGTTCCGATACCTCGGCGGCATATTTCGGTGCGTTGCTCGGCGCCGAACAGGTGGAGATCTGGACCGACGTGCCGGGCATGTTCAGCGCCAATCCGCGCGAGGTGCCGGACGCGCGCCTGCTCGCGCGGCTCGATCACGCCGAGGCGCAGGAAATCGCCACCACCGGCGCCAAGGTGCTGCATCCGCGCTCGATCGCGCCCTGTCGCGAAGCCGGCGTCACCATGCGCATCCTCGATACCGGCAACCCGCATCTCGACGGCACCCGCATCGACGCCAGTGGCCGCACCGTGCCCGGCGTCAAGGCGATTAGCCGCCGCAACGGCATCGTCCTGGTGTCGATGGAAACCATCGGCATGTGGCAGCAGGTCGGCTTCCTCGCCGACATCTTCGATCGCTTCCGCGCGCATGGCCTGTCGATCGACATGATCGGTTCGTCGGAAACCAACGTCACCGTCTCGCTCGATCCCAGCGAGAACCTGGTCAACACCAGCGTGCTGGCCGAGCTTTCCGCCGATCTTGCCCAGGTCTGCCGGGTCAAGGTGATCGCGCCATGCGCGGCGATCACCCTGGTCGGCCGCGGCATGCGTTCGCTGCTCGATCGCCTGTCCGGCGTGTGGGCGACCTTCGGGCGCGAGCGCGTGCACCTGATCTCGCAGTCGTCGAACGACCTCAACCTGACCTTCGTGGTCGATGAATCCGACGCCGACGGCATGATCCCGGCGCTGCATGCGGAACTGATGCGCAGCGGTGCGATGCCGGTGCACGAACCCGGCGTGTTCGGCCCGAGCTGGCAGCAGCTGGTGGCGCCGCGCGCACCGCGTCCGCAGCCGTGGTGGGCGAACGAGCGCGCGAAGCTGCTCGACATCGCCGTGCGCCACACGCCGACCTATGCCTACCACCTGCCGACCGTGCGCGAACGTGCACGGGCACTGGCGGCGATTCCGGCGATCGACAAGCGCAGTTACGCGATCAAGGCCAATCCCCATCCGGCCATCCTGTGCGCGCTGGTCGAGGAAGGTTTCGGCCTGGAATGCGTGTCTCAGGGCGAACTCGAGCACGTGTTCGCATCGGTGCCGGGGCTGACGCCGCAGCAGGTGCTGTTCACCCCGAACTTCGCGCCGATCGACGAATACCGCGCGGCGCTCGAGCGTGGCGTCACCGTCACCGTCGACAACGTCGAGCTCTTGCAGCAGTGGCCGGACGTGTTCCGCGGCAGGTCGCTGTGGCTGCGCATCGATCTCGGCTACGGCGACGGCCACCACGCCAAGGTCACCACCGGGGGCAAGGACGCCAAGTTCGGATTGTCGACGCAGCGTTTTGATGAATTCGTCGATCTCGCGCGCACGCTCGACGTGCGCATCACCGGACTCCATGCGCACCTCGGCAGCGGCATCGAGACCGTCGGCCACTGGAAGGGCATGATCGACGCGATGGCCGGTTTCGCCCGCCGCATCGGCAGCGTGGAAATCCTCGATATCGGCGGCGGCCTGCCGATCCCCTATCGCCCCGACGAGGACCCGTTCGATCTCGCCGCGTGGTCGCAGGGCTTGTCGGAGATGAAGGCGGTGCATCCGGCCTTCAGGATCGCGATCGAACCAGGCCGTTATCTGGTGGCGGAAGCGGGCGTGCTGCTGACGGAAGCGACCCAGGTGGTGGACAAGGATGGCGTGCGCCGCGTTGGCCTCGATGCCGGCATGAACACCCTGATCCGTCCGGCGCTGTACGACGCCTGGCACGGCATCGCCAACCTCAGCCGCCTCGGCGATGGCGACAAGCGGCCGTTCGATGTCGTCGGCCCGATCTGCGAATCCAGCGATCTCTTCGGCAAGGAACGCAGCTTGCCGCGGGCGACCGCGCCCGGCGACGTGATGCTGGTCGCCGATGCCGGCGCCTACGGCTACAGCATGGCCAGCGAATACAATCTGCGGGCCTTGCCGCACCAGGAGATCATTGAATGACAGCGTGGCTGCCTTCATCGGGCGTGTTCCAGCGCGATTCCATCCGCGCGTTCCGCTTCGTCGACTGCGGCTTCGATCCGCAGACCGGCGTTGCCAGCCTGCGCTACGCCTTCGATGACAGCCCGGTGCTGACCGAGACGGTCACCATTCCCGGTGCGCCGTTCGTGCTCGACGATGCCCGCAAGCGCGCAGTCGACGCGGCGACCCGCCTGCTGCACCTGATCGCGGGTGTCAGCTATTACAAGGCGGCGGTGCCGGAGGAGATCCGCATCGAGAACGGACCGATCGATGCATCGGTCGCCGAATATCTTGAAAGCGTCTACCTCAATGGCCTCGGCGAGTTCGCCTATCGCAACGGCCTGAACCTGCATGGCCGCATCCGCTTCCCGCGCGCCGATGCGCCATCACCGCAGGCGCCAGCGCTCGGCCTGCGCGAACATGCGCTGGTCGCGATCGGTGGCGGCAAGGATTCGCTGGTGTCGATCGAAGCCCTGCGCGCGGCCGGTATCGACCAGACGGTGACCTGGGTCGGCGGTTCGCAGCTGATCGCGCAATGCGCAGCGCGCACCGGCTTGCCGACGCTCAACATCGGTCGCCAGATCGCGCCGGAATTGTTCGAACTCAATCGCCAGGGGGCGTGGAACGGCCACATCCCGGTAACCGCGATCAATTCCGCGATCATGGTGCTGGCGGCATTGCTGGTCGACGCCGACCAGGTGGTGTTCTCCAACGAACGCTCCGCCAGCTACGGCAGCCTGATCGAAGGCACCGGCGAAGTGAACCACCAATGGTCGAAGGGCTGGGCGGCGGAGCAGGGACTGGCGAAGGTCGTGCGCGAAACGGTTGCTGCCGACCTCAAGTACTACTCGTTGCTGCGGCCATTGTCGGAACTCGCGGTGGCGCGCCAGTTCGCGAAGAACGACCACTACGACGCCTGGTTCTCCAGCTGCAATCGCAACTTCCACCTGCTCGGCGAAAAACCGACGCAGCGCTGGTGCGGTGTCTGCCCGAAATGCCACTTCGTCTTCCTGGCGCTGGCGCCATTCGTGCCCAAGCCGCGGCTCGTCGCGATCTTCGGCCGCAACCTGCTCGATGACCGCGACCAGATCGGCGGCTACGACGCGCTGCTGGAGTATCGCGACCACAAGCCGTTCGAATGCGTGGGCGAGGGTGGCGAATCGCGCGCGGCGATGGCGGCACTGTCGGCGCGTCCGGAATGGCGCGAGGACGAGATCGTCCAGCGTTTCCGCAACGAGATCCTGCCGCAATTGATCGGCGACGATCTCGCCATCGAACCGCTGCTCGAATTGAATGGCGAGCATGGCATTCCCGAATCCGTCTGGGCGCGCATCCGTGGGCCATTCGCTGCTTGACGGCCAGCGCGTCGCGCTCTGGGGCTGGGGGCGCGAAGGCAAGGCGACCTGGCGCGCCTTGCGGGCCGCGCCGTTGGCGGGCGGTGGAATCCGCCATCCCGGTGAACTGACGCTGTTCTGCAATGCGCAGGAAGCCGGGGATGCGCGTGCACTGAACGACCCGTTGCTGCACATCGACGCCGAAATCGATGGCGATCGCCTTGCCGCGTTCGACGTGGTGATCAAGTCGCCGGGCATCAGCCCGTATTCGGACATCGCGCGCGCGGCGCAGTCGCGGGGCACGCGCTTCATCGGAGCGACGCAACTGTGGTTCGCCGAGCGTCGCGATGCCGACACCCTGTGCGTGACCGGCACCAAGGGCAAAAGCACGACCACCGCGATGCTGGCGCACTTGCTGCGTGCGGCCGGCAGGCGGACGGCATTGGTCGGCAACATCGGCGCACCACTGATGGAATTGATCGACGGCCAGGCCGATGCCTGGGCGATCGAACTCAGCAGCTACCAGACTCGCGACGTCGCAGACAGCGGCGTGCATCCGCATCTCGCCATCGTCACCAACATCTATCCCGAACACCTCGACTGGCACGGCGGGCAGGATCGCTACGTCGCCGACAAGTTGTCGCTGGTGGCGGAAGGGAGGCCGCGCATCGCCGTGTTGAACGCCGCCGATGCCATCCTCGCGCAACTGGAACTGCCGGACAGCGAAATCGTGTGGTTCAACCGCGCCGACGGCTGGCACATGCAGGGCGACGTGATCCATCGTGGCGATGCGGCGATCTTCGATACCTCGACCTTGCCGCTGCCGGGCGCACACAATCGCGGCAACCTGTGCGCGGTGCTCGCTGCGCTGGAGGCGATCGGGCTCGATGCCGCTGCATTGGCGCCGCACGCCGCGACCTTCCAGCCGCTGCCCAACCGCCTGCAGGCGCTGGGCGAACGCGATGGCATCCTCTATGTCAACGATTCGATCAGCACCACGCCGCACGCAACGCTGGCCGCGCTCGATCTCTATCGAGAACGTCCGGTGGCGGTGCTGGTCGGCGGGCACGATCGCGGCCTCGACTGGCACGACTTCGCCGAAGCGATGCGCACGCACGCACCGCGCGCGATCGTGACGATGGGGCAGAACGGTCCGCGCATCCACGATCTGCTGCAACCGATCGCGACGGCGGGCGGATTCGCGTTGGCGCAGGCGCGTGATCTCGGGGACGCGATGCGGATCGCGCGCGAGACCCTGCACGGGAACGGCGTGATGCTGTTGTCGCCCGGTGCGCCGAGCTTCGGGCCGTATCGCGATTACGTCGCGCGCGGACGTCATTTCGCCGAGCTGGCCGGTTTCGATCCGGAACGCATCAGTGCAATCCAGGGCATGGGGATCGCGTGAGATAACCGCTGCCTGATCGCGCTATCCTCGTGCTTTCGCCACCGGAGAGTGCCATGCGCCGCATCCTGATCGCCGCCGGACTGCTGCTCGCCAGCCTGCCTGCATTTGCCGCCATGAAGACCAGGTCCGTGGAATGGACGGTCGGCAAGGATCACTTCATCGGTGCGCTGGTCTACGACGACGCATCGAAAGCCAAGCGTCCCGGACTGGTGATGGTGCCCGACTGGTACGGTGTCACCCTTTCCTCCATCGAGCAGGCGAAGAAGGTCGCCGGTCGCGATTACGTCATCCTCGTCACCGACATGTACGGCAAGGGCGTGCGACCCAAGGACGACAAGGAGGCGATGGCGCAGGTCACCGCGTTGTACAAGGATGCGCCGGCAATGCGTGCGCGCGCGGCCAAGGCGATCGACGTGCTGAAGGAACAAGCGAAATCGGCGCCGATCGATGCCGCGAAGATCGGTGCGTTCGGTTACTGCTTCGGCGGATCGTCGGTGCTGGAGCTGGCGCGCAGCGGTGCGAAGCTGGCCGGCATCGTCACCTTCCATGGCGGCCTGGACAGCGCGCAACCGGCGACGGCCGGCTCGATCCACACGCCGTTGCTGGTGCTCAATGGCGCCGACGACAAGGGCCAGAAGGACAATATCGTTCCCTTCGAGCAGGAAATGGATCGCGCCGGCGCCGACTGGACCTTCGTGAACTTCAGCGGTGCAGTGCATTGCTTCGCGCTGGAAGCGGCCAACAAGCCGCCGGGCTGCATGTACAACGAGCGTGCGGCGAAGCGCGCCTACGTGATGATGAACGACTTCTTCCGCGAGCGTTTCGCGGCGAAGTGATCCGCGATTGGATCAGCGGTCGCGATTGACCGCATAGCGCGCCAGCCCGCGCAGGGCGGCGACGGCGTCGTTGTCGGCGAGGCCGTCGATCGCGGCATCGGCGGCATCGGCGTAGCGCTGGGCGATCGCACGGCTGTAGCCGAGGCTGTCGTGCGCGGCGATTGCGGCGGTGACTTCCGGCAATGCGGAGATATCGCCCGTCTCGACGACTGCGCGCAAGCGCTCGCGGGTCGCGGCATCGGCATGCGCCATCGCGTGGATCAGTGGCAGCGTCATCTTGCCTTCGGCGAGATCGTCGCCGAGGTTCTTGCCCATCGTCGCCGCGTCGGAAGCGTAATCCAGCACGTCGTCGGCGATCTGGAAGGCGTAGCCGAGATGCATGCCGTAATCGTGCAAGGCCTGTTGCGTCGCTGCGTCGGCGCCGGCCAGCAGCGCGCCAAGGCGCGTCGCCGCGGCGAACAGGATCGCGGTCTTGCGCTCGATCACCCGCAGGTAGGCGGGTTCGTCGGTGTCGGGGTTGCGCACGTGCAACAGCTGCAGCACCTCGCCTTCCGCGATCATGTTGGTGGTATCGGCGAGCAGGCGCTGCACGTCCATCCGCTCCAGTTCGACCATCAACTGGAAACTGCGCGAATACAGGAAGTCGCCGACCAGCACGCTGGTGGCATTGCCCCATACCGCGTTGGCGGTGCTGCGGCCGCGACGGAGGTCGGATTCGTCGACCACGTCGTCGTGCAACAGGGTGGAGGTATGGATGAACTCGACCACCGCGGCGAGTTGGTGCGCGTCGGCGTCCATGTGCCCAAGCGCGCGCGACGCCAGCAACAGCAGCATCGGGCGCAGGCGCTTGCCGCCGGCACCGATGATGTATTCGGCGACCTGGTTGATAAGCACCACGTCCGACGCCAGCCGACGGCGGATCAGTGCATCGACGGCAGCCATGTCGGGCGCCGCCAGTTGCTGGATGGCGAGGAGGGGAAGCGTGGGGCGGTCGGTCATAGGAAGGTTGGCCGGAATGCTCGGGCGATTATAGAAGGTGAATGGTCGGTCGCCGCCGGTGCGCCGGCATGGTTCAGGAAAACCCCGACATGGCGATGCGGCATCGGCCGGCTGGCGCGGCCCGTCGCGGTAGAATGGAATATCCCTGCCGGTGGCGACGCCGGCATCCAATCAACCAATGACCAAAACGTAAGGAGCCAGACATGGCACGCGGAATCAACAAAGTGATTTTGGTCGGGAACCTCGGCAACGACCCCGACACCAAATACACCCAGGGCGGCATGGCGATCACCACGCTCAGCATCGCCACCACCACGGTCCGCAAGGATCGCGACGGCAACCAGCAGGAAAAGACCGAATGGCATCGCGTCAAGCTGTTCGGCAAGCTCGGCGAGATCGCCGGCGAATACCTGAAGAAGGGCCGCGAGGTCTACATCGAGGGACGCATCGAATACGGCAGCTACGAGAAGGATGGCGCCAAGCACTACACCACCGACATCATTGGTGACGAAATGCAGATGCTCGGCGGCCGTCCCGATGGCGGCGGACAAGGTGGTGGCGGTTACGAGCGTAGTTCGCGCCCGGCGCCGGCCCAGCGTCGCGAACCGGCGCGTGAAGCGCCGGCGGCATCGGTGGCCGATTTCGGCGGCGATTTCAACGACGACGACATTCCGTTCTGAACCGTCGCAGTCGTGGCATGACAGCAATGGCAGGAACTGCGGTTCCTGCCATTTCTTTTTCCGGAATGGCGCACCCGAAGGGCCCGAGCGTCTTTTCGCGGGGAAACGGCTGGTTTCCCGCGCGCGAATGATGGAATGCCTGCATCCGTGAAACGGGAATCCGAAAAAATCCCGCACCTTCACTTCGAATAACGGACAGTGCTTTAGATTCGTTGCGATGAATGCGGTAGCACTCCGTCCGCCGGTGATTTCCGCCGGCAGCGCATTGTTTCTCGATATCGACGGCTGCCTGCTCGAATTCGCCGATGATCCGGCAGCAGTCAGGGCAACGCCGCGTGTCATCGCTGCGCTCGATGCACTGGAACGACGCCTCGATGGCGCGTTGGCGCTGGTGAGTGGCCGCACGCTGGCCGCAATCGACGCGATTTTCGCGCCGGCGCAATACGGTGCCGTCGGCCTGCATGGGCTGGAACATCGCAGCGATCATCCGCAGGCGCGTGATCCCCGCCTCGCGTCGGTCGCCGAAGCCGCGCGCATGGTGATCGATGCCTGGCCGGGCGCGCTGGTGGAGGACAAGGGCCGCTCGCTTGCGCTGCATTGGCGCGTGGCACCGGCGGCGGGAACGGCGATTCGCGAATTCGCGACGCAGGCGCTGGAACAATTGCCCGACTATCGCCTGGAACCCGGCAACCAGGTGATCGAACTGCGGCCGCAGGGCGCGGACAAGGGCAGTGCGATACGCGAGTTGATGGCGACGCCGCGCTTCGCCGGACGCGTGCCGGTATTCGCCGGCGACGATCTCACCGACGAGGCCGGCTTCGCCACCGTGAACGAAATGGGCGGCATCAGCGTGCTGGTGGGCGATCGCCTGCTCAGCGCGGCAACGCACCATCTCCTCGATCCCGCGGCGGTGTTGGCGTGGCTGGAGGAAACCCCATGAAGATCGAAACGGATCCGCCCAGTCTCGATCTCGGCGTCGTGGGCAACGGCAGTTTCGGTGCGTTGATCGATCGCCAGGCGCGCGTGGTCTGGACCTGCCTGCCGACGTTCGATGGCGATCCCGCGTTCTGCGCGCTGCTGTCCCCGCGTGACCAGGAAGGCGGCGATTTCACCATCGAGCTCGAGGATTTCTCGCATTCCGAGCAGGCCTATGTGCCCAACACCGCGGTGCTGCGCACGGTACTGCACGACAGCCATGGCGGATCGCTCGAAATCGTCGACTTCGCGCCGCGCTGGAGCCGCAACGGCCGCTTCTATCGCCCGGTATCGCTGATCGCGCTGGCTGTTGCCGCGCTACATCCTGCGCATGACCAGCGACGCACCGATTCGCTTCATTCGCGAGGAATTGCCGTTCGTGCTCAGCCATCGCCTGCATTTCGTGCTGGGACCCGACGAGACGCTGGATCGATCGATCGACGGCTATGTCGAGGAGGCGCTCAATCGCACGCTCGACTACTGGCGCGAATGGGTGCGTTACCTGTCGATTCCGCTGGAGTGGCAGGAGGCGGTGATCCGCAGCGCGATCACCCTGAAGCTGTGCCAGTACGAGGACAGCGGCGCGATCATCGCGGCGATGACGACGTCGATCCCGGAAGCGGCGGGCACCGCGCGCAACTGGGACTATCGCTATTGCTGGCTGCGCGATGCCGGTTTCGTGGTGCGTGCGCTCAACCGTCTTGGCGCGACGCGCAGCATGGAGGATTTCCTTCACTACATCTTCAACATCGTCACCCACGAAGGCGGCCTGCAGCCGCTGTACGGCATCGGCTTCGAGGCCACCCTCACCGAAGAGGAAGTGCCGTCGCTTGCGGGTTATCGCGGCATGGGGCCGGTGCGTCGCGGCAATCTGGCGTGGGTCCAGAAGCAGCACGACGTCTACGGCAGCGTGGTGCTGGCATCGACGCAATTGTTCTTCGACCAGCGCCTGGTTGATCCCGGCGATGCCGAAACCTACCGGCGGCTGGAACCGCTGGGCGAACGCGCCTACGCGCTCTACGACGTGCCGGATGCCGGCCTGTGGGAATTCCGCGGGCGCGCCGAAGTGCATACCTATACCGCGGCGATGTGCTGGGCGGCCTGTGATCGCCTCGCGCGGATCGGCGATCGCCTGGGCCTGAAAGAAAAAGAGAAGTACTGGCGCGAGCGCGCCGACACCATCCGCGCGAAGACGCTGGCACAGGCGTGGCGCGGGGACAAGGGCTGGTTCAGCGCGTCGTTCGAAAGCGACTATCTCGATGCATCGCTGCTGTTGCTGGCGGACATCGGCCTCATCGCCGCGGATGATCCGCGCTACGTCGCCACCGTGGAAGCCATCGGCAAGCAGTTGCGGAAAGGCTGCGGCCTGTTTCGTTATGTGGCGCCCGACGATTTCGGCAGCCCGGAAACCAGTTTCACCATCTGCATGTTCTGGTACATCGATGCGCTGTCGGTGATCGGCCGCAAGGACGAGGCGCGCGAATTGTTCGAGCGCGTGCTCGAACATCGCAACCACCTCGGGCTGCTGTCGGAAGACATGGGCTTCGAAGATGGCGAGAGCTGGGGCAATTTCCCGCAGGCGTATTCGCACGTCGGCCTGATCATGGCCGCGATGCACCTGTCGCGCGACTGGAAGGAAGCGCTGTGAGCAGGCTGGTCGTGGTGTCCAACCGGGTCGCCTTGCCGGGACAGAACCAGGCGGGCGGACTGGCGGTGGGCATCGAGGCGGCGTTGCGCGCGCGCGGTGGTGTCTGGTTCGGCTGGAATGGCAAGACCGTGCGTGACGGCAGCGGCGAACTTTCCGAACACCGGGATGGTGCCATTCGCTATGTCACGCTCGATTTGTCGCGGCGTGACGTGGCAGACTACTACAACGGTTTTTCCAACCGCACGCTGTGGCCATTGCTGCATTTCCGCCTCGACCTCGTCGACTACGACCGGGCGACGCGTGCCAGTTATCGTCGCGTCAACGCACTGTTCGCGGACAAGCTGATGCCGCTGCTGCACGATGACGACATCGTCTGGATCCACGACTACCACCTGATCCCGTTGGCCGCGATGCTGCGCGAACGCGGTGTCGGCTGCCGCATCGGGTTCTTCCTGCACGTGCCGATGCCATCGGCGGATCTCGTTTCCGCACTCCCGGACCATGCGCTGCTGTTCAGCGCCCTGTATGCCTGTGACCTGGTCGGATTCCAGACCGTGCGCGATGCCGAGCGTTTCCGCAGCTATGCGCGTCTCTTCGGTGGCGCCCGCATCCTCGAGGACGGCACGCTGCAATTCGCGGATGGCCGTCGCGTCCGGGTCGGCGCGTTTCCGATCGGCATCGATACCGCGCGGATCACCGCGCAATCCGCGGCGGCGGTCAACAAGGCGCCGGTGCGCGCATTGCGCCAGAGCCTGGGTGGACGCGCGCTCGCGATCGGCGTCGATCGCCTCGATTATTCCAAGGGATTGCCCGAACGCTTCCGCGCCTTCGGGCGCTTCCTCGAGCGCCATCCGGCGTTCCGCGGCAAGCTCACCTTCCTGCAGATTGCGCCGGTCTCGCGTGGCGAAGTCTCGGAATACAAATTGTTGCGCAACCAGCTGGAAGGCATCGCCGGCCACATCAACGGCAACCATGCCGATCCCGACTGGACGCCGCTGCGTTACGTCAACCGCAATTTCCCCCACAGCACCCTGACCGGGTTCTATCGTGCCGCCGCCATCGGGCTGGTGACGCCGTTGCGCGACGGCATGAACCTGGTGGCCAAGGAATACGTCGCTGCCCAGAACCCCGACGATCCCGGGGTGCTGGTGCTGTCGCTGCTGGCCGGGGCCGCGCTCGAGCTCGATGGCGCCCTGCTGGTCAATCCCCATGACCTCGATGGCGTCGCCGATGCGATCGCCGTGGCCATGGCGATGCCGCTGGCGGAGCGCAAGGAACGCTGGCAGTCGCTGATGGTGCCGATCGCCGGCAACGACATCCATGCCTGGTGCCGTGGCTTCCTCGCGGCGCTGGCGGACAGCCGTTGATCCCCGGTTTCTCGCGCTGCAGCTGGACTTGATCGCCGCCAGACCGTAGTTTGGCGACACTTACGTCGACGGATCCGCCATGGCCAACCCGCAGAACGCAGCCGCACCCCGCCGGGAGTTCACCCTGCGCGGGATCATCCTCGGCATCCTCATCACGGTCGCATTCACCGCGGCCAACGTGTTCTTCGGATTGAAGGCGGGCCTGACCTTCGCGACGTCGATCCCGGCGGCGGTCATCTCGATGGCGCTGCTGCGGGGCTTCAAGGATTCCACCATCCAGGAAAACAACGTGGTGCAGACGGTGGCGTCGGCGGCGGGCACGCTGTCGTCGATCATCTTCGTCCTGCCCGGGCTGGTGATGATCGGCTGGTGGACGCACTTCCCGTTCTGGGAATCGTTCCTGATCTGCGCGCTCGGCGGCATCCTCGGCGTGATGTATTCGATCCCGCTGCGGCGCGCGCTGGTCACCAATTCCGACCTGCCGTATCCCGAAGGCGTGGCCTGCGCCGAAGTGCTCAAGGTCGGCAGCGGCGACGACACCAAGGGCGTGGAGGAAAGCCGCGCCGGCCTGCTGGCGGTGATGTGGGGCGCGATCGTCGCGGCCGCGTTCGCGGTGATCGTCGCGACCAAGGTGTTCGCCGGCGATGTCGCCAGTTATTTCCGCATCGGCGATGGCGACAAGTCGCCGGTCAGCGGATTCGATTTCTCGCTGTCGATGGCGCTGCTCGCGGTCGGTCACCTGGTCGGCTTGTGGGTGGGACTGGCGATGCTGCTCGGTGCGGCGATCGCCTGGGTCTGGGGCGTGCCGCATTTTTCGCAACTGTCGACTTTCACTGGCAGCGTGGCCGATATCGCCGGTGACACCTGGAGCCACAAGATCCGCTTCATCGGCGCCGGCACCATCGGCATCTCCGCGATCTGGACGCTGGCGAAACTGGTCAAGCCGGTGATTTCCGGTCTCACCTCGGCGGTGGCGGCATCGAAGGTGCGCAAGGCCGGCCAGCTGCACACGCTTGATCGCGTCGAACACGACATCCCGATCGGTGTCGTCGGCGCGATCATGCTCGCGAGCTTCGTGCCGATCGCCTGGCTGTTCGGCCACTTCGCCAATGGCGCCGGACTCGGCGACCACCTGTGGTTGCTGGTGGTCGGCGGCCTCGTCTATTGCGTGGTGATGAGCTTCCTGGTGTCGGCGGTCTGCGGCTACATGGCCGGCCTGATCGGTTCCTCCAACAGTCCGCTGTCGGGCATCGGCATCCTGGTGGTGATCGGCGCGGCGCTGCTGCTGGTGTTCACGGTCAAGCCGATGCTGCAGCCTGGACAGGAGAAGTCGCTGGTCGCGTTCGCGCTGTTCGTCACCGCGGTGGTGTTCACGGTCGCCGCGATCGCCAACAACAATCTGCAGGATCTCAAGACCGGCCAACTGGTCGATGCCACGCCATCGTGGCAGCAGTGGGCGCTGGTGGTCGGCGTGATCGCCGGCGCTGCGGTGATTCCGCCGGTGCTCGACCTGGTCAACCAGGCCTACGGTTTCGCCGGTGCGCCGAACGCGGTGGCCGGCAAGGCACTGCCCGCGCCGCAGGCGGGGCTGATTTCCGCGCTGGCGCAAGGCGTGATCCAGAACAACATCGACTGGAGCCTGATCGAGATCGGCGCCGGCATCGGCGTGGTGCTGATCATCCTCGACGCCATCATCCAGAAGGTCACCAACCACAAGGGCCATTGCTCGCCGCTCGCCGTCGGTCTCGGCATCTACCTGCCGACGTCGGCGACGCTGATGGTGGTGGTCGGTGCACTGGTCGGTGCGTTCTACGATCGTCGCGCCGAACGCGGCAAGCGCCCGGAAAGCGCCAAGCAGCTCGGGGTGTTGCTGGCCTCGGGCATGATCGTCGGCGAAGGCCTGATCGGCGTGCTGATCGCCGGCATCGTCGCCTTCCAGTTGTTCCCGCTGGAGCTGGTGGGCGAGGGCTTTGCCACCGCCGGCAAGTGGATCGGCGGGATTGCCTTCGTAGTCGTGGTGCTGGCCCTGTACCGTTACGCAGAAAAACTCTCGAGAGGAATCCAATGACCCTTCGCCACGCCCTGCTGCCGCTCGCGCTGCTCGCCGCGCTTCCCCTGTCCGCGCAGACGCAGCGCGGCTTCACCGTGCGCGACATGGTCGCCCTCGACCGCTATTCGTCGCCGGCACTGACGCCGGACGGCAACGTGGTGGTGTTCGCCAGGCGCCAGATGAATTCCGAAGTCACCAAGGCGTCGACCTCGCTGTGGACGCGCAACCTGCGCACGCGCGACATGGCGCCGCCGAAACGGTTGACGCCGGATGGCTGGAACGTCAATTCGCCGACTGTCTCGAAGGACGGCAAGGCCGTGTACTTCCTCAGCGGCAAGAACGGCAGCTCGCAGCTGTACGCGATCCCGCTGGCGGGCGGCGAACCGAAGCAGCTGACCGACCTGCCGCTCGATGTCGATGCCTACCAGTTCGCGCCCGACGGCAGCCATGTCGCGCTGGCGATGGCGGCCTTCCCCGAGTGCAAGGGCGATCTCGCCTGCAGCAAGCAGAAGGGCGAAGCCAAGCCGAAGAACAGTGGCGTGGTGTTCGACCGCATGTTCATCCGCCACTGGGATACCTGGAACAACGGCAGCTACAACCGCGTGTTCGTCGCCGATGTCGGCGCTGCCGCGGCGAAGAATGCGACGCTGGTGAGCGGCGCGATCAACGGCGACATTCCGTCGAAGCCGTTCGGTGATCTTGGTGACCTCGCATGGTCGCCCGACGGCAAGCAACTGGTGATGAGCGTGCGCCAGGGCGACCGCGTCGAACCGTGGAGCACCAATTTCGACCTGTGGCTGGTCAACGCCGATGGCAGCGGCACGCCACGCAACCTGACCGCCGCCAACAAGGCGTGGGACGCCGGCCCGGCGTTCTCGCCCGATGGCAAGACGCTGTACTACCGCGCGATGCAACGTCCCGGTTTCGAGGCCGATCGTTTCGCGCTGATGGCGATGGACATGGCAACGGGCAACACGCGCGAGATCGATCAACGCTGGGATGCGTCTGCCGATGGCATCACCCTGTCCGCCGATGGCAGGACGATCTACACCACCGCATCCGGACTTGGCCAGCATCCGCTGTTCGCGGTTGACGTCGCCAACGGCGAAGTGCGCAATGTGTCGGGCCCGCAGGGTTCGATCTCGGCGTTCGCATTGGCCGGCAACACGCTCGCGTTCACCCGCAACACCTTGCAGAGTGGCGATCAGTTGTTCGTCACCGACGCCGATGGCAAGGCACCGCTACGCGCGATCACCCCGAGTGCCGGCGAGATGCTGCCGGGCGTGAAGTTCGCCGATGCCGAGCAGTTCACCTTCATCGGCTGGAATGGCGAAACCGTGCACGGCTACGTGGTGAAGCCCTGGAACTACCAGCCGGGCAGGAAATATCCGGTCGCGTTCCTGATCCACGGTGGTCCGCAGGGCAGTTTCGGCAACGGCTGGAGCTATCGCTGGAATCCGCAGACGTATGCCGGACAAGGCTATGCCGCGGTGATGATCGATTTCCACGGTTCCACCGGCTACGGCCAGAAATTCACCGATGCCATCAGCCAGCACTGGGGCGATCGCCCGCTGGAAGATTTGCAGAAGGGCTGGACGGCGGCGTTGCAGAAGTATCCGTTCCTCAACGGCGACAAGGCCTGCGCGCTCGGTGCCAGCTACGGCGGATTCATGGCGTACTGGATCGCCGGCAACTGGAACCAACCGTGGAAGTGCATCGTTGCCCACGACGGCGTGTTCGACAATCGCATGATGGGTTACGCCACCGAGGAGCTGTGGTTCGGCGAATGGGAGAACGGCGGCACGGTGTGGGAGAACCCCGCCGGCTACGAGAAGTTCAATCCGCTCAACCACGTCAAGGACTGGAAAGTGCCGATGCTGATCGTGCACAGCCAGAAGGACTTCCGCATTCCGGTGGAGCAGGGCATCGCCGCGTTCAGCGCCTTGCAGCGCAAGGGCATCGAATCGAAGTTCCTCTATTTCCCCGATGAAAACCATTGGGTGCTGAAGCCGCAGAACAGCATCAAGTGGCACGACACGGTGAACGATTGGCTGAAGTCGCACATCGGCCAGTAAGCGCGTGGAAGCAGCCGCCAGGGTCCCGCTGATCCAGGACGACATCGTCGTCCTGGGCGTGCTGGCCGCGGTGCTTGGCGTGGTGTTCTGGGCGTCGTCGCGCGAATCGGGATTCCTCCGGCGCTTCTTCGACCTCGTGCCACCGCTGCTGTTGTGCTACTTCATTCCGGGCATCCTCAACAGCCTCGGCGTGATCGACGGCGTCCACAGCAAGCTCTACAACCCGGTGGCCAGCCGCGTGCTGTTGCCGGCATCACTGGTGCTGCTGACGCTGACGGTCGACATCCCGGCGATCCTCAAGCTCGGCCCGAAGTTGTTGCTGATGTATGTGGCGACATCGGCCAGCGTGATGCTCGGCGGCGTGTTCGCGTTCGTGACGATGCAGGCGCTGTTCCCGGCGACGATGGGCGGCGACACCTGGGGCGGCATGGCGGCGCTTGCGGGAAGCTGGATCGGCGGCGGCGCCAACATGGTGGCGATGAAGGAAATCTTCCACGTCGATGCCGTCACCTTCGGCCAGTTCGCGGTGGTCGATGCCGCGGTTGCCTACGTGTGGATGGCGGTGCTGTTGTTGCTGGCGCAACGCGCGGCGCACATCGATGCGCGCCAGAAGGCCGATACCGCCGCGCTCGACGATTTGAAGCATCGCCTCGCCGACTATCGCAGCAGGCACGAACGCCCGGCCACGCTCACCGACATGGTGATGATCTTCGGGCTCGCCTTCGGCACCGTCGGCCTGGCACACTGGATCGCCGGCGGCTTCGCGCCGTGGATCGGCGATCACTTCCCGTTGGCGAAACGCGCCGGCCTCGGCGAACCGCTGGTGTGGATCATCGCGATCTGCACGTTGACCGGATTGTCGTTGAGCTTCACCCGCATGCGTCGGCTCGATGGCGTCGGTGCATCGACCATTGGCACGTTGCTGCTGTATGTCCTGATTGCATGCATCGGAATGCAGATGGATATCGGCGCGGTGTTCGACAAATATCAACTGCTGTATCTCGGAGTGATCTGGCTTGGCTTCCACATCATCATTCTGTGGCTGGTCGGTCGTTTGATCCGCGCACCGTTGTTCTATTTCGCGGTGGGCTCGCAGAGCCATATCGGCGGGCCCGCTTCCGCGCCCGTGGTCGCCTCGGCCTTCCATCCGGCGCTGGCGCCGGTCGGTGCGCTGTTGGGCACGCTCGGCTACGCCACCGGCACCGTGCTGGCCTACCTGCTTGGATTGGCACTGAAGACGCTTGCTGGAGCGTGATTGTCCGGCGATCGATCCGGTCATTTTGCCGGAAGTAATACTATCCGGCGGTCGGCGCGGCAATAATGGCGCCGCCGCGCTGCGGCTCCTGATTGATTCCCTGCCTGGAGACGCCGCGCATGAGCGAGCACAAGACGCGCCCGAGCCTCGGAATCCGCCGCTTGTGGCGCGCGCTCGGTCCCGGCATCACCACCGGTGCGGCCGACGACGATCCGTCCGGCGTCGCCACCTATTCGATCGCCGGCGCGCAGTTCGGCACCCACCTACTGTGGCTGTCGTGGCTGACCTGGCCATTGATGGGCACGGTGCAGATGATGTGCGCACGCATCGGCATGGTCACCGACATGGGGCTGGCGGGTGCGTTCCGGCTGAAGTTCCCGCGCTGGCTGGTCGGCCTGGCGTCGCTGGCGCTGCTGCTGGCAAATGTCATCAACATCGGATCGGACCTTGCCGGCATGGCCGATGCCGCCGAGATGCTCGGCTGGGGTTCTTCGCACATCTACGTGATGGTGTTCGGCATCGGTATCGCGGTTGCTGCCATCCGCCTGCGCTACCACATGATCGCGGCGGTGCTGAAATGGCTGGCCCTGATCCTGTTCGCCTACATCGCGACCGCCTTCATCGTGAAGCCTGGATGTCGCGTTGGGCACGCTGTTCTCCAACGTGGTGATGTTCTTCATCATCCTGACCACCGCGCTTACGCTGGGCGCGCACGGCATCACCCGGATCACCACGACCCGTGAAGCCGCGGAAGCATTGCGGCCATTGGCGGGCGATGCCGCCTACCTGCTGTATTCCGTCGGCATCATCGGAACCGGCCTGCTCGCGATCCCGACGCTGGCGGGATCGGCGGCCTACGCCTTCGCGGAAACCTTCGACTGGGCCTACGGGCTCGATCGCAAGTTCCGCCAGGCGACCTCGTTCTACGCGGTGTTCGCATTGGCGATCCTCGCCGGCGCATCGATGGATTTCATGAACATCGATCCGATCAAGGCGTTGTTCTGGACGGCGGTGATCAACGGCGTACTGGCGCCTTTCCTGCTGGTCGGCGTGTTGCTGGTGGCTTCCGATCGCAAGCTGATGCAGGACCAGCCGAGTTCGCGCATCAGCCGCGTCTGCGTCGCGATCGCGACCATGCTGATGTTCGCGGCGGCGATCGGCCTGTTCGTGTTCTGATGTTCAACAGCAGCGCGAACGGCCCTTGCCGTAGCGCGCCTGCATCCGTTCGACGAAGAATTCCTCGCGGCTCATCGGCGCGTGCTCCGGATGATGGCTGCGCACGTGTTCGACATAGGCGGCGTAGTCGGGCACGCCGATGGCAAGACGCGCGGTGCGTTCCAGCCAGCGCCAGGCTTCAGTGATCAAAGGCGACATACGGCGTCTCCTTGGTGGTCGGCACCGCGGCCCAATGCGCGCGCAACATCTCGCGGATGCCGAAGATGGTCGTCAGCACCACCACGATCACGAACACCGCGCACAAGGCGGCATCGAGCTGGTTGTTGAAGATCACCCGCTGCATCTCCTGCAGCGACTTGGCCGGCGCCAGTACTTCGCCGCGCGCCACCGCTTCCGAGAACTTCTGGGCGTTGGCGAGGAAGCCGATCTTCGGGTTGGGATGCAGCACCTTCTGCCAGCCGGCGGTCAGCGTGCAGGCGAGCAGCCACACGGTCGGGATCGCCGGTATCCACAGCCGGCGCTGGTGCTTCGACTTCACCATCACCACGCAGCAGAACACCAGTGCGATCGCCGCCAGCATCTGGTTGGCGATGCCGAACAGCGGCCACAGCGTGTTGATGCCGCCCAGCGGATCGACCACGCCCTGGTAAAGGAAATACCCCCAGGCACCGACCGCAAGCAAGGTGCAGACGATGTTGGCGCCCCAGTCATGGGTGCGCGCGAACGGCGGGTACACGACGCCGGCGAGATCCTGGATCATGAAGCGCGCCACCCGCGTGCCGGCATCGACGGTGGTGAGGATGAACAATGCTTCGAACAGGATGGCGTAGTGGTACCAGAATGCCATCAGGCCTTCGCCGCCGATCAATCCATGCAGGATCTGCGCCATGCCGACCGCCAGCGTCGGCGCGCCGCCCGCGCGCGACAGTACGGTGGCTTCGCCGATGTTGTGGGCGGTGGCGGTGAGCATGTCGGGGGTGATCACGAAGCCCCATGCCGAGATCGCCTGCGCCGCCGCTTCCGGCGTGGTGCCGATCAGCGCGGCCGGCGCGTTCATCGCGAAGTACAGGCCGGGATCGAGCACGCAGGCCGCGATCAGCGCCATCACCGCGACCATCGCCTCCATCAGCATGCCGCCGTAGCCGATCAGCGTGGCTTCGCTTTCGTTCGACAGCATCTTCGGCGTGGTGCCGGACGAGATCAGCGCGTGGAATCCCGAGACCGAACCGCAGGCAATCGTGATGAACAGGAACGGGAACAGTTTCCCGGAGAACACCGGGCCGCTGCCGTCGACGAATTTGGTGATCGCCGGCATGTGCAGCTGCGGCATGGCGACGACGACCGCGAGCGCCAGCAACGCGATCGTGCCGATCTTGAGGAAGGTGGAGAGATAGTCGCGCGGTGCCAGCAGCAGCCACACCGGCAATACCGCGGCGATGAAACCGTATCCGATCAGCATCCACGCCAAGGCACGGCCGTCGAAGGTGAACATGTGCGCGAGCTCGGGCGAAGCAGCGATCTTGCCACCGCCCCAGATCGCCAGCATCAGCAGCACGAAGCCGATGATCGATGCCTCCAGCACGCGACCGGGCCGCAGCCAGCGCAGCGACACGCCCATCAGCAGCGCGATCGGAATCGTCGCGGCGACGGTGAACGTGCCCCACGGACTGCCGGCCAGCGCCTTCACCACCACCAGCGCGAGGACCGCGAGCAGGATCACCATGATCATCAGTATGCCGATCATGGCGGTGACACCGGCGGCGGCGCCCATTTCGCTGCGGATCATCTCGCCGAGCGAGCGGCCGTCGCGACGCACCGAGAAGACGAGGACGAGGAAGTCCTGCACCGCGCCGGCGAAGATCACCCCGAACAGGATCCACAGGAATCCGGGCAGATAGCCCATCTGCGCGGCGAGCACCGGGCCCACCAGCGGACCGGCGCCGGCGATCGCGGCGAAGTGGTGGCCGAACAGGATGCTCTTGTCGGTCGGCTCGTAGTCGAGGCCGTCCTTGTGCCGCCATGCCGGCGTCATCCGGGTCGGATCGAGTTGCACCGCGTGCGTCGCGATGTAGCGCGCGTAGAAACGATAACCGATGAAGAACACCGAGACCGATGCCGCCACCAGCCACATCGCGTTGATGGTTTCGCCGCGGTGCAACGCCACCACGCCGAGGCAACAGGCGGCGAACACCGCCATGACCACCCAGCCCAGCATCCTGATCGCCTGCATGCCGCTCGCTCCACGGGGATTCCCGCGAGCGTGGCGCGTCGCGGCGCGGGCGTCAATCCGCGCTGCGGCATGGGGACTACGACTTTGGTTGCATGCCGGGCGTTGTTACAGCCAACGCACCTTCTTCAGGTAACGGTAGAGCGCGGTGCAGCCCGCCACCACCAGTACGATCATCACCGGATACGCATAGGGGTGGTCGAGTTCGGGCATGTGGTGGAAGTTCATGCCGTACCAGCTCGCGACCAGCGTCGGCACAGCCAGCAATCCGGCCCAGCCCGCCAGTTTTTTCACCACCTCGCCCTGGTTGATGGTGACCAGCGACAAATTGGTGTTCATCGCGGTGGACGCCATCTCGCGCTGCACGTCGATGATGTCGGCGGTGCGCGCGGCGTGATCGGCGACGTCGCGGAAATACGGGCGCGCCTCGTCGGGAATGCCGAAGTCCTGCAGGCGCACCAGTTGCTTGAGGATGTCCTGCATCGGCAGCACCGCCATCCGCATCTTGGTCAGTTCCTTGCGCAGGGTATAGAGGCGGCGGATGGTGCCGCGGCTGAAGTCCTCGGCAAAGATCGCGTGTTCGAGGGCGTCGAGTTCTTCCGAGAAGGCATCGACGATCGGCTCGTAGTTGTCGACGATGAAATCGAGCACGCCATGCAACGCCACCACCGGGCCCATCTTGAGATGATCGGGTTCGCGTTCCAGCTTCTGGCGCACGGCGGCGAAGCTCAGCGAGGCGTCGTGGCGCACCGTCAGCAGGAAGCGCGGTCCGTAGAAGATGTGGGTTTCGCCGAATTTCAGGTGCGCATCCACCAGCTGCGCAGTGTGCACGGCCATGAACAGCGTGTTGCCGAACACTTCCAGTTTCGGTCGCTGGTGGGCGCTGTGCGCGTCCTCGATGGCGAGATCATGCAGGCCGAATTCCAGCTGCAGTTCGTCGAGCTGGTCTTCGTCTGGTTCGTAGAGGCCGACCCAGACGAAACTGCCGTCGTCCTGCGCCAGCACGTCGCTGATGTGCTCGAGCGAAATGTCCTCGCGCACGCCGCCGCGGTACACCGCGCAATTGATCACGCAATCCATTCCCGCATCCTGCACTCAGTCGCGTGAACGGACAAGCCCGCGTGGCGGCCATGCCGCCGCCAATGCCCAATGGATCGGTACCAGCAGGGCCACCCACGGCGCATTGCGTTGCAGCGGCCCCAGCCACGACACCATCAGGCCACAGAAGGCGAGGAGCGCCAGCACCAGCAACAGATTGCGGCCGAAGGCGCTGTCGCGGCCACGCAGCCATTGCAGCGCCGGCCACGACATCAGCAAGGCGAGCGGATTGAGTAGCCACAGGTTGTGGTTGGCGGCCGTGACCCAGTGCGCGGTACCGATCCATGCATACAGCGACACCGCGCCGAACACGCCGCCAAGCAGCCAGAGCGGCAGCGCGAATGCCGCGAGCAGGCGGGGATGCCTGCGCCCGAATGCCAGGACCAGCGCCGCCAGCCCGAGACCGGTGAGCACGAATGGCCACAGCGGCAGGGACGCTTCTGCTGGTGCCGACGCAATCCGATGCGGCAACAATCGTTCCGTCGCACTCACCAGCGGCTGGCCGTTGTTGTTCGCGGTGGCAAGACTGTCGGCCAGGCGTTGCGGCAGGAAGGCGTCATCCCAGTGCGTCAGCGGCACGTCGCTGGAGGGACCCAGTCCCAATTCGAAGCCATAGCGCATCCACGGCGCCGGTGCCGCCATCCGCGTCGATTCGCTGCGATAGGTTTCACCGTTGGAACTGCCTTCCAGCTGGCGACGCAATTGTCCGCCGAGTGCGCGATCGAGCGCATCGCGCACTCGGGTGGTGCAGTTGTCGCGGAAATAGTCGTAGTGGTAGCGGCTGTTCTGCGGCTGTGCGTTGAGTTCCAGCGCCGCTTGCAATTCCGCGGCCTGCGCCGGCGTGAGATCCAGCCACTGGATCGAGACGCCGCGGCCTTCTTCCCGGTAGTTCTGCAGATCCTCGCGCAGCGGCAGCGCGGCCAGCGAATACAGCATCTCGCCACGGATGAAGCGCCCGATGAATCCCGGTTCGCCGGGATCGAAGAAGCCGAAGTTGTAGGAGACCGGCTCGCCCTTCGCCGGATCGTCGATCGCGATGGCGTCGTGGCCGAAGCGTTCCCAGAACACTTCGCCGGGTTGCATCGTCATCACCCCGATGCGAGGCGTCGCCAGCACGGGCAGCGCCAACAGGGCAAGCACGACGGCTTGCACGACCGCCAGTACGCGCCTCATCCGGCGTGGACACCGACGTGGAAGGCGTGGACGCGGCGGGCGTCGGCGTTGGCGACGCGGAACACGAAGCGCCCCATCGCCAGTTCCTCGCCGGCTTCCGGCAGGTGGCCGATCGCCGCGGTCACCAGGCCGCCGATGGTGTGCCGACGATCTGTTCCAGCACGTCCTCGATGGTGAGCAGGCCGGCGACGCCGCCGTATTCGTCGATGACAATGCCCATGTGGTTGCGCGACAGGCGGAACTCGCGCAGCAGCACATCGAGGCGTTTGGATTCGGGAATCAGGAAGGCGGGGCGCAGCAGGTCGCGCAAGCCGTGGTCCATGCGTTCGACCACGACCTTGAGCAGGTCCTTGGCGAGCAGGATGCCGAGGATCTCGTCCTTGTCCTCGCCGTGCACCGGGAAACGCGAATGGCCGGATTCCAGTACCACCGCCAGCGCTTCCGCCATCGGCTGGTCGATCTGCAACATGGTGATCTGCGAGCGCGGCACCATCACGTCGTCGACGGTGAGATCGGAAAGCGCGATCGCGCCTTCCATCATCCGCAAGGTATCGGCGCCGATCAGGCCGTCGGCGCCGGCATCGCGCAGGAATTCGACGACATCGCCGCGGGTGGTGGGT
>JAEKKW010000104.1 GCA_019510195.1 Lysobacterales bacterium | reverse complement strand
GCGTGCACTGATCGCGGCCGCGCGCGACACCGGCATCCGCCTGACGCTGTTGCCGGTGCTGTACATGACCGGTGGATTCGATGGGCGACCATTGTCGGAGCGCCAGCGTCGCTTCGGGCACGGGGTCGATGCCTATCTGCGCCTGGTCGAAACCCTGCGCAAGGACGAAAACGAATCGCTGCGTGTCGGTTGCGCGCTGCACAGCCTGCGTGCGGTGCCGGAAGTGGCGATGCATGACGCGATCGCCGGATTGCCGCGCGATGCGCGCATCCACGTCCATATTGCCGAACAGGTGGCGGAAGTGGAGGAGTGCGTGGCGGTGCGTGGGCAGCGTCCGGTGCGCTGGTTGTTCGATCATGCCGATGTCGACGCGCGCTGGACCCTGGTGCACGCGACCCATCTTGATGCCGGCGAGATCATTTCGCTGGCGAAGTCGGGCGCGACCGCGGCGATCTGCACCACCACCGAAGGCAATCTCGGCGACGGATTCTTCCCGTTCCGCGACTACCTCGACCACGGCGGCCGCTGGGGCATCGGTTCCGATTCGCACATCTCGGTGTCGCCGATCGAGGAATTGCGCTGGCTGGAATACGGCCAGCGCCTGCAGCGCCAGCGTCGCAACATCGCCATCGGCCCGGCATCGCCCAGTGTTGGCGAAACTCTGCTTGCCGGCGTCGCCACGAGTGCGGCGAATTCGACCGGGTTCGCCCGGCGGGACCGGGTGGTGGTGGACGCGGAAGCGCCGATCCTGGCCGCGGCGACCGAGGCTGACGTGGCCGATCGCTGGATATTTTCCGGCAACCGGCCGCTGGTCCGCTCGGTCGAAGTGGCGGATCGGGAAGTGGTGTCGGCGGGCCGGCACATCGCCCGCGAGGCCATCGAGGCCCGCTACCGCCAGGCGCTCGCCCGGTTGTTGCAGGGGTAACCATGGTTGCAGTGCACAACAGAGGGTGCGAGAATCGCCGGATGCGCACCTGCACCGACGCCATCTACCTGTCTGCCGCCGCCATGGCCAGCGGCATGACGTCGCGCGCGCGCCGACCGTACGAGCACTGACTCCGGCCGGTTCGAATCGCTGCGCGTGTGCAGCCAAGTGAAGCCCGGCCCCGCGCCGGGCTTTTTCGTTTTCCCCCCACGTCCCCATCCCTGTCACCTTGGTCGAGTTGAATATCCCGATGAAACATTTCCTCAATACCCAGGACTGGACCCGCGCCGAACTCGACGCCGTGCTGGCCGATGCCGCCCGCTACAAGCAGCAGCGTTTCGGCGATGCGCTGAAGGGCAAGGGCGTCGCGCTGGTGTTCTTCAATTCGTCGCTGCGCACCCGCACCAGTTTCGAGCTGGGCACGTTCCAGCTGGGCGGGCACGCGGTGGTGCTGCAGCCGGGCAAGGACGCGTGGCCGATCGAGTTCGACCTCGGCACGGTGATGGACGGCGAGGCCGAGGAGCATATCGCCGAGGTGGCCAAGGTGCTGTCGCGCTATGTCGACCTGATCGGCGTGCGCGCCTTCCCGAAATTCGTCGATTGGACCATCGATCGCCAGGATCGCGTGCTCAACGGCTTCGCGAAATATGCGACGGTTCCCGTGATCAACATGGAAACGATCACCCATCCCTGCCAGGAACTGGCGCACGCGCTGGCGCTGCAGGAGCACTTCGGCACGACCGACTTGCGCGGCAAGAAGTACGTGCTGACCTGGACCTACCATCCCAAGGCGCTGAACACCGCGGTCGCCAATTCGGCACTGACGATCGCGACGCGCATGGGCATGGACGTGACCCTGCTGTGCCCGACCGGGGAATACCTGCTCGACGAACGCTACATGGGCTGGGCGGCCCAGAACGTCGCCGAGAACGGCGGTTCGCTCGCCATCAGCCATGACATCGACAGCGCCTACCGCGATGCCGACGTGGTCTACGCCAAGAGCTGGGGCGCGCTGCCGTACTTCGGCAACTGGGAGAAAGAGAAGCCCATCCGCGACCAGTTCAAGCACTTCATCGTCGACGAACGCAAGATGGGCCTGACCAACAACGGCGTGTTCTCGCACTGCCTGCCGCTGCGCCGCAACGTCAAGGCCACCGACGGCGTGATGGATTCGCCCAACTGCATCGCCATCGACGAAGCCGAAAACCGCCTGCACGTGCAGAAAGCGGTGATGGCCGCGCTGATCAAGCAATAACGTTCACATTTTTACGAGAATTTCCAAGATGACCGCTTCCGAATCGAAAGACATCGTCCTCGCCTTTTCCGGCGGACTTGATACCAGTTTCTGCGTGCCCTACCTGAAGGAACGCGGCTGGAACGTCCACACCGTGTTCGCCGATACCGGCGGCGTCGATGCCGAGGAGCGCGCTTTCATCGAAGCGCGCGCGGCGGAACTCGGCGTCGCATCGCACGTCACCGTCGACGGTGGCCCGGCGATCTGGGACGGTTTCGTCAAGCCCTTCGTGTGGGCGGGCGAGGGCTACCAGGGTCAGTATCCGCTGCTGGTGTCGGATCGCTACCTGATCGTCGACGCCGCGCTGGCGCGCGCGCATGCGCTCGGCACCAACGCCATCGCGCATGGCTGCACCGGCATGGGCAACGACCAGGTGCGCTTCGACCTCGCGGTGAAGGCCAGTGGCGACTACCGCATCGTCGCGCCGATCCGCGAAATCCAGAAGGAACACACCCAGACCCGCGCCTACGAGCAGAAATACCTGGAAGAACGCGGCTTCGGCGTGCGCGCCAAGCAGCAGCAATACACCATCAACGAGAACCTGCTGGGCGTGACGCTGTCCGGTGGCGAGATCGATGCCTGGAAGGCGCCGGGCGAGGGTTCGCGTGGCTGGTGCAAGCCGCGCAGCGAATGGCCGGCGCAACCGTTGCGGGTGACGCTGAAGTTCATCGAAGGCGAAGCGGTGGCGATCGACGGAGAGGCGATGCCGGGCGCGCAGCTGCTGGCGAAGCTCAATGCGCTGTTCGCGCCTTACGGTGTCGGTCGCGGCATGTACACCGGCGACACCACGATCGGCCTGAAGGGGCGCATCGTCTATGAAGCGCCTGGACTCGTTTCGCTGCTGGCCGCCCATCGTGCGCTGGAGGAGGCGGTACTCAGCAAGTTGCAGAACCGCTTCAAGCCGGAGATCGCCCGCAAGTGGGTGGAACTGGTGTACGAAGGCTTTTACTCCGATCCGCTGAAGGCCGATCTCGAAGCCTTCCTCAAGTCCAGCCAGCGCAAGGTCAATGGCGAGGTGGTGCTGGAAACCTCCGGGGCGCGCGTCGATGCGGTGGAAGTGCGTTCGCCGCACATCCTGCACGCCAAGGGCGCGACCTATGCGCAGTCGGCCGACTGGGGCGTCGAGGAAGCCGAGGGCTTCATCAAGCTGTTCGGCATGAGCAGCACGCTGTGGGCGGAAGTGAATCACGACGGCAATGTCTGACCTGCTCGCCGCCACCCTGAAGCATCTCGCCACGCTGGTGTCGTTCGACACCCGCAATCCGCCGCGGGCGATCGCCGGAGAGGACAGCATCTTCGGCTACCTGCGCGCGCAATTGCCGGACTTCACTATCGAGGTGATCGATCACGGCGCCGGCGCGGTGTCGTTCTTCGCGGTGCGCGGCAAGCCGAAGTTCCTGTTCAACGTGCATCTCGATACCGTGCCGGATTCGCCGCACTGGAGCGCCGATCCGCACGTGCTGCGGGTGACGGACGATCGCGCGATCGGCCTCGGCGCCTGCGACATCAAGGGCGCGGCAGCGGGACTGGTCGCCGCCGCGAACGCGACGAACGGCGACGCCGCCTTCCTCTTCACCACCGACGAGGAAGCCAACGATCCGCGTTGCATCGCGGCGTTCCTCGCGCGCAACCACGGTTTCCGTGACGTTGTAGTCGCGGAACCGACGAAGGGCGCGGCTGTGCTGGCGCATCGCGGCATCAGCGCGGTGCGGATGCAGTTCCACGGCACGGCCGGGCACGCGTCGGGCGCACAGGCGATGCAGGCGAGCGCCTTGCACCAGACGATCCGTTGGGGATCGCAGGCGCTCGATTTCGTGCAATCGCACGATGCACAGGAGTTCGGTGGGCTGCAGGGGCTGCGTTTCAACATCGGGCGCGTCGAAGGCGGCATCAAGGCCAACGTGATCGCGCCCGAGGCCGAACTGCGTTTCGGTTTCCGGCCGCTGCCGTCGCAGGACATGGATGCGCTGCACGCGCAATTCCGCGGATTCGCCGGTGCCGGCGTCGACTACGAGGAAACCTTCCGCGGCCCGTCACTGCCGGCCGGCGCGGCGCATGCGGCGGAAGCGCGTCGCCACGCGGCGCAGTCGTTCGCCGAATCACTGCGGTTGCCGATCGGTCCCGCCGTCGATTTCTGGACCGAAGCGTCGCTGTTCTCGCGGGCCGGGCTCAATGCCGTCGTTTACGGTCCCGGCGACATCGCCCAGGCGCACAGCGCCGACGAATGGGTGTCGCTGCAACAGCTTTCCGATGTCGCCTCCCGTTACCACCAGCTGATGGAGCAATGAACATGAACGCTGTCGCCCTGCCTTCGACCGTCCTGCGTGGCGATCGGGGGACTCTTCCGGAAACATGCTGATCTACGACTGCTGACAATGACCGATCTGCGCACCACCATCGTCCGACTGCTGTCCAGCATGGGCAGCACCAAGGAAATCCAGCAATACCTCAAACGCTTCTCGCAACTGGACGCGGCGCGTTTCGCCGTGGTCAAGGTCGGTGGCGCTGTGCTGCGCGACGACCTCGAAGCGCTGACTTCGTCGCTGGCCTTCCTGCAGCAGGTCGGCCTCACGCCGATCGTGGTGCATGGCGCCGGTCCGCAACTCGATGCCGAGATGCAGGGCGCGGGCATCGAGAAGGTCACCATCGACGGCCTGCGTTACACCGATGCGCCGGTGCTGGCGGTCGTGCGCCGCGTCATGCGCCAGGAGAACCTCAAGCTGGTCGAAGCCTTGCAGGCCGAAGGCGTGCGCGCGACCTCGATCCAGTCGGGCATCTTCGAGACGGAATTCCTCGACCAGGCGCGTTATGGGCTGGTCGGCAAGGTCACGCGCGTCGATACCGACGGCATCCTCGCCGCGATCAAGGTCGGCTCGATCCCGGTCAACGAACTGATCAAGACGCTGCAGCCGTACAAGATCGTGTTCCTCACCGGGACCGGCGGCCTGTTCGACGGCAACGATCGCGTGATCGATTCGATCAACCTGTCGACCGAGTACGAGCATCTGCTGGCACAGCCGTGGATCCACGGCGGCATGCGGGTGAAGATCGAGCAGATCAAGGACCTGTTGGACGCGCTGCCGCTGTCGTCGTCGGTATCGATCACGCGGCCGTCCGAGCTGGCGAAGGAACTGTTCACCCACAAGGGCTCGGGCACGCTGGTGCGGCGCGGCGAACGCGTGTTGCAGGCGAAGCGCTGGGACGAGCTCGACCTGCCGCGCCTGCGCGAGCTGATCGACAGCGCCTTCGGTCGCAAGCTGCTGCCGGACTACTTCGAACGCACCAAACTGCTGCGCGCCTATGTCAGCGAGAACTATCGTGCCGCGGTGATCCTTACAGACGACGGCGGTCGGCCCTATCTCGACAAATTCGCGGTGCTGGATGACGCGCAGGGCGAAGGCCTCGGTCGCGCGGTATGGCAGCAGATGCGGGCGGAAACGCCGGCGCTGTACTGGCGCTCGCGCCGCCACAATCCGATCAATGCCTTCTACGATTCCGAAGCCGACGGCAGCCTGAAGAACGGTGTCTGGAAATGCTACTGGTACGGCGTGGACGACTTCACCACCATCCGCGAATGCGTCGAGCAGGCGATGGCGCGCACGGCGACGCTGGAGGAACCGGCATGAACGGGCTTGGGAAAAGAAGGATTGGCCTGGTCGGCGCGCGCGGCCATGTCGGCGAAGAACTGATCCGGCTCGTCGCCGCGCATCCGCATTTCGAACTCGGCTTCGTGTCGTCGCGCGAACGGGATGGCCAGCGCGTCGCCGATCATGTCGCCGGATTCGACGGCGACTTGCGCTACCGCAACCTCTCGCACGAAGCCTTGCCGGGCGAGGGCGTTGACGCCTACGTGCTGGCGCTGCCGAACGGCAAGGCCGCACAATGCGTCGCCGAGATCGACAAACGCAGCGATGATCCGGTGATCATCGACCTCTCCGCCGATTATCGTTTCGACGATGGCTGGTACTACGGTCTTCCGGAACTCACGCGCGATACCTATGCGGGCCAGCGCCGCATCAGCAATCCCGGCTGCTATGCCACGGCGATGCAGCTGGCGATCGCGCCGCTGCGCGAACACCTGGCCGGTCCGGTGCAATGTTTCGGCGTTTCGGGTTATTCCGGTGCCGGCACGACGCCGAGCGACAAGAACGATCCGGCCAAGCTGCACGACAACCTGATGCCGTATGCCTTGACCGGACATCTGCACGAACGCGAAGTCGCGCGCCACTGCGCGGCGGTGGAGTTCATGCCGCATGTCGCGCCGCATTTCCGCGGCTTGACCATCACTTCCAACCTGCACCTGGATCGCGCCTTCACGCGTGAAGAAGTGCTGGCGCTGTATCGCGATCGCTACGGCCATGAAGCACTCGTCGATGTTTTCGACGAAGCACCGTGGGTGAGCCGGATCGCGCATGCGCACGGGGTCCACGTCGGTGGCTTCACGCCTGCCGAAGATGGGCGCCGCTGGGTGGTGGTGTCGACGCTGGACAACCTGCTCAAGGGCGCGGCGACGCAGGCCTTGCAGAATCTCAATCTCGCCTTCGGGTTCGATGAACTGGAAGGCGTTCCTCACGAGGCACGGGCATGAGCGATCTCCTCTGGCAGAAATCGGGCGTCAAGGTCGATGCCGACATCCAGGCCTTCCTCGCCGGCGACGACGTGATCCTCGACCGAGAATTCATGCTCTACGACATCGAAGCCAGCCGCGCCCATGCGCAGGGATTGCAGCGGATCGGCGTGCTGACGATGCAGGAAGCGGACGCGATCGATGCCGAACTGCAGGCGCTGGCACAGGATTTCGCCGCCGGCGATTTCGTGCTCGACGAACGCTACGAAGACATGCATTCGGCGATCGAGGCGCGCCTGACCGAGCGCCTCGGCGAGGCTGGCAAGAAGATCCACACCGGGCGCAGCCGCAACGACCAGGTGCTGGTGGCGACACGGCTGTGGCTGCGCGATCGCCTGCGCCAGGTGCATGCCCTGTGCATCGAGGTCGCGACCATCGCGCTGGAACGCGCGCGTGGCGAGAACATCCCGCTGGCGGGCTATACCCATCTGCAACGCGCGATGGTGTCGTCCACCGCGATGTGGTGGAGCGCGTGGGCCGAAGGCTTCATCGACGATGCGCAACGCGCCGCGGACACCTATCGTCTTGTCGATGCCAATCCGCTGGGGACCGCGGCCGGATACGGCGTCAACCTTGCGCTCGATCGCGATCACGTTACCGACGCGTTGCACTTCGGGCGCCTGCAGGTATCGCCGATCGGCGCGCAGCTGTCGCGCGGCAAGTTCGAGCTCGCCGCGCTCGAAGCGCTGGGCAGCGCGATGCTCGACCTGCGCCGGCTGGCCTGGGACATCAGCCTGTTCACCAGCGGCGAATTCGCATTCGTCCAGCTGCCGTCGCAATACACCACCGGCAGCTCGCTGATGCCGAACAAGCGCAATCCCGACGTGATCGAGCTGATGCGCGCGAGCTATGCCAGCGTGGCCGCCGCCAAGAGCGAGATCGAGCACCTGCTGTCGTTGCCGTCCGGTTATCACCGCGATCTGCAGTTCAGCAAGGGCGCGCTGTTCCACGGCTTCGGGCGCGGGCTGAAGGCGCTGGCGTTGTTGCCTGACCTGCTGCGCGAGTTGCGCTGGAACGAGGCGAAGATGGCGCAGGCGCTGGAGCCGTCGATGTACGCCACCGATCTTGCGATTGAATTGGCGCGCGACGGCCTGCCGTTCCGCGACGCCTATCGCGAAGCCGCGAATCCCGAGCGCTGGGCCCAGCGCGATCCGCAAGCCAGCCTCGATGCACGGATGTCGCCGGGTGGGCACGGCGATTTGCGCCTCGACACGCTGCAGGCGCGCCTGGACGCTCTGCGCGATTAAAGCAGCGAGGCGGGCAGGGCGCCTTCGAGGCGCAGCAGGAATTCCTTGGTCGGCAGCCCGCCGCCGAAGCCGGTGAGGCTGCCGTCGCTGCCGATCACGCGATGGCAGGGCACGATGATCGGGATCGGGTTGCGGCCATTCGCCGCGCCGACCGCGCGCACCGCCGTTGGCTGCCCGATGTGATGGGCGAGATCGCCATAGGTCCAGGTCTCGCCGAACGGAATCTCGCGCAGCGCCTGCCATACCGCCAGCTGGAACGGCGTGCCGCGCGGCGCCAGCGGAACATCGAATATGGTGCGCTTCCCGGCGAAATAGTCGTCGAGCTGGCGCTGCGCTTCATCGATCAGGGGATGCGAGGTTTCGACCCAGCCATCGTCGCGTTTCACGGGATGACGATTGCGCGGGAATTCGATCGCGCGGAGACCGGCGTCGTCGGCGGCGACAAACAGGCGGCCGACCGGACTGTCGATGTGCATCCACGCCGTCATCAGTACATCACCTTGCGCCGATTCTTGCGGAGCACGTTGTCGAAGGTGTGTGCATTCCCGTCGTTGGGGCGCGCGGGCAGGCCGAGCAGCCGCATCAGCAGGGGATAGACATCAATGTTGTCGAATACCGGCAATGTCGTGCCGTATTGGAATGCCGGGCCTTCTCCCACGAATGTCGCGCGCATCGATGGCAGATCGGGATCGAAACCGTGCGAGCCGCGGTCGCCGC
>JAEKKW010000103.1 GCA_019510195.1 Lysobacterales bacterium | reverse complement strand
GCACCTGAACCTCGCCGTGCACCTGGCCTCGTTCGTCGCGGTACAGCACGTGCCACCTGGCCAGGTACGCGGCCGGCCTGGGGGCGCACGCGCGGCGCGCTGGCGCCGTGTCGCAGTCTCGTAGCGGGGCGAAGCCACCGAGCCACGCTGGCAGGCCCTCGGCCGCCAAGGATTCAGCCGCCGGAGCGCGACGCGCATCGAGCCCACGCCGGCGACGATCGTATGCGGCACGCCGGAGCGCGCGCTCCGCCTCGTCCAGCGGCGCCTTCGGCTTGCGACGCTCGATGGTGACGCTGTCACCCCCGGGCCCGAGCCTCCAGCAGACGCATTGGCGACCGCGGATGTAGACCTTCACGACCATGCGTAGCTTGACGGCGTTGGCCAGCAGCTGGTGGAGCGCGCCGGGCTTGACGTCCAGACGTGAGGCGAGCTCGAGCGTGTCGACGACGGCTCCCTGTGGCAGCTCTCGGAGAAGCTCCACTGCGCGAACGCCGACCGATCCCTCCCACATGAAGCACATCGCGGCATTCCCCTCTCGGATCGCCCTCAACGCCGCCAGCTGCGGCCGCTGGCGGCAAGATGGTGCGCACGTCGCTGCGTCTCCGCGTCCCTCGTGCGCAGCGTCAGCGCCCCTCGATTCCACAAGGCAGCTGACGCGGGTGTCGACCATAGAGTCGGGCAGCTGCGCGTGGTCGACTGCGCAATGCGACCTGCCCCATCCATCACCCGGTGGACGCCGAGCGGTGGAGTACCTGTCCGCACAGGCTACCCGGCGCCGCTTGAGCCCACCGGCCGCGGCTAGTCGCGGGGGTCGTCATCGGCCCCCTGATGGCGTCGCGGTTGCTGGCTCGCCCGGCATGCCAGGTCCCAGGATTCGGCGATCTGCTGGCGGCGCCCCTTCGGCGGCGCGACGCTCTGCCCTGCGCTGGCACTCGGCGCATCGACCGGCCTGCGGCCGCCGCGGGCACAGGCCTCGAAGGCGGCGGCCCACGACGTTTGGATCGGGGAGCCGTTGCCTTTCACGTTGGCTTCGCCGGGCGCCGCGCCATGGTGATGAATCGCTCGGCCGCGGCCGGTCACAGCGAGGGCGGCCTGGGCCCACGAGTCCTGTACCTGCTGGCGGGAGGCCTTCATGGAGGATGCCTGCAGGCGGGCGATCGCCTCCTGGCGGGTCAGCCCGCTGTTGAAGGCGAGCTCCGCGGCGAGCTGGATGTTCTCGCCGGCGGCTGCGCACGCGAAGATCGCCCCGCAGCGGGCGCGCTCGCGCCGCCGGGCCCGGGCCGCCTCCGAGTTGCCGCGCACCTCGTCATCGGGGTCTTGCTCGATTGGCTCGACACGCACCGGCGCCGGCGGCAGCTTCGGGCGCGGCGCGGGCGCCGGAGACGGGCAGGCACCTGACGGCGCGACGGCAGCGGCTGGCGCACGAGTGCCAAGGTTGCCGATCCGGCTGAGCGAGCCCGGCAGGGTCATGAAAGACAGCTTCATCGTCATTGATTCACTCCATGAGAGTTGAGATTCCATCCCGCGCGCGACGCGTCGATCAGCTGTGCGAACGCGAGGGCGCTGCGAGAGCGGGTGCGAACAGGGGACAGCTGCGGACAGTCTTTGAGGACTGCGGACAGAATTGCAGCGCTTTGGCTGGTGTCCGCACGCCAAAGATGGCCAACGCGCCACGGGGATCTGAGCTGCGCGGAATCGAGCAGACCATCTTCGCCACGAGTGAGGCGGCCGTCCGCGACGGCCCTTCGCACGGCCTTCTCGTCGCATCCGTCCCGCCTCGCGAACTCCCGCAAGCAGATGCGGACTGCGGACAGTGCGGACACTTTTTTTTCGCGGTAGCTGGAGAGCACTCGGGGTGCGCAATTGCCCTCGTGGCACGACCCCCCGGAAGGACCCGTCGACCCTGGCGGTGCGGCCGGCCGTCCGGTGCCGGTGGCCGACGCAGGCCGATCGCCGCGACAGCGGGCCAGCTCGTCGCTCATGACCGACGCCGCCCCGACGCATCCGAGTCCTGCGCATGCTGTGCCTTCACCATGCGTACAGCTTGGTCGTTCCACCAGGCCAAATCTGACCAGGTGAGTGCCATCGCTTCGCGAGGTCCCCACCCGTAGAACTTGGTCAGCTCGGCCACGAGGTCCCACACGTTCACCGGGTGGGACTCTCGAACTGCGCGAAAAAATCTCCGGCCCGATCGATGTCACGCTTCAGCATCCGGTCGACCACGGCCGGCGGGACGCTGGCGTTCTGCGCGATCAGCATCGCCAATTGGTCGAGCGGGCCACCGGCCTTCGACGCCTGGCGCATCTGCCCCATCGTCGGCTCGGTGAGCCTCACTTCGAGGAACTCGAGGTCTGCGAGCTTGACCGGCCTGAGCAGCGTGATCACGAGTTCGTTCTGGATGGCCTGGGGGGCGGCCTCTTCAACCTGTTCGGTCATGGCAAGTTCCGTTGGATGTTGTGGAAGGGATCAGTTCGCGATGCCCGGCGGGATGCCGAGTTGTTCCTCGAAGGCCGTGGCCGTTCGGAGGTACGCGCCTGCGATCGCGTCGCGCAGGCAGGTGGAGAAGGTGTCGGCGAGACGCTGGCAATCGACGTCGATCTCGTGGTCAGGCCGGCCGGCGCGAACGCCGTCGACGATGAGTCGCAGCGAGACGAGCAGCGCTGCGCCGACCGTCTCCGGCTCGATCTGGCGCGCCGGTTCGGTCGCAGGCGCGGCGGCCGGTGCGGTCGACGCCATGGATGCCGCCGTGATCATGGAGAGCGCCGCCTGCGTCCACGCATCGACCAAGTGTGCGACGGCCCGAGCGACGAACGTCGGCGCCGGGTTCTCGCGCGTCTCGTCAACGAGCTTGTGCAGCGCCTGGCTCAGCGCGGTTCGCATCGCAGCGAGCGCGACTTCAGCGTCGGCCTGGCCAGCGAACGCGCGACGACGAGACTTGCGAAGAGCCATCATCGGGCTCCCGAGTAGTTCATGGTTCCACCGATCCGCGTTTGGACGACAGGACTCGACGTCGTCGTGCTGGTTCGCATGCCGTCGGGCGGATTGTTGAAGTTGATGTCGACGCGAACGCTCTGCTGCCCCAACGACTGGCCCTGCTGAAAGGCCTCGCGCTCGCGCGCGACGTCTCGCGGGCCCGTGATGCGCCTGGTCGCCGTATCGAACAGCGGATCCGCGGGCCCGGCAGCGGCTGACGCCGACGTCGCCGGCGCTGCGGCCGAGGCGCCCGCGGTTGGCGCGCCTACAGCCGCTCCATGCGCAGCGCGCGGCGACGCAGCACGTGACCGGGCATCGAAGTCGTTCCACCAGTTGACCAGTGGGTCGAAGAAGCCGGGCGGCGGCTTGGTGCCACCGCGCGGGTACTTCGGCGCCGACGGCGCGGCGTCCGCCGGCGACGGCGAGATCGCCTTCGTGGCGGCATCAATCCAGCTGGGTACCTTCGGAATGAGCTTCTCTCCGGCGCGCAGGGCGACGCCCTCGAGCGCGACCTTCAGGCGATTCAGCGAAGTCTCGAACTCATTCGCCCACGCGAGCGCCTTTGGCCCAGCAACGTCACCGAGCTCGGCGGTCTTTCGTGCGAGATCCTGCATGCCCTTCTCTCCGCGTTGGAGCAGCGGGATCGCGTCCTCGGGGATCGAGAAGACCTCCGCGATGCGACGCCGGGCCATGGGGTCGGTATAGGCCGCCATCGCGCGCGAGACCCCCATCAACGCGTCCTCGAGGTTGATCGAGCCGTCGGCGTTCTTCTTCAGGCTGATGCCCAGGTACTGCAGGGTCTGCATGACGCGTGCATCGCCGTCGTACAGCGCGCGGTAGAGCGACTCGCCGAGCCCGCGAACGGCTCCATCCAAGGCCTCGGACGACACCCCGGCCTGTTTCGCCGCACCGCGGTACCGCTGCAGGAAATCGGTGCTGACGTTGAGGTTCTGCGCCGTGCGCGAGACCTCGAACCCCAAGCTGCCGAAACGCGCCGTGAGCGCGACTGCGGCACCGCCGGCGACTGCGAGGCCTCCCAGAATTCCGCCGGCACGTCCGACGCTGAACAGGGACTCCAGCGGCCCCAGCGAGAGGCCCAGATCCCGGGTCAACGCGTTCACGCCCACGGAGAGGCGCTGAATGCCAGCGCCGGCCTTGTCGAGGTGCATCTCCTTCCCGATGGCGCTGAACTGGCGCCCCATGGACGCGAGCGGGCGCACCGCGCGAGACGCCTTGTCGTTGAGGTCGCGGAAGACCTTCGAGTACTTGTCTGCAGCGACGATGTCGACCTGGAAGCGATTAGTCATGAAGTTGTCTCGTGATCTGGTGATTCGGCGACCTACTGCCGGCCGGCGCCCGGCGGCTTCGTCTGCAAGATGGGCGGCAGCACCATGGGGGGCAGCGTCGGCTGCGGTGCGAAGGCCTGGCGCGGCATCATGAGAATCTCAGCTGTCGTGCCTTGGTCGTCACGTCGATAGACGATCTCCGAGATGACCCAGAGCTCAGCGACGTCCCCGTCATCCTGTTTGTACAGCGATGGGATATAGAGCGGAGCCGTGGTGCCAGGGGTGTAGAGCGTGCCAGCGGCGTCTCGCCAGCCGTCAGTCGTCAGCCGGATCGCCGACGATCTGCCAGCGCGCCTGGAGGCCTCCCACTGCGCTCTGTCCTTCGCGTTGTCCAGGCCCTGTCCAGTCGCGAGCTCGGCGATGGTGTCGTGCGGCCGATATCGAGTCACCGCGTTGTCGGGGTAGGTCGCGATGAGGTTCCCGCCGTTGCCGAGGTCCATCAGCACCTCGACGGACTGCCGCATCACGCGGTACTCGCTGTATCGCTGATCCATCGCCCACTCTGCTTCGGCCGACTGGACGTTGATGCCCTCGGCGAAGCCCGAGGCCGCTGCGCCGAACAGGTCCGCGGCTCCGCGCAGCGGGATATGTTCGCTTCCCGCGTTGAGCAACTGCAAGTTGCCTTCGGGTGTCTCGAACGCGAGCACCTTGCGGATGCGACACCATTCCTCGATCACCTCCCAGGCTGTCGTGCCGTAGGCGATGTTGTGGTACCGGATCGTGTCGCCGAGGTCGCCAAGGCTCTGCACACCGATACCGAACGGCTTCGCGAGGTCGACGGCGATGACGAAGAGATCGGCGTTGACGATCTGCATGTTGGGCGTGCTCGTGCGGTGTGATGCGAGGCAGCACGCGGTCAACGTAGCCGGTGATGACGAGGTCGTCGCCGAGGTACAGCTGGCAGGCATCGCCAGGATGCACAACGATGCCGTCGACCTCCCGCGGCTGCAGGTTGGTCAGCCCGATTTCGAAGTCGTTTGGGCACCGCTCGATACCCCGCGTGACGCGAACCGAAGTCCAGCCTGCCAATTCACGGCCATCGACAACCAACTTCACGTCATCGCGGCCATTGCGCGATGCCGAAGCGGGCATGGGAAAGGGCTTCATGCTGGCTCCGGTCAGACGAGGTTGCGGAAGCGCACGCGGTACAGCGCGTGCGGGCCGAACTGCGATCCATTGGCCAGGCCGAGCACGTGCAGCTCGCCGTGGCCACCCGGCACGCATTGCCCGGTGCCATGCGCATCGGTGAAGGACGACCCGTCCAACGTGGTGCCGCTGACACCGCCGGCCGGCGCGCCGTACCGCAAGCGCGCGAACAGGTACCCGTCGCCGATGTTTCCCTCGTGCAGCGTCAGCGGCGGATTCCCAGCGCCAGGCAGTTCCGCTCGCGCCGGTGTCGACGCGTCGCCGGCAATGAGGAACTCACGGTTGCCGGCCGGGATCACCCAGACCTGGCCGTTCGTCCCCTTCGGGCCGGCCGGCAAGACCGGCGAAATGCCGGCGAGGCTGGGCCCCGCGGGTGCCACCGCCACCACGATGAGCGGCTTGGCCCCCAACTTGAGTCGGCCGCCGCCGGGCGCAACGATCAGCGGGGAGGTGACAACTGCGACGCCGCTGATCACGGCGTCCGTCTCCATCACGACGTCACCGCGAGCGAAGGCGCCCTCGTCCGCGGCGGCGACGATGCGCACTGAAGGCGCTGTCGCGGCAGTGCCCAACAGCCAGTTGGGGTCGAGGATCTGGAGCCCGAATGGTGTGACTTGCATGGCGTGCCTCCTTTCAGGCCTGCGCGTGAACGCGGCGTTCGGCGGCGCGGGCTGCGAGCGTGCGCAGTTGCTGAAGGAGCATTCGCGGCGCGGCGGCCGCATCCGCCGCCGCGACGAGCTCGGGATGGCTCTGCCACATCTCGTCCAGCGCCAGAGAGTTGCCGCCGAGGAACGAGCGACGCCCCGTCAGCAAGGGATGCATGGCTCGGCCCAGCGTCGGCACTTGAAGCACGTCCTGCCAGTCGAAGAAGGCGCCGGTTGCCGATTGCATGGCCGCGACTTCCAGTGCGAAGGGCAGCAGGTGCTTCTCGACGATCTCTTCGAGCCGTCGTTGCAAGACCTGCGTCACGGCGGACGAGTGGGTGGTGAAGGTGTAGACGATCGGCGACTGATTCATCTGGATCAGGCGATCTTCTGCCGCATCGATCAGCGCCTGCAGCGCCCGCTGGGCGGCTCCCGTCGCCTCGAGTGCGCGCGCTGCAACCGCCTGCTCTTTCTCGATCCCGTCGAGCAACCGGTCGAATTCCTTCACGGCTTCGGGATCCGTCTGCATGGCGCGCTCGACCAGCATGTCCGCCCGGCGCTGGCCGAGTTCGTCGACCAGCTTCTGCTCCCCAGCGCCCTGCGGATTCAGGCGATCGCGCGCGGCCTTGCGGTCACGAACCTCGTTCATGGCCGCCTGGGCCTTGTTCATGGC
>JAEKKW010000097.1 GCA_019510195.1 Lysobacterales bacterium | reverse complement strand
GCGCGGTGGAAAAGGCCAGATCGATCACGAGAACTCCAGGGCCGGATGACAAGAGGGCGAACGCAGTCGCGACGCCACCCGGCCGGGATACGTCGCGCCTGCCTTCGGTCTTGCCCCAACACCTTGCGGTGATGTCGCGCGCCACGGCCTGTTGGCCGAGTATGTTGACGCGCGCCCCGCGACGCATGGCTGTCGCGGCGGACGACTCCCCGAGGAGGGATGGCGACAGTATAAAGGATGGCCCCGCTAGACTGATCGCCTCCACACGTCGCCGCCGAGGAAACCGCCATGCAATACCGTCGCCTCGGTTCGACCGGATTGCACCTCTCGGCGCTGTCGTTCGGCGCGTGGATCACCTTCGGCGACCAGATCGGCCGCAGCGAATCGCGCAACCTGATCGCAGCCGCCTGGGACCACGGCATCAACTTCTTCGACAACGCCGAGATCTACGCGCACGGCCGCGCCGAGGAGGTGATGGGCGACGTCATCGCCGACCTGCGCCTGCCGCGCGACGGTTACGCGGTGTCGAGCAAGGTCTATTTCGGTGCGCGTCCCGATCCCTTGCCGATGCAGCGCGGCCTCTCGCGCAAGCACGTCTTCGATGCCTGCCACGCGGCGATGAAGCGCCTGCGGGTGGACTACCTCGACCTCTATTTCTGCCATCGCCCCGATCCCGAGACGCCGATCGCCGAAACCGTCGCGGCGATGGACGCGCTGGTGCGCCAGGGCAAGGTGCTGTACTGGGGAACGTCGGAATGGCCGGCGGAGCTGATCGTCGAAGCGCACCGCATCGCGCAATCCGGTGGCTACACGCCGCCGGCGATGGAACAGCCGGAATACAACCTGCTGCACCGCCAGCGCGTGGAGCAGGAATATGCGCCGCTGTATGCCGACTACGGCATGGGCACCACGATCTGGTCACCGCTGGCCTCGGGCATGCTCACCGGCAAATATGCGAACGGCGTGCCGGCCGATTCGCGGCTGGCGCAGGGCGATCACCAATCCTTGCGCCATGAATTGATCGAGGATCGCGACGGCGGCACCCGCATCGCGCGCTCCAACGCCTTCGTCGCGATTGCGCGGGAAGCCGGGATGTTGCCGGCGCAACTGGCGATCGCGTGGTGCCTGCGCAACCCCCACGTCTCCACCGTGATGCTTGGTGCCAGCCGTGTCGAACAACTGCTGCAGAACCTGCAGGCGTTCGACCTGCGGGTGGACGATGCGTTGTGGGCGAAAGTCGAGGCGGCGACCGCCACCTGACGGCCTCCGGCGTCGGCCTATACTCGCCACACATATATAGGTGAGGGGTGGCGTGATGGGTGGGATTCTTGCTGCGGTCGTGGTCTTCGCGCTGGTGGTGCTGGTCGCCAAGGCGGTGCGGATGGTGCCCCAGGGCTATGAATGGACGGTCGAGGCGTTCGGCAAGTACACGCACACGCTGTCGCCCGGTCTCCATTTCCTGATGCCGATCTACCAGGGCGTCGGCCGCAAGATCAACATGATGGAACAGGTGCTGGAAGTTCCCAGCCAGGACGTCATCACCAAGGACAATGCGGTGGTGAAGGTCGACGGCATCGTGTTCTTCTCGGTGCTCGACGCGGCCAAGGCGGCGTATGAAGTGGCGACGCTGGAAATCGCCATCCTCAATCTGGTGATGACCAACATCCGTACCTCGATCGGTTCGCTCGATCTCGATGAATCGCTGTCCAAGCGCGACGAGATCAACGCCAAGGTGCTGGTCGCCGTGGATGCCGCCACGCACCCGTGGGGCATCAAGGTCAACCGCATCGAGCTGAAGGACATCGCGCCTCCGCGCGATCTGGTCGATTCGATGGCGCGGCAGATGAAGGCCGAGCGCGAGAAGCGCGCCAACATCCTCGAAGCGGAAGGGTTCCGCCAGGCCGCGATCCTCAAGGCCGAAGGCGAGAAGCAATCGGTGATCCTCGAGGCCGAGGGCAACCGCGAGGCCGCGTTCCGCGCCGCCGAAGCACGCGAACGCGCGGCCGAGGCCGAAGCCAAGGCGACGCAATTGGTATCCGACGCGATTTCCGCCGGCAACGTGCAGGCGATCAACTACTTCGTTGCGCAGAAATACATCGAGGCGTTCAAGGCACTGGCCGAGGCGCCAAACCAGAAGTTCGTGATGATGCCGATGGAGGCGTCGGGCGTGGTCGGTTCGCTGGCCGGCATCGCCGAGCTCGCGCGCGAGGCGCTGGAGCGCCAGCCGAGCGCGACGGCGCGTCCGCCGCTGCCGTCGCAACGGAGCTGACGACATGCGCATCGAGGTCATGGTCTGGGCCGGGTTGGCGTTGCTGCTGTTCGCCGCCGAGGCGATGGCGCCGGGTGCCTTCATGCTGTGGCTGGGGCTCGCCGCAGCCGCGACCTTCGTGATCGTGCTGCTGGCGCCGGGCATGACATTGCTGGCACAGGTGGTCGCGTTCGCGATCCTCAGCGTCATCGCCATCCTGGTCTGGCAGCGCTGGTTCCGCGGCCGCGGTCGCCGCAGCGACCAACCGAAGCTCAATCGTCGCGCCGAACAATTGATCGGCCAGGTTGTGGTGCTGGTCGAGCCGATCGTCGGCGGCCAGGGACGATTGCAGATCGCCGACGCATTCTGGACCGTCCATGGCCCCGATGCGGTCGCCGGCACCCGTGTCCGTATTGCCTCGACCGATGGCATGGTGTTGACTGTGGAGCCCATCGCCGGAGCTGAGTGAATGACATTCGGAAAACTTCGTCCCATCCCGAGGGACAGGTTTTCATGGAAGAAAACGACCGCTGCAACCTGCACAGCGCTGGCCATCGCGCTCTGCGGCTGCGCAACGACCGCCCCGGTCACGAAGATCGCCGCAGTGCAGGATGAGGCGGCCGGTCCCTACATCAGTGCACCGGATGCCGTGGTGCGCGCGCAGGCGGCGCCAACCCGGAACGTCTCCGGCGTGTTCGAACTCACCGTTCAATCGGTTTCCGTACGCGACGGCATCGTCCTGCTGTACTCGGAGCGCGATCTGCGCAAGCCGGACCTGCTGGTGGTGGAAGTGATGCCGTTGGCGCAGCGCGAGGTCGTGGCGCATACCCGCAAATCCGCTGCCCGCTACTTCCTCAACAAGCATCTGACGGTGCAGGGCGTGGCCCGGCGCGTCGTGGTGGGGCGATCGGGCAAGGGCAAGTCGGCGGTGCCCCGTTACGGCACGCGCGTGCAGATGGACCGCTTCGCCCAGGTGCTGACCATCCAGGATTGAACGTGGGCCCGGTTGGACCGGGTCGGATGCGATAATTGCCGCTTTCCGCATCCGGATCCGGCCATGACCCAGAAGACCATTCTCAACGACAGCCACCGCGCCATGGGCGCGAAGATGGTCGATTTCGGCGGCTGGGACATGCCGATCCACTACGGCTCGCAGATCGAGGAACACCACCAGGTGCGCCGCGATGCCGGCATGTTCGACGTCAGCCACATGACCGTGGTCGACCTGCGCGGCGCGCGCACCCGCGAGTTCCTGCGCCAGCTCGTCGCCAACTCGGTCGACAAGCTGCAGAAGCCCGGCAAGGCGCTCTACACCGCCATGCTCAATGCGCAGGGCGGGGTGATCGACGACCTCATCATCTACTTCATGTCGGAAGACTGGTTCCGCCTGGTGGTCAATGCCGCCACCCGCGACAAGGACATCGCGTGGATCAGCGCGCAGGCAAAGGCGTTCGACGTCGAGGTGAAGGAGCGCCCCGAGTTCGGCATGGTCGCCGTGCAGGGTCCCAACGCCCGCGCCAGGGTGATCGACCTGCTGCGCGAGGAAGATCGCGCGCCGGTGTCGAAGCTGGTCCGCTTCAGCGCCCGCGAAGCGAAGACCAGCGATGGCATCGACGTCTTCGTCGCCCGCACCGGCTATACCGGCGAGGACGGCTTCGAGATCATCGTGCCGGAAGATCGCACCGTCGCTTTCTGGAATGCATTGCACGCCGCGGGTGTCGCGCCGGCCGGACTCGGTGCGCGCGACACGCTGCGCCTCGAAGCCGGCATGAACCTCTACGGCCAGGACATGGACGACAGCGTGTCGCCGTACGAAGCCGCGCTCGGCTGGACGGTGGTGCTCGACGAAGGGCGCGACTTCACCGGTCGCGCCGTGATCGAACCGCAGGCCAGCGGTGCGCCGCGCCAGATGATCGGCCTGGTGATGGACGAGAAGGGCGTGCTGCGCCATGGCCAGCGCGTGCTCACCGCCAACGGCGACGGCGAGATCCTCTCCGGCACCTTCTCGCCGACCATCGGCAAGGCGATCGCGTTCGCGCGCGTGCCGGCCGGCGAACCCGGAAACGTGCGCGTCGACATCCGCGGCAAGGAAGTCCCGGTGCGCGTCGTCAGGTTTCCGTTCGTCCGTGACGGCAAGATCCAGGACGGCATCTGATCCGCTTGCGGCAAGCGCCGCGGCAACCGTTAGACTATCGCCACCTTCCCCCCCGAAACCTGCAAACGCGGAGCACCCCATGAGCCAGGAAATCCCCGGTGATCTCAAATTCCTGAAGTCGCACGAATGGGTGCGCGTCGAGGGTGGCGGTCGCGCCACCATCGGTATTTCCGACCACGCGCAGGAACTCCTGGGCGACCTCGTCTATGTCGAGCTGGCCGCTGTCGGCGACGACCTGGAAGCAGGAAACGCCTGCGCGGTGGTGGAATCCGTGAAGGCGGCGTCCGACGTCTACGCGCCGGTCAGCGGCAAGGTTCTGGAGGTCAACTCGGCGCTCACCGACAAGCCGGAGACCATCAACGAGGACGCCTATGGCGACGGCTGGCTGTTCGTCTTGCAGATGAGCGAACCCGATCAGCTGAAGGAATTGCTGTCGCCGGACGATTACGAACAGGCGCTGGCCGACGACGAACACTGATCGTCGTCGCGACATCGACTTCATCGCGAAGCCCGGTCGACGACCGGGCTTCTTCGTTTCCGCGAACACATTTCATGACCCGAAACACATCGATTGTGGCGATCGAAGTCCGCGCACTTTCGCGCAAATCGGGTGTCGAGGTGTCGGAAACGGCGTCTTCTCGAAAAATATTTTCACCTGGGTTCACCCGCCGTTGGTGGCGATTCGCGGAGCACTCGACGAACGTGGCGGCGTGCCCATCGATTTGCCGCGAACGCGACGATGAAAATATTTCGACTCGAAAACAAGTCTTTTTTTAAACGCGTTTGCATGCATCGATGTGTTACGCGATGCGCAGGCACCGTTGCGCGACGTTCTTCGGCGCATCCCGATGCCGGGTGGGTCGGGGCGATG
>JAEKKW010000141.1 GCA_019510195.1 Lysobacterales bacterium | reverse complement strand
GCCCAGATCGGCATCATCGTGCTGATCGCCCTGGCCAGCAAGAACGGCATCCTGATCGTCGAGTTCGCCAAGGCCAAGCGCGAGGAGGGATCGTCGATCGCCGAGGCTGCGATCGAGGGCGCCCGGCTGCGCTTCCGGCCGGTGATGATGACCAGCTTCGCCTTCATCCTCGGCCTGGTGCCGCTGGTGACGGCGGCGGGCGCCGCAGCGGCCAGCCGGCGCGGCGTCGGCACCTCGGTGTTCGGCGGCATGATCGCGGCCTCGGCGATCGGCATCTTCCTGATCCCGATGCTGTACGTCACCCTGCAGCATGTCCGCGAATGGGTGCATGAGAAGCTGCTGGGCGGCTCGATCGCGCCGAAGCCGCGGGCCGAAGCGCCGAGCACGCCAGCCGAATGAAACAGGGCGGCTCCTCCGGGAGCCGCCCTTTCTCTTTGGAACCTATTGTTCGTCTTGCGGCTGGAGCGGAGCGCGATGCCAGTCGAAGGCTTCGAGCACCGCCTTCGCATCGCCATCGAAGGTCGTGCGGTAGTGATGCATGTGCTCGAAATCGATGGTCGGTCTGCCGTTCTGAAAGCCGAGCATGCGCAGGGTCGTGACAAACTGCTCCGTCGGGCCATAGGCCCAGATTAGGTTGTGCTGGTCCCAGACTACCGTCGCCCGATCATCCGGAGAATGCACCCACAGATCGAAACGGCTGTCGTTCTGCAGGTAGTCGGCAAAGCGGTCCAGGAATCCGTGCAGCTGGGCTCGCGAGATCTCCGGGCTCTCATAGCGGCCAGGCTCTCCTTCTCCACTCGGGACGAGCAGGACGTAAAGCAGTATGAAGGGCGGCGTCAGGCAGTCGGTCAGGGACCGCAGAACCATCGGGTCGCCGCCCGGTGCCGTCGCCGCCACCCGCGGCGTGCCGCTGCCCGATTCATGGAGATGGAATATCGGCGAATGGGAGTGCTCGACCCATCGGTCGTCGACACAGTGATAAAGCTTCGACATGCCCTGACCGGATCGAGGCTGATGCCCAGGATCATTCCATCCTAAGGGCCGCAGCTGTCCAGCGCGACGCACGGCGATCCCGATCCGATCGGCAGAAAGACGGGCGGCCTCTCGGGAAGCCGCCCGCCCTCACCGGCTAATGCGCCCAGCGACCGCGGTCGTGGTACCAGGGCCGGCCGCGATAGTAGTTGTCCCAGTAGGGGCCGGCGTCGAACCGGATCACCGGCACGCCGATGACCGGCGCGGCCTCGACGATGACCCGGCGGCGATGCTGGACATCCGCCGCCAGGAAGCG
>JAEKKW010000096.1 GCA_019510195.1 Lysobacterales bacterium | reverse complement strand
GATCGCCAGTCCGCCGAAGACATCCTCGGCCTGTTGCAGACGCTCAATCGCCAGCACGGCAAGACCATCGTGATGGTGACGCACGATCCCAAGGCCGCCGAATACGCCACCCACACCCTGCATCTCGACAAGGGCGTGCTGGTGGAACAAGTCGCGCACGCGGCCTGAAGGGGATACGGCGATGAAATATCTCCACCTCATCTGGGCGGAACTGTTCCGCCGCAAGACGCGCACGGTACTGACGATCCTGTCGATCCTCGCCGCCTTCCTGCTGTTTGGCCTGCTCAACGGCGTGCGCGAGAGTTTCCAGAACGCCGGCAAGAGCGCGATCGGCGCCGAACGCCTGCAGACCGGTTCGCGCCTGTCCTTCATCCAGTCGCTGCCGATGTCGCTGCAATCGCGCATCGCCCAGGTCGACGGCGTCAAGACCGTGACTTACGCCAACTGGTTCGGCGGTGCCTACCAGGAGCCGCGCAACCAGATCTTCAGCTTCGCGGTCGCGCCCAACTATCTCGATGCCTATCCCGAGATCGAGGTCGACCCCAGGCAGCGCGAAGCCTTCAACAACACCCGCACCGGCGCGCTGGTCGGCGAGGGACTGATGAAGCGCTTCGGCTGGAAGGTCGGACAGCGCGTGCCGCTGATCTCGACCATCTTCCCCAATCGCGACGGCAGCAAGAACTGGCAGTTCGACATCGTCGGCGTACTGCACGCCAAGGACAAGAAGGCGGCCGGCTGGTACGACCAGATGTTCATGCTGCAATGGAAGTATTTCGACGAATCGACGCCTTACAACCAGGGCGCCGCCGGCTGGTACGTCGAACTGGTGAATGATCCGAAGCAGGCCGATCGCGTCGCCAAGGCGGTCGATGCCCTGTCGATGAATTCGCCGAACGAAACCAAGACCCAGACCGAAGCCGCGGCGATGGCGTCGTGGATGAAACAGACCGCCGACATCGGCCTCATCGTGACCTCGATCATGGGCGCGGTGTTCTTCACCCTGATCCTGTTGACCGGCAACACCATGGCCCAGGCCGTGCGCGAACGCATCCCGGAACTGGCGGTGCTCAAGACGATCGGCTTCCGCGATCGCACCGTGCTGGGACTGGTGCTGGCGGAATCGGTGCTGCTGGTCCTGCTTGGCGGGGTGTGTGGACTCGGGCTTGCGGCCGTACTTGGCCCGATCCTCAGCGCGGGATCGGGAGGCACCATCGGGCTGCCGCCGATCGGCGTTGCCAGCTGGTCGCTCGGCCTCGCGCTGATGGTCGCCATCGGCCTCGTCGTCGGCGCGCTGCCGGCCATCCGCGCCATGCGCCTCAACATCGTCGATGCCCTGTCCGGGCGCTGATCGGGAACCAACGACATGGGCAAGTTCAAATCATTCGCACGCGGTCTCGGCCTGTTCCTGGTCGTTCTGATCGGTGTCGTCGCCTGGCTGGTGCTGCCGTGGTTCGTGCTGCTTGCGCTCGCGATCGTGTTCGCCTTGTGGATGGTGATCACGCGGCGTGGCCAGCAAGCGGCGTCGGTGACGCAGGTCGGCGTCAGCACGTTGCGGCAACGGCTGGGCTCGTCATCGGTGATCGTGCTCGGCATCGCCGGCGTGGTCGCGGTATTGGTGGCGATGCTGGCGATGGCGGAAGGCTATCGCCAGACATTGCGCGCCAGCGGTAGCGAGGACACCGTCATCGTCTTGCGTGGCGCATCGTCGGCGGAGGTGATGTCGACGCTTGGCAACGACGCGGTCCAGGTGATCCAGCAGGTGCCCGGCATCGCCAAGGGCAGTGATGGCCGCCCGCTCGCGTCCGCCGAAACCGTGGTCGCCGCCAACCTGCCGATCCGCAACGGCGGTCCCGACGAGGATGGCAGCGTGCAGATGCGTGGCGTCGGACCGCAGGCGTGGCTCGTCCGCCCGAACCTCAAGATCACCCAGGGCCGCAAGTTCGAACCCGGTCGCCGCGAGATCGTGGTCGGCAGTGGTGCGCAACGACAGTTCCGCGGGCTCGATGTCGGCAAGCAGGTCAGGATCGGCAGCGAAATGTGGAATGTCGCCGGGGTGTTCCACGCCGGTGACGCCACCGATTCCGAAATCTGGGCCGATGCCGAAATCGTCGCCGCGACCTATCGCCGCGGCAGTTCGCGCAATTCGGTGATCGCGAAACTGGAGAATCCGCAAGCGTTCAAGGCTTTCAAGGCGACCCTCGCCGCCGACCCTCGCGTCGAAGTCGAAACGCAGACCACGCTCGATTACTTCAGCAAGCAATCGGAAACCATGACCAAGGTGATCCGCATCATCGGCATGGTGGTCGGCGCGATCATGGCGATCGGCGCGGTGTTCGGTGCGCTCAACACCATGTTCGCGACGGTGGCGACGCGTGCCCGCGAGATCGCGACGTTGCGCGCGATCGGTTTCCGCAGCCTGCCGGTGGTGATCGCGGTGATGCTGGAGACGATGCTGTTGGCATTGCTCGGCGGCCTCGTCGGCGGCGTATTGGCGTGGCTGGTGTTCAACGGCTACACCGCGTCGACGATCGCCGGTGGCGTCGGCCAGCTCACCTTCGCCTTCAAGGTCTCGCCGGAGGTGTTGTGGACCGGCGTCAAATGGGCGTTGGCGATCGGTTTCATCGGTGGCCTGTTCCCGTCGTTGCGTGCCGCGCGCATGCCGGTGACCGATGCGTTGCGGAGTTTGTGAACCTCAACCGATCGGCAGCGGCTGATCTTCCGTTGCGGGACGGCGCGCACTCAGCGCCGTACCCGCCGCCGCGATGACGATCGCCGCGATCGCCAGCCACTGCAGCGGTCCGAGGTGCTCGCTCAGCAATGCGAAACCCGCAAGCGCCGCGATCGCCGGCTCCAGGCTCAGCAGCACGCTGAAGGTGCGTGTCGACATCCGCGTCATCGCGACCATCTCGAGCGAATACGGCAGCGCCGAACTCAATACCGCGACGCCGAGGGCATAGGGCAGCAGGCCCAGCGAGAACAGCGCGGTGCCAGCATGAGCGAAGCCGATCGGGATCGTCGCCAGCGCGCCGATGGTGATGCCGAGCGGCACGGCGGTCGCGCCGTAGGCCGCGCCGGCTTTCCGTCCCAGCACGATGTAGAGCGCCCAGCCGACGCCGGCGGCCAGCGCATACGCCACGCCGACCGGATCGAGGGGCTTGTCGAGGCCGCGCAACGGCAGCAGCAACAGCAGTCCGGCGATGACGAGTGCCGTCCACGCGAAATCGATCGGGCGCCGTGAGTGGAACAGCGCCAACGCGAGCGGCCCGGTGAATTCCAGTGCCACCGCGATGCCGAGCGGAATCGTCCGCAGCGACATGTAGAACACGAAGTTCATCGCGCCGATCGCGAGGCCATAGCCCCACAGCACGCGCCAGTCTTTCTTCGCCGACGACGGCGATGATCGCCATGGCCGCCGCAGCAACACCAGGATGATCGCGCTCAGGCCGAGCCGATACGCGGTCGCGCCTTCCGCGCCGACTGCCGGGAACAGGTGCTTGGCCAGGCTCGCGCCGAACTGGTACGAAACCATCGCCGCGACCAGCGCAGCGATGGCGACGAATGCGGGGGCAGGGCGCATTCTCAACCGATCGGCAGGGTGCGGCCCTTGCGTTCGGCCAGGCGCTTCTCGAGATAGTGGATGTTCTGTCCGCCGTTCTGGAAGCCGACGTCGCGCATGATGCGCTGCTGCAACGGGATGTTGGTCTTGATGCCGTCGACCACCATCTCCGACAACGCCACGCGCATGCGCGCGATCGCGGTTTCGCGGTCGGGACCGTGCACGATCAGCTTGCCGATCATCGAGTCGTAATTCGGCGGCACCCGATAGCCTTCGTAGATGTGCGAATCCACCCGCACGCCGGGACCGCCCGGTGCGTGGAAATGCTGGATCAGGCCGGGCGAGGGCAGGAACGATTCCGGGTCCTCGGCGTTGATGCGGCATTCGATCGCATGACCGCGCAGGACGATGTCTTCCTGCCTGATCGACAGCTTGTGGCCGGCGGCGATCATCAACTGCTCGCGTACAAGGTCGATGCCGGTGACGAATTCGGTGACCGGATGTTCCACCTGGATGCGGGTGTTCATTTCGATGAAATAGAAGCGACCGTTCTCGTAGAGGAACTCGAACGTGCCGGCGCCGCGATAACCGATGCGCTTGCACGCCTCGACGCAGACCTTGCCGATCTCCGCACGCTGTTCCTCGGTGATGCCGGGAGCCGGTGCTTCTTCCACCACCTTCTGGTGACGGCGCTGCATCGAGCAGTCGCGTTCGCCGAGATGGATCGCACCGCCCTGGCCATCGGCCAGCACCTGGATCTCGACATGGCGCGGGTTCTCGAGGAACTTCTCCATGTAGACCATCGCGTTGCCGAACGCCGCCTTGGCTTCCGATTGCGTGGTGGCGATCGCGTTGACCAGTGCGGCTTCGCTGTGGACCACGCGCATGCCGCGACCGCCACCACCGCCGGCAGCCTTCACGATCACCGGGTAGCCGATTTCGCGGGCGATGCGGATGTTCTCGTCGGCATTGTCGCCGAGCGGGCCGCCGCTGCCGGGCACGCAGGGCACGCCCGCCGCCTTCATCGCGCGGATTGCCTCGACCTTGTCGCCCATCAGGCGGATCACGTCGGCGGTCGGACCGATGAAGACGAAGCCGGACTGCTCTACACGTTCGGCGAAGTCGGCATTCTCGGACAGGAAGCCGTAACCCGGATGGATCGCCTGCGCGTCGGTCACCTCAGCCGCAGCAATGATGGCCGGAGTCGAGAGATAGCTCTCCGCCGCGGGCGCGGGGCCGATGCAGACGGATTCGTCGGCCATGCCGACGTGCTTGAGATTGCGGTCGACCGTGGAATGCACGGCGACGGTCTTGATGCCGAGCGTTGCACAGGCGCGCAGGATGCGCAGCGCGATTTCGCCGCGATTGGCGATTACAACCTTGTCTAGCATGTGGGGTCCCGGAAAATTCGTTCGGAACTCGGGACTCGGAAGAGCAAAAGCGCAAGGCCATCCGCTTCTTTGCTTTACCGAGTCCCGAGTCCCGGTAATTCAGCCAATCACGAACAGCGGTTCGTCGAACTCGACCGGCTGGCCGCTGGACGCGAGGACCGCGAGTACCGTGCCGGCCGCGTCGGCCTCGATCTGGTTGAACATCTTCATTGCTTCGATGACGGCGAGTGTGTCGCCGACCTTGACCGTCTGGCCGACCTTGACGAAGGGAGGCGCCTCGGGATTCGGCGAGGCGTAGAACGTGCCGACCATCAGCGAGCGCAATACATGACCAGGCGGCAGCTCCTTGCCG
>JAEKKW010000095.1 GCA_019510195.1 Lysobacterales bacterium | reverse complement strand
GCCTTCATCTTGAGCAGGTCGACCACGCCTTCGAAGCCTTCTTCGGCGCCGATCGGCAACTGCATCGGCACGGCATAGGCACCGAGACGCGACTTCAGCTGCTCGACGACCTTGTCGAAGTTGGCACCGGTGCGGTCCATCTTGTTGACGAACGCCATGCGCGGCACCGAGTACTTGTTGGCCTGGCGCCACACCGTCTCGGACTGCGGCTGCACGCCACCGACCGAGCACAGCACGAACACCGCGCCGTCGAGCACGCGCAGCGAACGCTCGACTTCAATGGTGAAGTCGACGTGCCCGGGGGTGTCGATGATGTTGAAGCGGTGCTCGGGGAGCGTGCCGTCCATGCCCTTCCAGAACGCCGTGGTGGCGGCTGAGGTGATGGTGATGCCGCGCTCCTGCTCCTGCTCCATCCAGTCCATCGTGGCGGCGCCTTCGTGCACTTCACCGATCTTGTGGCTCTTGCCGGTGTAGAACAGGATGCGCTCGGACGTGGTCGTCTTGCCGGCGTCGATGTGCGCCATGATGCCGAAGTTGCGGTAACGCTCGATGGGAGTGGTGCGTGCCACGGTGATCTCTCTTTTTGGCTGCCTGGACTCAGGCCTTTAGATGGACAGACGCCGCCCTGAAAGGCGGCGTCCGCTTCCCGACGCCGCGGGCGATTACCAGCGGAAGTGCGCGAAGGCGCGGTTGGCTTCCGCCATGCGATGCGTTTCTTCGCGCTTCTTGACGGCGCCACCACGGCTTTCGGCGGCGTCGAGCAATTCGGCGGCGAGCTTGCGCGGCATCGAGTTTTCGCCACGCTTGCGCGCGGCCTCGATCAGCCAGCGCATCGCCAGCGCCATGCGGCGCGACGCGCGGACTTCGACCGGCACCTGGTAGGTCGCGCCACCGACGCGGCGGGACTTCACTTCCACCGTCGGGGCGACGTTGCCCAGGGCCTTCTCGACCAGTTCCAGCGAGTTCGGGTTCTTCTCGCCGATCACGTCCATGGCGCCGTAGACGATCTTCTCGGCGATGGACTTCTTGCCGCTCTGCATGACCATGTTGATGAAGCGGGCGATGGTTTCGCTTCCGTGCTTCGGATCGGGCAGGACGGTGCGTTGGGGGGCTGCTGCTTTGCGGGACATGATGTTCTTCTTCTGTTCTGGTCAGGCGGCGCGCATGGCGCCGTGATCTGGACGACTGCGGAGATCAGCCCTTCGGGCGCTTGGCGCCGTACTTGGAACGACGCTGGCGACGCTTGGCGACGCCGGCGGCATCGAGCGAACCGCGCACGGTGTGGTAACGCACGCCCGGCAAGTCCTTGACGCGACCGCCGCGGATCAGCACCACGCTGTGTTCCTGCAGGTTGTGGCCTTCGCCACCGATGTAGGAGATCACTTCGTAGCCGTTGGTCAGCTTGACCTTCGCGACCTTGCGCATGGCCGAGTTCGGCTTCTTCGGGGTGGTGGTGTACACGCGGGTGCACACGCCACGACGCTGCGGGCAGTTGGCGAGGGCCGGCGAGGCGCTCTTGTAGGTTTCCGGGTTGCGCGGCTTGCGCACAAGCTGGTTGATGGTTGCCATTACGACGCTCTATTGGTGGGCCGGAGCCCCTTGGAAACGAAGCAGGCCGAATTGAAGACAATCCGGCCGACTGAGACGAAAAAGTATAGCCCGCATTCGACCCTTCGGTCAAACGAGGCCATACCGAGCAACCGGACCGACCGCCATGAAAAGGCACCCGAGTCCGGTCAATCTGCGATCCCGCCCATCCTGGGCCCAACACGAGGCGCGTCCTGCTTCCTCATTTGGTGATCTGGATGGCCGAGGCCATCAATTGCGGGCGAATTGTACAGGCCAATTCCATCCGGGGCAAGAAAAAGGCGCCCGCAGGCGCCCTTTTCCAGCAATGACGCCTCGGCTCACGCGGCCGGGGTGTCGTCGCCTTCCAGCATCATCACCTGGGGCGCGGCCGGGACTTCGGCCGGGACTTCCGTTACCGGCTCGGCGCTCAGCACGTCGAGTTCGGCATCGGTGAGACCAGCCGCCTTGCGACGGCGCGCGGTATGGTACGCCAGGCCGGTGCCCGCCGGGATCAGGCGGCCGACGATGACGTTCTCCTTCAAGCCGCGCAGGTTGTCGCGGGTGCCGCGGACGGCCGCCTCGGTCAACACGCGAGTGGTCTCCTGGAAGGAGGCCGCGGAGATGAAGGACTCGGTGGCCAGCGACGCCTTGGTGATGCCGAGCAGCACCGGGGCCACCTTGGCCAGGATTTCGCCACGCGACAGCAGCTTGGCGTTGTCCTCGATCACGCGCAGGCGTTCGGCCTGCTCGCCCACCAGGTAACGGCTGTCGCCCGAGTCGGTGATCTCGACCTTGCGCAGCATCTGGCGAATGATCACCTCGATGTGCTTGTCGTTGATCTTCACGCCCTGCAAGCGGTAGACGTCCTGGATTTCCTTCACCAGGTAGGCGGCCAGCTGTTCGACGCCGAGCAGGCGCAGGATGTCCTGCGGGTTCGGCTCGCCATCGACCACGGTTTCGCCCTTGGTCACGTGCTCGCCTTCGAACACGATGATCTGGCGATACTTCGGGATCAGCTCTTCGTGCTCGTTGCCCTCGTTGTCCTTGATGATCAGGCGCTGCTTGCCCTTGGTGTCCTTGCCGAAGCTGACCACGCCGGAGATTTCGGCGAGGATCGCCGGATCCTTCGGCTTGCGCGCTTCGAACAGGTCGGCAACGCGCGGCAGACCACCGGTGATGTCGCGGGTCTTCGAGGCTTCCTGCGGAATCTTGGCGACCACGTCACCGACGCCGACCGCGGCACCGTCCTGCAGGTTGACGATCGAACGCGGCGGCAGCAGGTACTGCGCCGGCAGATCGGTACCCGGGATGGTGAGGTCCTTGCCGTCCTTGCCCACGATGCGCACCAGCGGACGCAGGTCCTTGCCCTGCGAGCCGCGACGCTTCGGATCGGTGATCTCGCGCGAGGCGAGGCCGGTCAGGTCATCGGTCTTCTCGATCACGGTGACGCCGTCGATGAAGTCGACGAAGCGGATCTGGCCGGCGACTTCCGACACGATCGGGTGGTTGTGGGGATCCCAGCTGGCGATGGCCTGGCCAGCCTTGACCGCGCTGCCATCGTGGACATTGATGGTCGCGCCGTAGGGCACCTTGTAGCGTTCGCGCTCGCGACCGTGGCCGTCGAGCACAGACAGTTCGCCGGAACGCGACACCGCGACCACGCCGCCGTTGGCGTGTTCGACGAACTTGATGTTGTTGAACTTCACCGTGCCGGTGGTCTTGATCGTGATGTTGTCGATCGCCGCCGCACGCGAAGCCGCACCACCGATGTGGAAGGTACGCATCGTCAGCTGGGTACCCGGCTCGCCGATGGACTGCGCGGCGACCACGCCGACCGCTTCACCCATGTTGACCAGGTGACCGCGGCCGAGGTCACGACCGTAGCAGTTGGCACACACGCCGAACGACGATTCGCAGGTGATGGTGGAGCGCACCTTCACCGACTGCACGCTGTGGTCTTCCAGCTTCTGCACCCACTGTTCGTCAAGCAAGGTGTTGCGGGTGACCAGCGGTTCGTCATCGTTGCCGGGCAGGTAGACGTCCTCGGCCACGATGCGGCCAAGCACGCGGTCGCGCAACGGCTCGACCTCGTCGCCGCCTTCGATGATCGGCGTCATGATCAACCCTTCGAGCGTGCCGCAATCGTCGAGGGTGATCACCACGTCCTGCGCCACGTCGACCAGTCGGCGGGTCAGGTAACCCGAGTTCGCCGTCTTCAACGCGGTATCGGCCAGGCCCTTTCGCGCACCGTGGGTCGAGATGAAGTACTGCTGGACGTTGAGGCCTTCGCGGAAGTTCGAGGTGATCGGCGTCTCGATGATCGAGCCGTCCGGCTTGGCCATCAGGCCGCGCATGCCGGCGAGCTGGCGGATCTGCGCCTGCGAGCCACGAGCGCCCGAGTCGGCCATGATGTAGATCGAGTTCATCGACTTCTCGTCGATCATCTTGCCCGCGGAACCCATGACCTTGTCGGTGCCGATGGTTTCCATCATCGCCTTGGCGACGCGCTCGTTGGTGCGCGACCAGATGTCGACCACCTTGTTGTAGCGCTCGCCCGCGGTGACCAGGCCCGACTGGTACTGCTGCTGGATTTCCAGCACTTCGGCTTCGGCCTCGGCGAGGATGTCCTTCTTCTCGGTCGGGATCTTCATGTCGTCGATGCCGATGGAAACGCCGGCGCGCGTCGCGAAACGGAAGCCGGTGTACATCAGCTGGTCGGCGAACACGACGGTGTCCTTGAGGCCGAGCATGCGGTAGCAGCTGTTGATCAGGCGGCTGATCGCCTTCTTGTTCAACTCGGTATTGACCAGTGCGAACGGCAGGCCTTCCGGGATGATGTCGGCGAGGATCGCGCGACCGATGGTGGTGTCGACGATGCGGGTGCTGGTCTCGCCTTCCACGGTTTCGGTGATGCGCACCTTGACCTTGGCGTGCAGCTCGACCATGCGCTTGCCGTCGGTGTCGTTGGTGTCGTAGGCGCGCTTCACTTCGGCGACGTTGGCGAACACCATGCCCTCGCCCTTCTTGTTCTCGAGGGCGCGGGTCATGTAGTAGAGGCCGAGCACGACGTCCTGCGACGGCACGATGATCGGCTCGCCGTTGGCCGGCGACAGGATGTTGTTCGATGCCATCATCAGCGCGCGCGCTTCCAGCTGGGCTTCCAGCGACAGCGGCACGTGGACGGCCATCTGGTCACCGTCGAAGTCGGCGTTGAACGCGGTGCAGACCAGCGGGTGCAGCTGGATCGCCTTGCCTTCGATCAGCACCGGCTCGAACGCCTGGATGCCGAGACGATGCAGTGTCGGCGCACGGTTGAGCATGACCGGATGTTCGCGGATCACTTCTTCCAGGATGTCCCAGACTTCCGCTTCCTCGCGCTCGACCAGCTTCTTCGCCGCCTTGATGGTGGTGGCGAGTTCGCGTTCCTGCAGCTTGGCGAAGATGAAGGGCTTGAACAGCTCGAGCGCCATCTTCTTCGGCAGGCCGCACTGGTGCAGCTTGAGGTACGGACCGACCACGATCACCGATCGGCCGGAGTAGTCGACGCGCTTGCCGAGCAGGTTCTGGCGGAAGCGGCCCTGCTTGCCCTTGATCATGTCGGCCAGCGACTTGAGGGCGCGCTTGTTGGTGCCGGTGATGGCGCGGCCGCGACGGCCGTTGTCCATCAGGGCGTCGACCGATTCCTGCAGCATGCGCTTCTCGTTGCGCACGATGATGTCGGGCGCGCTGAGTTCGAGCAG